>JAPOOX010000327.1 GCA_026713185.1 Gammaproteobacteria bacterium
CGAGACTGATTGAGTCATATTTTTTGGTTATTTGAGGCAAATATTGTACATATTGAACGAAAATAAGCGGAAAATATGGCCAATCAGGCTTGTCCGCAGTAGGTCAGTCTGTTCTCGGATAGCCTCCTATGTCAAGTGGCATGCAACATGATAATACTTTGAAAATACCTGTTGGTGAAGGGGCGATGCTTTGACTAAGTTACAGCTTGACTGTAAGGTATCCTGGCAATTAATCCACTCACCTGAGGATGATAAGAATGTCCCAATCCCCCATTATCCGCCTGCACAGCAATGACAACGTGGTGGTCGCACGGACAGAACTTGAATCTGGTGTGTATCTTGAATCTGAAGGCGCCATTTCCGCAAAAACCATTCCACCCGGACACAAAATAGCCACTGCGAAAATCGTCAAAGGCCAACCAGTGCTGAAGTATGACCAAATCATTGGTTTTGCGGCCTGCGATATTGCAAAAGGTGACCATGTCCATGAGCACAATCTGGACTTCGCTGAATTTGATCGTGATCATGCCTTTGGCGCCGGTCGCCAGGATGCCATCCTGGTCCCCGAATCGGAGCGTCGACAGTTTCAGGGTTTTCGCCGGGCCAATGGGCAAGCTGCAACTCGAAATTATATTGGCGTCATGTGCACGGTAAATTGCTCGGCTACAGTGGTAAGAAAAATTGCCGATCATTTTCGCGGTGATGCGCTGGCCGACTATGGAGTGCGGTGGTTCCGATGCTTACTCAGGTATTTCTGCCAACCCGGGTCTGGGCGCCGCGGTGGATTTACTGGTTCAGCATGGTGGTACCGCGTGTTTGGCTGAAACGCCGGAAATTTATGGCGCAGAACATCTACTGACGCGCCGTGCAGTCAGCCAGGAAGTTGGCGAAAAATTAGTTGATCGAATTCATTGGTGGGAACAGTATACGAGCAAAAACGACACGACTTTAAATAATAATCCTGCACCCGGGAACAAGGCAGGTGGATTGACTACCATTCTTGAAAAATCTTTGGGCGCCGTTTCCAAAGGCGGCACCACCACCTTGATGGATGTATATGAATACGCAACCCCCATCACCAGCAAAGGTTTCGTGTTTATGGATACCCCGGGATATGACCCTTCCTCGGTAACCGGCATGGTTGCCGGTGGCGCCAATGTGGCTTGTTTTACCACTGGCCGTGGCTCTGTCTTTGGCAGTAAACCCACTCCTTGCATAAAGCTGGCGACCAACTCCACAATGTATAATCGTATGTCCGAGGACATGGATGTGAATTGCGGTATCGTGATTGACGGTAAGGCTTCCATTGATGAACTGGGTCAAATCATTTTTGACAAGATTCTGGCCACCGCCTCCGGCGAGCGTAGTCAATCCGAACTCTTTGGCCTCGGTGACCTGGAGTTTTTGCCATGGTCAGCAGGTGCTGTACTGTAATTCCAGCTGATGGAACACGACAGATACTTCAATGGCGTCATTCGACAGACTGTAAAGAACTCAACCGCGTCCTGGGTCACGAAACCATCTACACTTTCGCGGTCACTTAATGTCGTTATGATTGTGCTGGACGATGTTGGCTACTCTCAACTGGGCTGCTATGGCTCAGATATCGAGACGCCGGCGCTGGACAGTCTGGCGGACGACGGCCTGCGCTATGCCAATTTCCATGTGACACCACTATGTTCCCCCACCCGAGCCTGCCTTCTGACGGGTCGCAATCATCACAGTGTCGGTGTGGGCCGTGTAACCGAAAGTAACAACGGCTTTCCCAATACCCGTGGCTTCGTTGCGAGAGAAGCTGCCAACATCGCGGAAATATTGCGACCACAGGGTTACCAGACCCTCGCGGCCGGCAAGTGGCATCTGGCTTCAAGCGATGACACAAGCCCGGCCGGGCCTTATGATCACTGGCCCCTGCAGCGCGGCTTTGACCGCTACTATGGCTTCCTGGCCGGCGAGACCAATCAGTGGAATCCTGAACTCATTATGGGCAACGAGCGTATCGAGCCGCCGCCAGTCAAGGACTATCACCTGTCTGAGGATATCGTTGATCAGTCCTGCAAATGGCTTCGGCAGTTGACATCGTCAGCACCAGACAAGCCTTTCTTTCTGTATCTGGCATTCGCGGCCGGCCATTCACCTCACCATGTGCCACGTGCATTTGCGGATAAATATCTGGGACGGTTTGATGACGGCTGGGATTCAGCACGTGACAGGATTCTGGCTCGCCAGAAGGCATTGGGTCTGCTGCCGGCTGATCAGCGTCTGGCGCCACGGAATCCGGGTGTGCAGGTGTGGGATGAACTGAGTGCTGAGGAGCAGAAGATTGCAGCCAGGTTTGAGGAAGTTTTTGCCGGATTCATGGAACACTGTGATGTTCAGATTGCACGATTGCTGGCTCAGCTGGATGCCCTTGGCAAGCGAGATGATACTATCGTTATCGCCCTTTCTGACAATGGCGCCGCCGCCCTGGGTGGCCCACACGGCAGCTATGACCATCATCGTTCCCGCACGGGGAATCATCCCAGTGTCGAAGAGAATCTGGCGCGCATGGATGACCTGGGTGGCCCTGCGAGCTACGGCATCTATCCCTTCGGCTGGGCCATGGCGGGTAACACACCGTTTAAGCGTTATAAGGGAAATACTTATGCCGGCGGGATCCGTGCGCCTCTGATAATCCGTTGGCCAGCGGGTATTAAAGCCAGGGGAGAGACTCGTCGACAGTTTTATCATGCCGTGGATGTTACGCCGACACTGCTCGATCTGGTGGGGCTGGACCTACCCGGCCAGGTGAACGGGGTAGGGCAGATGCCACTGCATGGTACCTCGATGGCCCACACCCTGAATGATAATGAGGCGGATACGCGCAAGAAGATCCAGTATTTCGAGACCACTGGTCATCGGGCGATCTGGCACGAAGGCTGGAAGGCCCTGACATTCCACACCAGAGGTGCTGACTTCCAGTCAGAAGCATGGGAACTCTATCATCTGGAGCATGATTTGGCCGAGATTGACAACCTTGCCGAAAAGCACCCGGAGAAACTCAAGGAGATGATTGATCTCTGGTGGCGAGAGGCTGAGCAGTTCGGTGTACTGCCACTGGATGATATGAGCAGCAGGAATGGCGTGGGCTGGTGGCCTGAACCGAAGGATCGTTGGGTGCTGTACCAGGATGCGGTACTACCGCACCACTTTAAAGCCGGGCCACGGGTACGAGGTGTCTCTCATCGTATTACCGCCCGGATCAATCGTGAATCAACAACGGTCGACGGTGTCATTATCGCCGATGGCGGCCAGTTCGGCGGCTGGAGCCTCTTTATCCTTGGCAACCAGTTGCACTATACGACCAATGATTTCCAGCATCGCTGTCGAGTTGTATCAACAACAGCCATCCCGTCAGGCGATGTGACGCTTCGAGTCGATGTGGTGAAGGTAGGGGAGGATGAAGGACATGTACATTTCTTCGTGGATGAGCAACCGGCAGGCGAAGGATTGCTCTCGCCATTTCGTCAGCTTAACTTTGCCAACGAGCCATTTGAGGTGGGGCGAGACAGCCAGACACCGGTTGATGATGGTTATGAGTCACCGTTTGTCTTCAAAGGTAAGATTGCCCAGGTTGTGATCGAGGCCGCTGGCAAAGAGGTGGTCGATAAAGAGGTGGTCGATCAGGATATCCTTTTTGAAGAGCTGATGGGCAATCAGTAATCCACAACGGACATCTGCCCGGTAGCGTAAAGACAGGACCAATAAATGCTGGATGAACGATTACAACAAGAAGGCGTGTCCTGCCCATACTCTGCTTTGATAGATCCCCGGCAACATCGCAGGGGGAAGTGCGATGTTGCCGTTACGGGGATCATCAGTTGGAACTACATCTTCCAGCGTGCACCCAGCATGAATCGGCGCCCGGCGTTGATTGCGCTGGAAAAGTGGTTTTCCTCGCCCGATCCCACCCGGTTGTAATAGTAGACACTCTCGTCGGTCAGATTGATCCCTTCCAGGGCGAACGAGAGCCTGTCGTTCGGCGCATAACTGAAGGACGCATCAAATTGCTTGTACGACTCGACGAAATAGGGATGAGGCTGCCAGGCGACGCCGATATTGTCCAGGAAATCGTCACGGAAGTTGTAGGAGATCCGACCGCCCCAGGGACCCTTCTCGTAGAACACGGTGAAGTTGATCGTGTTCTCGGACAGTCCCGGAATGCTGTACGAGGCCATCGTTTTTGCGCTCTCGAAGTCCGTCCCGGAATTGATGTACGTGTAGTTGGCAATCACACCGAAGCCATCAAACGGCGCCGGCAACAAATCTGCAAACGTGCGCTGGAATGCCAGTTCCATACCGACCAGATCAGACTCTCCGGTGTTTAGCGGTCTGAATGCCTCCAGGACAAGGGGTTGGTTCGTATCGGGATCTATCACATTGCCAAACGGGACCAGTTCTACGTCGTTCTGAACGAACCCTTCTATCTCCTTCGTGAAGAGGCCGAATGAGACAATCGAGTAATCCGCGAAGTACCATTCCAGCGCCAGGTCGAACTGGACTCCCACGGTCGGTTCAAGCCGCCCGTTGCCAGCATTCATGGTGCGGTTGTTTGCCTGAACGCTGTTCCGGGGATTCAGCTCCCGGTACGCCGCTCGACTGAACACTTTTGCGAGTGCAACCCGAACAACGACATCGTCACGCGGGTCGAATCGAAGGTTGAGGGAAGGAAGCAGCTCGGTGTAGTCGTGACCTATGTTCAGAAACTCGGGCGATGACAGAACAAGTTCGGGCGCCGACGGATCGGAATAGTCGATCGTTAAGGGTTGCACGATTTGTCCCTCGGAACCGGTGCTGTTGTCCACGTAGCGGAGCCCGACATTGCCAGAGTATGGCGTGTTTCCCAGGTCTCCGCTGAATGTGACCATGGCGTAGATCGCGTTGCCGTCGTCTTCGTGATTGATGTCTTCGTTGAAGCGGCCCGAGGTGTATTCATCCAGGGACTTGCCGGTTCCGGTGCTGAACCCGCCGCCCGCACGGATTTCATCCGCCCGGGTAATGAATGTCTCCTGAAGCGCGTCAAAGTTCGGGCTCAGGATCGGCGAAGGAAACTCCGCCCCTAACGCATCCAGGAAGTCTGACTCCGCCGGAAATGCAAGGCCACCGCCGAACTCCGTGATCGGACGATTAATGAAAGCCCTGCTGTTCAGATACCGGGCCCGGTCGCGGCGTTCCTGTCTATAGGTCCTCACACCGACCTGGGCCGTGTCAAGCCAGTCCGCATCAAATTGATACGTCGCATCGACCCTGAACTGAACATTCGAATCATCGACCAGGTGCTCCTGCACCGATTGCTTCACAACGCTCCAATGGTTGACGTCTGTCAACGGCGAAGACGAAGACATCGACGGAACCCCGCCCGGACCGTTCTGGCGGTAAGTCATCTGAGTGCGGGTGTTTCGCATCAGAGCGTCCCGATTCTGGATCGGAACTTCCGTATCGGACACCGCCACATCGAAGTTGAGGGCCAGGTTATCAGTGGCCTGTATCTTCAGATTGGCGCCGTAATTGACCGCCACGTTGTCGACCGTCTCGGTGGCGTGCTGAATGAAGGCGCCCGCGCCGGAGGTGGAATACATGGTGTAGATACCGGTCCCGTTGTCATCCACCACGGTTGCGTCCGTGAGCCGCGAATGGCCCTGGGCTATTCGGAAGGACCGCAAGTATTCGGTCTCGTCGGCCACATTGCTGGCATACAGCATATCGAATGTCACATCGACGCGATCCGAAGGTCGAAATTGCAGGGAAGAGGAGATGTTCAGGCGATCTCGATCCGTGGTATGCATTCTCGCAAGGTAGTTGTTCGGAGTGTAGCCGGGCCCCATTTCCACGCCGTTGATGACGGCTGTCCTGGGATCTCGAAAGTAGGTCAGGTGTAGTTGGTCCGACCTAAAGACCCGATTGTCCCACTGCGCTGAAACCATCAAACCCATCGTATCGGTCAAGACATCGCTGAACAGCGCGAATACGCCGGGCGCCGTGTCGTCAGACAACTCGTTTATCGTCGTGTCCAGGGACAACGCAATATGCCGCTTTCCGAGGTCGAAGGGTTTGCGCGGCTGGATGTCGACGAAGCCACCGAGACCGCCTTCCACATGATCAGCCCGTGGTGACTTGTGGATTTCTACCGCGTGCACCAGCCCGGATTGGAAGCCGTGAAAGCCGACTGCGCGGGATTTCGGGTTTGAATTACCCGTGCCGTCGTGGCTTCCGGGAGCAACGTTGGACGCCGAAACACGCCCGCCTATGGTCGTTGCCACAAATTGTGGACCGAGCCCGCGAACGCTGACAAACGCGCCCTCACCGCTCTTGCGGTCGATGGCGACGCCGCTGATCCGCTGCAGGGCTTCGGCCAGGTTCTGATCCGGAAAGGCGCCGATGTCTTCCGCGGTAATCGCGTCGACAAAGTGGTCGGCATTTCTTTTCCGTTCCAGTGACTGTTGCATGCTGCCGCGGATACCCGTGACAACAATTTCTTCCATGACTTCCGATTCTTCCTCTGACTCAGCAATCGCTGTGCCAATGGAAACTGTACTGCCTAACAGCACGGCGGCAAAGCCAGTCGCCAGATGCTGTGTTACATTCTTGACTATTGGTTTTAACATAGTGGATCTCTCCCCTTTCATAACTCAGAATTAATGACCAGCCATAAGTCTCCCTCCATGGTCATACCAAGAGTTCGACAATTGAAACCGGTCACTTTATAGCGCACCTGCAGCCTGATGACCACCCTCATTCAGGCTAGACGAGCGATATTTTATTTCCCTCAACTGAAATCCTGTTTTTTTAACATTTTTTTACTTAACTGCAAAGTAATTTTGAGGGCCAGCGAATCTGCAATCAAAGAAGTCGATGTTCAACCAGCGTTGTTGTCAACTGGCCGCTCATTCATGCCAGGTTCATGCTGGCATCAGCATCATGCTGGAACAGGTTATGTACAAAGTAATGATCCAGGGTCTGAAATCTGACAATCGACTATCTGGTACGATGTATATTGAAAACAGAAGAGAGGCTGGATAAACATGCTGGAAAGATTCGAATCCTGGTATCTGGTGACCATCAGGGTCATATTCAGCCTGGTTGTGCTGGTTGCTTTCTTAACGTTTGTGGGTTCAATTCTATGGTACGGTCTGGCACGAATAACATCAGTCGATCACCAGCCCGGGGATTACCTGTCTACGCCAACCTGGGAAGAAGTCAGGTTAGACGTTCTACCCCTTGCATCAACTCTTGATGAGTCTCTATCAAGTCCGGAAGAGGATCAGTCACGCCAGACGGAAGACGATAATCAGGATATGACAACACTGGTCAAAGTAGGTGAATATCTTGATCAACAGTTTGAACGCGACGAAAATTTGAGTTATACGAAGCAGATGGCTGTACGCATACTTGATGAGTGGATTACCAGATTCTCAGGTGTCCCGGCAGAAGCAAAGCCCGAATTCCTCGAAGCACTGGTTGAAGTTTCCAGGGAGATAGGAGAAGACCCGATGATCAATCGAATTTCTTCACCCCAGGAAAGAATGAAGACCGTCAATCAGGCATTAGAAGTTTTTGCGGATCAATTCAGTGCTGACTATGAACGTGCAATTCAGGATGCACGAGCGGCTGAATTGGCGTCAGCACAAAATCTGACAGAAACCACGCGGATCGCGCTATTGTCAGCAGGTGCAGGACTGGTGGCTTTA
>JAPOOX010000237.1 GCA_026713185.1 Gammaproteobacteria bacterium
CAGCCTGGGGTGAAAATCCGGGAATTGACAATTTGGCCGCCCGCCAGCCCGCATTCTTTCGTTTTTTTGTGGGGTAAAGAGATCTGACCCTGCTCTGGAGACCAGTAGAATCAAGCCCTAACAGACTGCGCAAATGCCTCTATCCAGACTCCTGAGCAACCGATCCTGTATTTCCAATTCATCCGCAGAAATAAACGTTTCCCTGAAAGTACCCGTTGCGATGGCGCTGGCGACATCTCCGGCCACATGCCCACCCATACCATCACCCAGCAGCAGAAGGCGCCGGTTGTCGGTCCAGGATACAACGGTGGCGCTATCCTGCTGATACTGTCGTCTGCCCTGTACCTGTCCCCAGGCGAGATCAGCCTCAAGACTCATTGGACAATTCCCCGATACACTCTGAAGAGCCATGACAACATATTTTCAATTACAGGGGAACTTGTATGTTGCATGAAGCTTCACCCTGGTTTACTTTCCTGTACCGGAATTTATCGATAAGGTGTTATCCATCCTCTTCATCTTTATAATCAACTGATTTGCTCAACATGATGACATCACATGTTTAATGCACAAATCGGTTCAGGAAGGATAACGGATAGAAGGGCAATTCGGGATTGGTATATGAGTATGAGGAATGATCAGTGAAGCAACGGGAAGGCAGTCTGGAAGCACCTACCAGACATCCTGTCGACTGGCAGTCAAGGGATTTTGGAAACCCGGACAAACTCAACGATGAACTGGCACGGGTATTCGATATCTGCCATGGATGCCGACGTTGCGTAAATCTGTGCTCTTCTTTCCCGACCATGTTCGACCTTATTGATGAGTCTGAGACCATGGAGGTTGACGGCGTCGACAAGGGTGACTACATGAACGTGGTCGATCAGTGTTATCTGTGCGACCTGTGTTACATGACGAAATGCCCTTACGTTCCCCCCCATGAGTGGAACGTTGACTTCCCCCATCTGATGCTGCGTGCAAAAGCACGGCGATTCAAAGATAAAGGGACATCCCTGCGTGATAAAGTGCTCACCAGCACCGACACAATAGGCGCCCTGGCAACTATTCCGCTCGTCGATATCGCGGTGAATACACTCAATGGAACTCCTCTGTTTCGCAATGTGCTGGAGTCGGCACTGGATGTACACCATGAAGCACCTGTCCCCCGATATCACTCAAGGACCATGCGCCGCCGTTTCGATAAAGACAATTCCGGGATTGTGCCTGAGGCAGTGGGTAACACCACCGGCAAGGTTGCATTGTATGCGACCTGCTACGGCAATTACTCCAACCCTGACCTGGGAAAAGATTTCACCAGCGTATTCCGGCACAACGGAATCCACATTGATCTGACACCCGGGGAAAATTGCTGCGGAATGCCCAAACTGGAATTGGGAGATCTGGAAAGTGTCGCTCGCTTAAAGGACAAAAACATTCCCGTGCTCGCTGCACTGGCAGACCAGGGTTATGACCTTACCGCCCCGATTCCTTCCTGCGTATTGATGTACAGGAAGGAACTGCCACTGCTGTTTCCTGACGATGCGGATGTCAGAAAAGTAGCAGATGCTTTCTTTGACCCCTTTGAGTATCTCTATATAAGACACAGGGGTGGTGCTCTGGTTACCGACTTCAAACATCCGCTGGGTGATGTCAGCTATCAGGTTGCCTGCCACCAACGGGTCCAGAATATCGGATTACGGACACGGGATATATTGAAGCTGGTCCCTGATACCAACGTCGACACCATTGAACGGTGTTCAGGACACGACGGCACCTATGCTGTGAAAAAAGAAACCAGGGACAATTCCGTCAGGATTGCCCGTCCCGTTGTGCGGCAGGTGAATGGAAAAGAACCCGATCATTTTTCCAGCGACTGTCCCATGGCCGGCACCCATATTGCCCATTTGTCAGATAGCGTCAATCAGGCTCAACACCCAATGACATTGCTTCGTATTGCATACGGACTGTAAATTGCACTCCGTGAGAAACTGGTCGTGAGAAAATAAACTGTGAAAACCAATGTCGTATTTACTTTTATCGGTGACGATAAGCAGGGGCTGGTAGAGTCCATTTCCCGGATTGTGAACGAGAACCACGGGAACTGGCTGGCCAGCAGACTGAGTCAACTGGCCGGAAAGTTTGCCGGGATTATTCAGGTGGAAGTTGACGACAATGAAGTCGAGACGTTGACGGATTCCCTGAAAAAATTGCAGGATATGGGTCTCACCATTGTCATCGAAAAGGTAAAAAAGGGGTCAGGTCCATTTCCTCTTCAAACCCGAAGACTGACGTTGCTTGGACTGGACCGGCCAGGTATTCTGCGAGATGTTGCCCATGCGCTTGCGGGACAGGGTATTAACGTGCTGGAACTCGATACCAGGATCGTAAAGGCAGCCATGAC
>JAPOOX010000331.1 GCA_026713185.1 Gammaproteobacteria bacterium
ACCAGCAGTACCGCCATAAAGGGAATGGTGGCCTGATACAGTTCTGTCACAGAACGTTTGAAACGGTAGCTTGCGATAAACAGATTCATTCCGATTGGCGGGGTAAAATAACCAATCTGCATATTCGCCAGGAAAATGATACCCAGGTGGACAGGATCAATACCAAAACCCAGGGCTATTGGCACAATCAGCGGAATCATGATGACCAGTGCCGAGAAGATATCCAGTATGGCGCCAAGCACCAGCAGCACAATATTCAGCAAAATCAGGAACGTGAATTTACTGTCGATAAAGGTCCTGATCAGTTCGAACAGTTGCTGTGGAATTTGTGCGTCTATCAGATAATTCGTAAATGCCAGCGAAACACCGAGAATCAGCAGGATACCGCCCACCATTACCATCGCATCCACAGTAGTCTGTAGCAGTTTACCCACCTTGACTTCCCGCAATATGCCGACTTCGACCACCAGCACATACAGGGCTGTGACAGCGGCAGCTTCAGACACCGCAAAAAATCCACTATAAATACCGCCGAGGACGATGATCGGCAAAGGCAGTTCCCACTTCATATCCATCAAGGCCTGCTTCGCTTCCTGAGTGCTGAATCTGTTGCCTGTCACAGGCTGACCGCGAACGGACCAGATACTGTACAGAGTCAACAGAACAATCATCAGCAGAGCCGGTAATATGCCGGCGATAAAGAGTTCCTGGATGGTAAATGGATCGGGCAAGTCCATTTGCTGGACGATTACACCATAGAGTATCAGCGGCAAAGAGGGGGCCAGGAGAAGCCCCAGACTTCCCGATGATGTCACCAGGCCAAGCGAGAATTTCTCTTTGTACCCTGCTTCCACCAAAGCCGGAAACAGCAACGCACCCACTGCCACAATTGTTACGCCTGAGGCGCCGGTAAACGCTGTAAAGAAAGCACAGGTGATAAAGGCGACCACTGCAAGTCCTCCCGGCATCCATCCGAGGAAGACCCTGGTCAGTCTGACAAGTCGTGAAGACAGGTTGCTTTCTGCCAGTATGTAGCCCGAGAAGGTGAATAACGGCAGTGCCAGTAACAGCGGTGTATCGACCAGACGGTAAATTTCAATAGTGATGACCGTCAGCGGAATGTCTGCGTAATAAAATCCTGCCATCGCCGCTGCCAGGATAACCACGAACAGGGGTGCTCCCAGCAGAGCCAGCAACAGGACAGCAAGGATTAACAGAACAGCAGTCAATCCGGTATTCCCTGAAACCCGCTTACCAGGAACCGGATGCTCATTCCGGTAAATCCAATCGGCAGAATTGATTGACAAAGCCAGGTGGGAACATTGGCAAAGGCGATTGTCTCATCCTGATATTCGTAACTGATGAATTCAACTGAGTACCAGGCAACGATTGCACAAATGATCCCTGCCAGCACATTATTGACCAGATTAACAATCCTGCGGCCCCTGCTTGACAGGAAACGGGTCAGAGCATCTATGTTAATGTGATGACGCTCCCTGGTCGCCACCAGAGCGCCCAGTATCGCAACCCAGAGCACCAGAATCCGCTGGAAGGACTCCGCCCACAGAAAACCGGCATCCATAAAATTTCGCATTATTATCTGCATTACCGCCATGGCAAGCATGGTGACAAGCGCGGCAATCAACAGCGAGTTTTCAATCAGATGCAGGACACGAAATATTCTGGTTAACATGTCTGCAGATTCCGTTATTGGGCAACTGCTTCAGGAGATTTGCGGTAATCCCTGATATACCTGTTGAATGTATTTACGATTTCAGCAGAAATTTCACCGGATGCCACCAGATCCTCTATCGATTTCCTGGCAACGGCTTCCCATTCAGGCAGTTCCTTCTCCCCCGGGGTAATCACTTTCAGACCATGTGTCACCAACGCCTGGAACGCTTTCTGATTATCAAGACGATTGACCCCATCTATCCTTTTGAATACCTTGTTCAGCAACTCTCTGGTAACAACCTGATCATCCTGACTGATCTTCCCAAATGACTTCCGGTCCAAAACCAGCATCGAGTATACGTAGAGAAGCGGCAGATCCAGCAGGTATTCCACGTGGTTGTGCCATTGCAATGCCAGGGCAGCAATCGGTGGAGCCACTACAGCATCGATAATACCTGTCTGCAGCCCCGCTAAAATATCGGGGATACCCAAAGGAATCGGGCTTACATCAAAAGACTTGATCAACTCGGCTGCAATAGGATCACCATCAGGTATCCAGGCCTTCAGTTTTTTAACATCGTCGACACTTTTTACCGGATCCTTTGAAAGCAGATAGGCGAAACCTGTCTCCGTAAGATAAAAACTCTCCAAACCGTTTTCATGCAACCCGTCGATGATGATCTGATCCATTCGACTTCGGATATAGGCCACCTCCTCATGGGATTTAAAGATCAACGGTAGATTGTATACCTGCAAATCCGGATAAAATCTTGTCAACGATCCGGCCACTATCACACCGCCGTGTAATTGACCGCTGCGCATCTTGCGCAGGACCGTTATGTCATCACCCATGACACTGCCCGGGTAAATTCTGAACTTGACCCTACCGTCGGTGACCTCGTCGATTTGTCTGACTCCGTCCCGAAATTCTTTCATCCAGGCAAGGCCGTCAGGGGAGATGGTCGCTATTTTGTAATCCTTTGCCTGGACGGAACCCGAAATCAGCAACATCGCCAGAATCAGTATGCCGTTGGTTGTTTTCATCCTGCCACCTAAAAATAATCGTTGGAATCAGCCAGTAACTCTCTTGCTCTCTGTTGCGCCATGAGGTTGGTCAACGTCATTCCCGGCACATCCGGATCTGCATCAATGACCTCCTGCAATAAACGATCATGTAATTCCCGGTCAAATACAAGACGTGCATATTGTTCTGCATAGACTACCCGGGTCATCAGATATTTCCCATCCGATATGCTCAGGGATCGCTCGAAATGAGTCCTCCCTTTTTCTGGTTTCCCACCCATGGTAGCAGGCAACAGAGTTTCCAATCCGCCTAAATATAGATGTGCACCACCATTGTCCCAGGTTTCGTCCAGTTCGATAACCTTTTCCATCAGCAACTTGACTCTCCCAAGTTGACCAATCGCATTCCAGTCATCGCTGTGTGTCTGTATCCAACCTGCCCAGGCCACACCCAAAGCATAGGCCGCTCCAATGTCTTTTTGCTTCAGTTCACTGATTCTCTGTTCAAATTCAACGAAAGCGACTGAAGCATGATCACACATTGCTTTACTGGTGAGACAGGCTGCCTGACTGGCGTAGTCAAGTGACTTCTGATTGAGCAATCCGGCACGTTCCGGATTGGCAAAAATACTGAATGAACCGTTCAGGGTTGCGGCAGCTATCAGCAAATCGACATCATCCGGACTTCGTTGCAAAAAACTGTCTATCAGCAACAGATAGGCAGGTATGCCCTCCCGGACAGTATCAATGTCATTACTGTTTAAAATAGTTTCTGCAAGGTCATTGGCCATCTGCGAGGTAAGACTGGAAACCAGACTGGTACAGCCAATGAGACTCAACATACATACCACTGCAAACAGTGGAATTAATTTTTTCATAATTTATGGGGTCAGAGTGACCCCAATCTATCAGATCGCCGCAATTGACACATAGACACCAGCCTCGCGTGCAGCGTCCATTACGTGAACCATGACCTCTGTGGTACTGTCAGGATGTGGTTGAACAACGACCGGCGCCTCGGGAGTTTCCGCATGCAGGCGTTCGATATTCGCACGTACTGCACGGAAGTCAATGTCACGACCACGAATCATTATCCGGTCTCGATTGGTGATCCGCACTACTATGCTCTTCCTGTCAGCGTCCTTGATATTCTGGTTCTTGTCCGGGCTGTTGATATCAATACCGATTTCCTTCACAAAGGTTGCGGTGACAATGAAGAAAATCAGCATGATGAACACGACATCCAGCATGGGTGTCAGATCGATCTCACTCTCTTCTCGAGGTTTATCTCCAACCACTCTACGCACTTGGTTTACTCCTGAAATGAATCATCGGGTCAAACACTGCCAGCATACATAGTCAATCTGCCAAAGAAAAGTACCATAGCATATGCCACTATATTGTTTCCGTATTATACGGAACGCTGAAAACCATTGACCACTTTGCTGACAGTCGTGTAATGCAGACCAATATGATTACCAATCTCCACCAGTGTATAGGCATAATCAAGATGTGCCTTACGTATCAGTTCATTTCGCTCCTGGCGCGATTTTGCTTCTACATTTCTGAACAAAACCGTCAGACTTCTTCTTCTGCGAGCCTGTTTTGGACCCCGTCTTGCCATCTTCTCGCCATGCAGCACCGGCTGCATCTCTTTCAGAAACTCCGGTGATCCCAATAACACCTGGTTACTCCGGCTCAGGAACGGGGATTTCGAATCAATACCCTGTTCTACATATCGCTGGTATTCAAGCCCTTGCTGGTGTTTGTCAAAACCGGCCAGAACATCATTGGTATGTAAATAATCAGGTTTCCTGGTCAGACCTGCGGTAGCCCGATAGCTGCTCCAGACATATCCTGACAAATCCGGAGATGCTCCAAGCCTTAAAGGATTCAGAACGACATGACGGCAGACTGGAAGAAGATAGTGGTCCTTTTCAAATAATATGCTCTTGAACCGTCCCTGAAAAATGGGACCTTCCAGGTGGTGTCGCCGGTTGAAGTGCTGTGTATAGACACCATTTAACTGGCGCATGCCTCGCGACAGATTCTTTTCCGGTATCTCAACGACGAGATGATAGTGTTCATTCATCAACACATAGCTGTGCAACATCCAGCCAAACCTGCTGACGACATTGTCCAGTATGTTGATGAACACTGCCCTGTCGTTCCGGTCTCGAAAAGAGAGTTGACCTTTACTGTTCTTACTGCTGATGTGATAAATCGCGCCAGGAAATTCGATACGAACAGGTCTGGACATAAGAGCGTTCTCGACAGAAATTATTTTTTCTTGCCCGTTTGTCATGCTCTGATCAGTGACCATGACGGAGATAAAATAATACTCCCGCTTTTTTATGTGAACAACCTTTTGTTCTGTTTTTGTTGATATCCTGGCTGCAATTTTTTCTGTAGAGAGTGCCATGTACAATCATGTAAAGCGGCATGAAGGCGACTTGACGCAACAACACCAATTTGAGTATTTTACTCTGCAGAAATCACTCAAATGGAGGTAATCCGATGGCAGTGGAAAAATTCCCGATTGAATCCGGACATGTCTTGATGTTCGCGCGGTCAATTGGTGATGCCAATAAGATTTATTACGACGAGGAATATGCAAAAGGGACAGAAACAGGTGGTATTCCTGCTCCACCAACCTTTGTACAGGCCAGTGCACAATATGATCCGGACTACTTCCTGCGGCCCAAGATCGGCCAGGAGTGGTTTGGTTCGGCGAAGGGACCAACTGGTATCACCCCAAAACCTGATAATGGAGGTGGGGGTGGCGGTAGCGGCGGTGGGCTCCATGCGGAGCAACATTACGTGTACCACAAACCGTTAAAAGTCGGCGATGTACTTTCGGCAACAACAAAACCCGGCAAGTCATGGGAAAAACAGGGTCGTCGTGGCGGCAAACTCATGTTCAGCGAATCTGTCACCGAGTATCGCGATCAATCAGGTGAACTGATCGTAACAGCAACCAGTGTAGGTGTCCGGACCGAGCGTCCGGCAACCTCAGGTTAACACCCGATTCAAGTTCCAGGAGTCCAGAATGACTTTGAAAGCAAGTGATATAAAAGTGGGTGATACCTACAGTGAGGAAGTTTGTCGAAATCTTTCACGAACTCAGATTGTGCAATACGCAGGCGCTTCCGGAGACTATAATCCGGTTCATACCGACGAGATCTACACCAGGGAAATTGCCGGGTATCCATCTGTTTTTGCCCACGGCATGCTGTCGATGGGGATGACCGGCAAGATGTTGACCAACTATGTTGGTGATGGACGCCTGATGTCATTCGGCGTGCGGTTCACTTCCCAGGTATTCCCGGGTGCAACTCTGACTGCAACCGCCACGGTGACAGGACTTCGGGAGGACAACGACACCCACATCGTCGATCTGGATGTTTCCACAACAGATGAAGAAGGCGTTGAGGTGGTTAGAGGAACGGCGTCTGCACGGGTTGACGCATAGACCAGGGTCCCGGTATCAGACAACAATCAGATCAATACAATACGGGCGACTATCTATGGAACACAAGAGTTTCCGGGGCCAGGCATCGGCTATGATCGCATGCCTGCAGGGTCAGTGAGATAGAACCCGTCGTCGCAAGTTCAAGGCTGATAGCGACAGTTCCATCATAAAATGTACCCTTGACTATTTCATTGTCTGATCCAGTGAACCCCAGTTCACGTTCAACACCCTGCGGATAAAAACAATCAATAATGCCGGATCCCGTGACTTCTGTTGCAGTCAGAGTCGAATCGGTAGTGTGTCCATTGATGTGCCATCCATCTGCGATATCAAGATAAAGATCTACATGACTTCCCTTGCATCCCATCTCGACCCGGACCTTGCCCTGGGCAGCATATTGCACATAATCGTTCTGGTTGCGGTTAAAACTTTCAAGGCCGATTATCATGGAAGGAAAAGCTGATGGCGACTTCGCAAGCAACCCGCTGAAACCATTCGCCACATCGGATATTCTCTGTGCTGTGGTCATGTCACCGGTCATATGCCAGTATTGGGCCAGTGCATTGACCGCTACGGCATTGCCGGAAGGCAACGCGCCGTCCATAGGACTTCTGGGTCTTGTAATCAATGGACCTTCGTCTGAGGAGAGCCCCATGTAGTAACCACCCTGTTCATCATCCCAGAACAGTTCATTCATCCTGGCGAGCAGGGTCTCACCACGGTCCAGCCAGACCCTGTCTTGTGTATAACGGTAGATTTCCAGCATTGCTTCGCTGAAACAGGCATGATCTTCCAGATTACCGGGAATGGAAACATGACCATTCAGAGAAATGCGCCACAGTCCCTGATCCGGATGCCAGTGTCTTTCCCAGATGGCATCTGCCGCGTTGACGGCGGCTTTCAGAAAGTCGGATCTGCCCAGTCGGAAACCTGCCAGAGCCAGTGCAGAAATCATCATGCCATTCCAGCCGGTAATGATTTTTTCATCCCGGAGTGGATGAATTCGCTGTTCCCGAACCTCGTAGAGTCTGGTCTTGATTTTCCGAAGTCGTGCATACACGGACTCCGGGTCTGTATCCCGGGTCAGGGCATAATCCTCAATTGATTGCTGCAAATTCAGGATATTACGGCCTTCAAAGTTACCGGATTCTGTAACGCCATAGAGTATGCGAACCAATGACAAGTCCGCGTCGGTCAGAACCTGTGACAGTTCAGGCAGAGTCCAGACAAAGAACAGGCCTTCCTCTCCCTCGGAATCCGCATCCGTTGCCGAAAAAAAACCACCATCAGGTGAGCACATGTCCCTGAGAACGTATTCCCCTGTCTCTATGGCAACCTGCCGGCAGGCCGGGTCATCAAAAGAACTCCATGCCTTGGTATATACCGTCAGCAGTTGTGCCTGGTTATAGAGCATTTTCTCAAAATGAGGAACGAGCCATTGCCTGTCGACAGAATATCGATGGAAACCACCGGCTACCTGATCGTAAATACCACCCCGGCAGAGTCTGTCCAGAGTCAGTTTCAACACTTTTTCCGCCTGGTCGTTCCTGTTCCGCTGCCAGTCTTCCAGTAGCAGCAGTAACTGGGACTCGTTTGGAAACTTGGGTGCAGTCCCGAATCCCCCATAGATCTGGTCTACACGACCCAGCAATTCCACAGAGGCTGCCTTCAGACTATCGCCTGATTCTGCCTGATTACTCTTCGCCGAGGTGTAGCGGTCGATTGCCGTGGTGATTTCAGCTGCCTGACTGTATACGTCATCCTTGCGTGACTGCCACAACGCCACCAGCTGCTGCAGCAACTGGAGAAAATTTTCGGGTGGATAATAGGTGCCTGCAAAGAAAGGTCTGCCATCCCCGGTAAGAAAATTGGACATGGGCCAACCCCCGTGTCCGGTCATGATCTGAACCCCGGTCATATAGATTTCGTCCAGGTCAGGTCTGAGTTCACGATCCAGTTTAATGGACACAAAGTGTTGATTCAGGAAGTCTGCAATCTCCACATTGTCGAAGCTCTCGTGCTCCATTACGTGACACCAGTGACAGGTTGAATAGCCAATGGACAGGAATACCGGTTTGTTCTCTGTCCTTGCTCTGGCAAAGGCTTCGGCTCCCCAGGGATACCAGTCCACCGGATTATGAGCATGTTGACGTAAATACGGGGAATCCTCGTCAATGAGTCTGTTCACGTATAAAGGATTGCCGTTGTCATCAACAAGGGTAGTACGCATGTGATTCTTCCTTACCCGGTCAGAAATACATCCAGTCTTTTCATATCAGGGTCGCATACCCCATTTCACAGGCCCTTTCAGTTCTTCCAATAGTGGTTGTACCCACTCAATCCAACGACAAAGCCTGGAACGCGTCTGCCGTGGGTCTATCAGTTCGTGTACGGCAAAACTTTCCATCATCGGGAACGGTGACCGGTTCTCCATAAGCCGTTCCTCCAGTTCCCGGCGCTTCGCTTCCGGGTCCGCGGCATTGGCAATCTCCCGGTGATATGCAACTGCAACACCACCTTCTACCGGAAGTGCACCCATCTCGTAGGAAGGCCATGCAAGCTTATAGGTATTTGGGGCAAAGTGTGCCGCTGACGCAACGCCGAATGATTTATGGATGGCGATCGTCGCCCAGGGTACCGTGGATTGAACTGCTGCGGCCACTGCACTCATACCATATTTTATTGCCGCAGATCGTTCTGCATCCGGGCCAATCATAAAACCCGGTTCATCAAGAAAATTCACCACAGGTATGTGAAACATATCGCAGAGTTCCATCATGCGCTTTGCTTTCTGGGACCCATCTGCAGTCATTGCCCCTGCGAAATGTTTACAGTCATTGGCAATGACCCCGACCACCGCTCCGTCAAGTCTCGCCAGACCGATAATCTGACCATGGCCATAATCCGGCGCAATCTCGAAGAAGGAATCCAGGTCCATGATGAGTCTGATCACTTCACGCATGTCGAAAGGTATCCGACCATCACGGGGAATAATGGAAATAAGCTTATCCTCAGCGCGCTCCGGATCATCCTTGCAGTGCGTTCGTTCCGGTAATTGCCAGATGTTCTGCGGCATATAACTCAGGAACCGCCGCATCTGTCCAAAAGCATCTTCTTCTGAATCTGCAACGTTATCCACGATGCCGCTACGGGTATGGATTTTCCAACCCCCCAATTCCTCCTTGGTCATGGACAAACCCAGGGCTCGTTCTACCAATGCAGGGCCTGCCACCATAACCTGGGATGTTTCCCTGACCATCACGGAAAAATGAGAAGCAACCATTCGTCCCGCGGGGAAGCCGGCAACAGGCCCCATGGCGCCGGATACGACAGGTACTTCGTTCATTGCCTGTGCAATAATTCCAAAACGGGGTTCACTGTACACAGGACTGCCTACTGTTTTTGGCCCCGGCCCACTACTGCCGCCAACACTGCCACCGCCACCTTCCAGCATTCTCACCAGTGGTACCCTGAACTGCACAGCCAGTTCTTCCGCATATACGCTTTTTCGCAATCCGGCGCCATTGGGAGACCCACCCTTAAGGGTGAAATCTTCACCTCCCACCACAATACGCCGCCCGGCAATGTTGCCAAAACCAACCACATAGTTAGCGGGGGTAAAAGACCTGATGGAACCATCCTTGTCCTTCTCGGCAAAACCGGCGCCTTCGCCATGTTCCTCAAAAGTGTCTTTTTCAACCAGGGAAGAAATGCGTTCCCTGATGGTCAGTCGACCCTTCGCATGTTGGATGTCGATGGACTCTTCCCCGCCCTGTTGTCTGGACAGTTCACGACGCAGTTCAATTTCGTAGACTTCTTTATGCCAGCTCATCATCTGTACCCGTTTGAAACAATTTCTATGCAACAGGCACTTTACCACACGGAACAGGCAACGTTTATTTCGATAAGCCACCAATAATCAGTTCCTGTCCTGAAAGTCTATAGTTGCGACATTCGCGAATTGTTGGTTTAAAAATCAACGGCTTGACAGGAAGTAATCACCGCGGTGTTGAATACTCGGGCAAAATCCAATTAGAAATGGATCTCTGATCGTGCTATTTTTTGCCCTCTTTCCATTCGCTCCTGCAATTAGGCAGAAGTTCTGGGCATTTCAAGAGGTTGTTTATGCAAATTGCAGTTCCCGCGGAAAAGTGGGCCAACGAACGGCGTGTAGCGCTGATTCCCGATTCAGTTAAAAAACTGACCCGTCTTGGTTTGGATGTGAAGGTCGAATCCGGACTGGGTAAAGATGCCAGATTCACGGACGAGGCATATTCAGAGTCAGGCGCCGCTATTACAACCGACCGCGATGAATTACTTGGTGAGAGCGACATCATTCTCAGGGTTCGTAAACCGGAGACGAAGGAAGTCCACAAGATCAAACGAGGTACTATTCACGTGAGCTATCTCGATCCCTATAACGAAGTGGAACTCGTGGATACACTGGCAAAACAGGGTATTACTGCAATCAGTATGGAAATGATTCCACGCATAACCCGGGCACAGAAAATGGATGCCTTGAGCTCACAGGCAAATCTTGCCGGATACGTCATGGTCATACAGGCAGCACAGCAACTTGACCGGATTCTGCCCATGATGATGACACCTGCCGGAACGTTGAGCCCGGCAAGAGTATTCGTCATCGGTGCTGGTGTTGCCGGATTGCAGGCTATTGCAACAGCAAAACGACTGGGGGCAAGAGTGAGCGCGTTTGATACCCGTCCGGTGGTTGCTGAGCAGGTGCATTCCCTGGGCGCCAGATTTGTCGAGATTGATCTGGGTGAAACGGGAGAAACCAAAGATGGTTACGCCCGTGAACTGACACCGGAACAACTGGAAATGCAGCGCCTGGGTATGAAGGAAGTCATCAGTCAGTCTGATATTGTTATCACTACAGCACAGGTATTTGGTCGACCCGCACCGCGCATTGTCACCACGGATATGGTCAATTCGATGGCCGCTGGCGGGGTCATAGTCGATATGGCAGTAGAGACAGGCGGCAATGTGGAAGGCAGCCTGCCGGATGAGACAGTAGATGTGAACGGGATATCCATCGTCGGTATCTCTAATCTGCCGGCTGGGGTCGCACGGGATGCAAGCCAGATGTATTCATCAAATCTGTTCAATCTGATTACGGAATACTGGGATGAAGAGAGTAAATCTTTCAACATGGACCTGGAAGACGACATACTCAGGGGATGCGTGATCACCCACAATGGCGACATCGTTAATGAAACCATCAGGAATATAAGAAACTAGGAGTTCTCTGTGGAAGTTGTTTTTCTGACCTTTATTCTGGTTCTTTCGATATTTCTCGGCTTTGAGTTGATATCAAAGGTGCCGGCGACTTTACACACACCCCTTATGTCAGGCGCCAATGCAATATCCGGTATTACGCTGGCAGGTGCATTCCTCTCTGCCGGCGCCATGAACTCGGAAATGGCAACAATACTCGGCACGGCTGCTGTGACTTTTGCAACGATCAATGTCGTAGGCGGATATATGGTGACGGATCGGATGCTGTCCATGTTCAAAAGCAAGCGTGAGAGTGTCAAATGAATATTGAACTGATCGCAAATCTGTCCTACATCGTCGCCGCCGTACTTTTCATATTCGGCCTTAAAATGCTGGGGAACCCTGCCACCGCACGCCGGGGAAACAGACTCTCGGCTTTTGGCATGTTGATTGCCGTGGTCGCGGGTTTGAATAGCCAGGGCATCGTATCCTACGAATACATCGCAGGAGGTATCATCGCCGGCACAATCATCGGAGCATTGGCCGCAAGGCTGGTTATGATGACGGCTATGCCGGAAATGGTCGCACTCTTTAACGGTTCCGGTGGTGTCGCAAGCCTGCTGGTGGGTTGGGGAACCCTGTATGGTGGCGATATCAGTATGTTTACCGCCATTACTGTCCTTTTGGCTGTCCTGATTGGCGGTGTAACGTTTACCGGCAGTCTGATTGCCTATGGAAAGCTCAGCGAAACCATCAGAAGCGCCGCGCTGGTTTTTACCGGACAGCGTATTGTCAACAGTCTTGTCCTTGCAGGGCTCATCGGATCTGGCGTCATGTTCACTCTTGCACCGGCCGCGGACTCTCAATGGTTGTATATTGTGCTGGCTTTGGCGCTCTTGCTGGGAATCATGGCAGTTATTCCGATTGGCGGTGCGGATATGCCGGTCGTTATTTCGCTGCTGAACAGTTACTCCGGTATTGCCGCCTGTGCTGCCGGGTTTGCCATCGGTAACAACATCCTTATCGTCGCCGGATCGCTGGTCGGTGCAGCCGGAATCATACTGACCAATATCATGTGCAAGGCCATGAACAGATCGCTTGTCAATGTCCTGTTCAGTGGATTCGGTGCTGTCAAACAAGGCAAGGCCATTGAAGGTGAGGTAAAACCACTGTCTGTTGAAGACGCCTATTACATTCTGGAAGCCGCCAGCAATGTCTGTTTTGTACCCGGATATGGTATGGCCGTGGCCCAGGCGCAACACGTCGTCAAGGAACTCGGTCAGATACTTGAGGCAAACGGCGCCGAGGTATCCTTTGCCATTCACCCCGTCGCTGGCCGAATGCCGGGGCATATGAACGTACTGCTTGCTGAAGCGGATGTACCCTACGAACAACTGGTCGAGATGGATGATATCAACCCGAGAATAGAAAATGTTGATGTGGCTATCGTGATTGGCGCCAACGATGTGGTTAATCCAAGTGCAAGAGAGGATCAGGACAGTCCTATCTACGGCATGCCGATTATCAATGTTGACCATGCAAGGACGGTATTCGTGCTGAAGCGTTCGATGGCTTCCGGCTTTTCCGGTGTCGATAATCCATTATTCTTTGGCGAGAACACACGGATGCTGTTTGGTGATGCAAAAGAATCCATTTCCGGGGTTATCGGGGAATTCGGTTAACTGATCAGGGTGACTGCACCAGCCGTTGCACATCGTAGAAGCGATGTCTGCGTACCTCTGCAATCGCATATTCGACAAATTGAAGAGAAACACCCAGTGCATTACCGATGAGATTGATACGCAAGCGATCCTCGTATTGAATTTCACAGCACACATGAGTACTCAGAAATGCCGCTTCGATTACCTGCAACCGGGCTCGATCATTCATGGTACTTGCAGCATTACCCAGCAATTCGAATATATCTCCTCCTGCCAGATGTCCGGAAAACCGGTTGATTTCTCCGGCTGGAAATTCAAAACCACAGATTTTGTGCACGATTTCCTGCATGACACGGGTCTGATTCTGCATACCATAACCGGTCAGGATATAGGTGGTTACCAGCTTGACGCTGTCAACCTGAGAAGGTTGTGTTGACGTTTCATACGGATAGGCGGATTCACATTTTCGACAAACAACGTAATCAGCAACGACTTCAAGTGGTAACAGCGGGATGGCGAACAGGCTGAACCAGTTTGTTTCCACCACGTGCATAAATGTCTCTGATTTCACACATGTCGCACATTGCCTTGCGCCAATGGCTTCTGTCTTGCGCCTTACCCGTTCACCTATCAGAAAAAACATGAGAATTATCCATTAGTCACACATACAGAGTCTAATCCGGGAGGCTCCCGGTGCCAACATGCACTTCACTGCCTTGACTGATATGATTCCCTGTTCCCGGACAGCCTCCCAGGAAAGTTGACTGGGGACTCTGGGGAAGTCCTGCTTAAACAAGGAATTACACATGCCTCACTTGTTCATCTTCCTTTTGTTTACAATCCTTTCCTTACCAGCCATTGCCGGCAGCCAGGACACTTCACCGTCTGCGCGCGCCATCATCGAGGAGATCGAACAACTCTACAGAGGTGACTCCAGCCGGTCATCCATCACGATGATTGTAAAAACACCACAATACGAACGTAATCTGAAAATGACAGGAGAAAGCCTTGGCACGGAATACGCTTATTTCAGGATTCTGTCGCCTAATAAAGACCGGGGGATCGCCACACTTAAACGGGAACGGCAGATGTGGAATTTTTTTCCCCGCATCAACAAGGTCATCAAAGTGCCTCCATCCATGATGATGGGATCGTGGATGGGAAGCGACTTCACCAACGATGACATTATAAGACAAACCGAGCTTGTGGATGCTTACAATTTGACAATGGAAGAAACCGACCAGCACTACGAAATAACCCTGATGCCAAAAGAGGACACTATTACTGTCTGGGGACAGATTATCTATGTCATTGATAAAACAATGATGTTGCCAGTTTCAGAATCATTTTATGATGACAGGGGAGAGAAAGTCAGGCAGATGGAATTCAGCGACCCCAGAATGTTTGATGGTAAGTTGTTACCTTCTGTTCTGGAAATGAAAAATCTGCACAAGGCAGGTCACAGCACGCTGATTGTTTACGACGAGATGATCTTCAACCCATCCGATATCACTGAAAATGGCTTTTCATTACGACGCCTCAAGAGCCGTAATTAATGCTGGAACTCAGACTCGCATACAGAAATATCCTGCGGCAAAAACGCAGATCTCTCCTGACTGGAATCAGCATGGCTGGTGGTTTTGCACTCTGTACTTTTTCTTTTTGTCTGCTTGAGGGTGGCTGGGGGAATGCCGTGGACATCTTTACCCTGGATCATACCGGGCACATCCAGATTCACAGTAATGACTATCACCGGCGCCCAAAAATTCACAAGACAATTGGCGAGCGGGAATCCATCGAACAAATCCTGACAAACCATCAGGAAATTACTGCGTTTGCACCCCGTGTGTACGCCCCGGCACTGGCCTATGCAAACAATCAGACCAGAGCGGTAAGGGTGGTGGGTGTCGATTGGAAACTCGAACCGACAACTTCCCGCCTCAGGCAAAAGGTACACGCCGGGGATTACCTCGACAATGCCATGACCAGCGATGGCTATGCCAAAGCCATGATTGGAGCAGGCGTAGCCAATACGCTCGACATTGGTATTGGTGACGAACTGGTTCTCATCTCCCAGGGCGCCGATGGCTCCATTGCCAACGATATCGTTATGATCACCGCGCTGGTGGGAACCAGGACATCCTGGGACAAGATGAATGTCTATCTGCCGTTACCGGCGGCACAAAGCTTTCTCAGTATGGGAAACAGAGTCCACGAATACGCCCTGCAGGTCGCTGACAGCAATGCCAACGAGGTTGTTGCCCGATCTCTGCAGACTGAGATAAATCACATCAATCCTGCAATCACAGTCTCTACCTGGCAGGTTGTAGAGGAGTCCTTCTATCGCACCATGCAGTCTGATAAACAAGGCAACTATTTCACCATGGTACTCATCGTTTTTCTCGTGTTCATTGGCGTACTGAACACGGTACTGATGTCTATACTTGAACGCACGCGGGAATTCGGTGTCATCAGGGCAATCGGGAGCAGACCCATTGCCATTATCAGGCTGATTTTTCTCGAAACAATCATTTTGGCTACCCTGAGTATCGCCGCTGGCGTGGTCATCGTGACACCAGCTCTTTACTGGCTGTTGACGACAGGTTTTACTCTGCCGACGCCAATCGAATTCGGCGGCGTAACATTCGATCACCTGACAGGCCGTCTGTCGTTGTTTGTTCTGACAGTTCCTGCCTTGCTCATCTATGTTTTTGCTGCCCTGGTCAGTATTCTCCCAGGCATACGCGCTGCACGGATAACACCGCAACAGGCCATGGCAAGCCACTGATATGTTAATTCTAAAACTTGCCTGGAGAAATCTGTTTCGCAATACCAGACGCACTGTGCTGACGGTAACGCTGATTGCCCTCTCTCTTACAGCCCTGATCATCACAGACGGGATGGTGATTGGCCTGATTGAACTGATGACCGGCAATGTCACTCACATATTGGCTGGTGAGGCGCAGATTCACCGCAAGGGATATCTGGACAACAATGACGCCGACATGTTCATCAACGATCCCGGTCCAGTCATTGGGAAAATAAAGTCAAATGAAACTGTGCTTGACTATGCCCCGCGCGTAATGTCCGGAGGGATGGTAACCTCAAGCTACAACGTTGCCGGCAGTATGATCTATGGTGTAGATGCAGTACGAGAAGTTGCCGTCAGCAAGATAAAGTCAGCGGTTATTGAAGGCCATTATCTAACCGGAGGTGACCAGGAGATCATCATAGGTGGGCCTCTGGCAGAATTGCTGGAGGTATCACTGCATGACCGGATTGTACTGACAACTGCCGAAGCCAGTTCCGGGGAAATCTCCCAGGCGTTGTTCCGTATCACAGGAATTTTTGAATTCGGTTTGCCTGAACTCGATGAGAATCTTGTTTTTATCAACCTTGCCGCCGCCCAAAGAATCATGGTCATGGATCATGGAATCCACCAGATAGCCGTTCGCTTTAGAAATCCGGAGGATGCGAAGAATCGCGACAACGACCTGTACAAAGACATCGGGAATAATGACATCGAAGTTCTCAACTGGCTTGAATTCAGTCCACAGATTGCCGCCATGATCGAGATGTCTAACTATGTAACGTTAGTCACATGCATAATTCTCTTCTTTCTGGCTGCCTTGGGTATCATCAATTCAATGTTCATGTCGATATATGAGCGTATTTACGAGTTTGGCGTGGTAATGGCTATCGGTACTGCACCGGGCAGCATTTTGAAACTCGTGATGCTTGAGGCATTGCTCATTGCATTGATCAGCAGTGTTACCGGAAACATCATTGGTTATTTTGCCAGTTCCTGGTTTGAAGCCAATGGTATTCCCGTTGGAGAATTTGAAATATCAAGTATTGTTATTGATAGCGGCATCCACACCAGAGTGGTTGCTGATCAATTTATCCGGTATCCGATTTACATCATGCTGCTGACACTGGTCGCGGCTGTCTATCCTGCTGTGTTTGCTGCACGTATCACACCATCAGAAGCACTGCAGCGATCGCTATAGAGAGAACTTATGGATAACATCATCGTAACCAGAGAGGTCTGTCGATACTTCGGTAGCAAGGACACGCAGGTCAAGGCACTCGACCACGCATCAATTGAAATCCAACGTGGAGAATTTACAGCAATCATTGGTCCATCAGGCTCCGGTAAAACAACTTTGCTTCAACTCATTGGTGGTCTCGACAACCCGAGTTCTGGTCAGGTCCTGCTGGATGGGACCAATATTGCCGACATGACCGGGACGACGCTCTCGGATTTCCGACGAGATCATATCGGTTTTATTTTTCAGGCTTACAACCTGATACCCGTACTGTCTGCAGAAGAGAACATCGAATACATTATGCTGCTACAAGGTATCCCGGCTGCGCAACGGAAGGGTCGGGTCCATGAAATGCTCAGACTTGTCGACCTCGATGGTCTGGGAGACCGACGACCATCTCAACTTTCAGGAGGTCAGCAGCAAAGAGTTGCCGTAGCAAGGGCCATGGCATCTCAACCCGACATCATTCTGGCGGATGAGCCTACTGCAAATCTGGATTCCAAAACCGGTGTTGCCTTGCTCGATCTCATGCGAACACTCAACGAAGAACACAACATGACCTTTGTATTCTCTACTCATGACGAGAAAATCATGGAAAGAGCCCGGCGACTCATTCACCTGCAGGACGGCAGGGTCGATAGTGATCAGTTAAAATAGTCATGCTGGGGAATCCCACATTACCGGTTACTGTATTGCTGCTCCTCACCGGCAGCATTCAAAGCCATGCCGAGGTAACCGGCTATGTGAAATCATTTGCAATCCACCAGGAAGGGATTAACTCAGGAGATACAGAATCAGACCGTTCCTGGCAATCCCGGAACAGCATCAGAGTCATGTGGGACAAGTCAGACTCCAGGACCTCCTGGCAACTGCACTATGAGTTGAATCCGTTGATTTCTTCAGAAACCTTACCTCAGGAAGACTCGACACTTGCCATCACGGATGGCAGTTATCGACTGACTGACCTGCATGAGCCGGACACCAGTAAAGATAAAAAACACCGGATATTCCAAAATCTGGACAGGCTCAACCTGCAAATTCGTTTTGACCAGGGTGACCTGACTATTGGCAGACAGGCCATCACCCTGGGCGCCGCCAGATTTATCAATCCGACTGACGTATTCCTGCCTTATGATGTACAGACATTCAATCAGGAATACCGTATCGGGGTCGATGCAATCCGCTATCAGTCACCCATGGGTGACCTGGGTGAACTTGATCTGGGAGTGGTACTGGGTAATGACGCGAATCCTGAAGAATCGGCCCTGTTCCTGCAACTTCGAGGCAATTACAGTGGCAGCGATCTGAACCTTGCCATTTCCCGGTTCGCGCAACAGAACATGATTGGCGCCGGCATACAGTCAGCCCTGGGAAACTTTGGCTTCTGGTTGGAAATCGCAAACGTCTCCGGCGACACTGACTATACACGGACATCCATCGGTCTGGACTTCGCCTTTACAGAAAGTACTCTTGGTCAGATTGAATACCACTACAACGGCGCCGGATCAAAGAATCCGGCAGATTACGACAGTCAGTTCACTTCTACCGCCTATCAGCGCGGTGGCGTATTCCTGCTGGGTAAAAACTACGTCATACCGTCTGTTAACCAACAACTATCACCACTGACGAGTCTTAATCTATCGGGGTTTATCAATCTTGATGATGATTCGTTATTCCTGTCGTTATCGACCGCATTCAATATCGCTGAGAACTTCTATCTGGATGCCGGATACTACCACTTCAGCGGGGATGAAATATCAGAGTCATCTTCTGGAAGTCCCGAAGTGAATTCCGAGTATGGCGGCAGCCCTGAAGTAGCCTACATCAGCATCCGGTATTATTTTTAGTGATGGGGTCGAAAGTGCCATCACTAGACCCCGACCCCATCACTATTTTACTCTGGCACTTTACTCCGACCCCATTATAAAATCGCATCTTTACCAATCTGATGGTTCTGGGAGCTGTATACATGGTTATGTCACTGGATTTTGACAGTAACGTATTTACAAAGAACATTATTGAAGTCGCCGACGGTAAAGAATCCGTCGTCAAGGGAGGGCGTAATCTGTTCCCGCTGGTTCATCAGGTGTTTTCGGACATTGAACAGATCGGTGTGATCGGCTGGGGGTCCCAGGGACCAGCCCAGGCACAGAACCTGAGGGATACTCTTGCAGGAAGCAACATTCGCGTCAAAGTTGGTCTGCGTCCCGGGTCCTCCTCCGTGGAAGAAGCGAGAGCAGTCGGGTTTACCGAAGAGAACGGAACCCTGGGCGACATGATGCAGGTTGTGGCAGAATCTGACATTGTTTTACTCTTGATCTCAGACGCTGCACAGACTGATCTGTATCCCGATATATTCAATGTCATGAAACCAGGAGCGACACTTGGCCTGTCACATGGTTTCCTTCTAGGACACCTCACCAGTGTTGGAGACGATTTTCCTGACACGATCAATGTGATTGCTGTCTGCCCCAAGGGTATGGGACCTTCCGTTCGCCGCCTTTACGTACAGGGGGCGGAAATCAACGGCGCTGGTATTAATTCCAGTTTTGCCGTGCATCAGGACATAGATGGTAAAGCAACGGATTATGCAATTGCCTGGGCTGTTGCACTGGGATCTCCCTACTGTTTTCAGACCACACTGGAATCCGAATACAAGTCGGACATATTCGGTGAGCGAGGTATCTTGCTGGGAGCAGTCCATGGCATCGTCGAAGCACTGTACCAGAGATACAAAACAGAAGGAATGTCACGTGAAGAAGCCTTTGACAACACTGCCGAATCTGTCACCGGCCCAATCTCAAGAATCATATCCAAAGAAGGCATCATCGCCGTCTATGAGCATCTTGACCGTGAAGGCAGAGCCGGATTCGAGGCCGCCTATGTAGCTTCCTATACACCGGCGAAAGAAATACTGCAGGAAATCTATGACGATGTTGCCTGCGGAAATGAAATCAGAAGCGTTGTCAACGCATCCAATCGTTACGACAGGTTCCCCATGGGACAGATTGACGGAACCGAGATGTGGGTAGTCGGCGAAGGTGTTCGCGCCCAGCGGGTTGAGGACGAAATACCCCTCAATCCAACCACGGCAGGTGTATACTGCGCCACCATGATGGCGCAAATCGATGTTCTGCTGGAAGCCGGCCACCCCTACTCTGAAATCGTCAATGAATCTGTTATCGAGTGTGTGGACTCACTTAATCCCTATATGCATTTCAAGGGAATTTCCCACATGATCGACAACTGTTCGAATACCGCAAGACTTGGCGCCAGGAAATGGGCTTCACGTTTCGATTATATCCTCAAGCAGCAGGCGTTTACCGCTCTGGACGGAAACCAGCCGATGAACTGGGCTCTGGTGGATAATTTCAGATCGCATCCGATTCACAATGTGCTCAGCGTAGTCGGTGAAATGCGACCCTCAGTGGACATCTCACTTAGTTGAGCTGAACAGGTTCTACAACCCAACAACGGAATACGTATGGCGTCAGCAAGAAAATTTCACAACATTTCAGGCCGGTTCAAGATGCGCAACGGGTCCCTGAGAGATCCGGTGATTGCCTATGAAACCTGGGGTCAACTGAACTATCAGAAAGACAACGCAATCCTGTTGTTTACCGGGTTATCGCCATCTGCACATGCTGCTTCTTCAGAGGTTGATCATTCCTCAGGGTGGTGGGAACAGATGATCGGAGAAGGGAAACCCATTGATACTGATGTTTACTTTGTTATCTGTATCAATTCTCTGGGGAGTTGTTTCGGGTCTACGGGACCGGCCAGCATCAATCCTCAAACCGGAGAACCCTATCGCCTGGATTTCCCTGTCCTGACCATAGAAGACATTGCCAATGCCGGACAGGTGGTGGTGGAATCACTGGGTATAAGACGCCTGCATTCTGTAGTCGGTGCATCCATGGGTGGCATGACCTCTCTCGCCCACTGCATTCTGTACCCGGATGTAGCAGAGTCTCTTGTGACGATTTCAAGTGCTGCCCGCGCCCAGCCTTTTTCCATTGCCATCCGGTCATTACAGCGCGAATTAATTCGTAGTGACCCTGTCTGGGATAATGGTAACTATCTGGCGTCACCCAATACAGGACTGCGCCTGGCTCGCAAACTGGGGATGTTGAGTTACCGCAGTGCAGAGGAATTTCAAAAACGCTTTGGCCGGGAACTGGTACCGGAAGAACGTCAGACAGATGACCCGTTCGATATAGACTTTGAGGTCGAATCCTATATCGAAGCGCATGCCAACAAGTTTATTGGTACCTTTGATGCCAATTGCTATCTATATCTATCCAGAGCAATGGACCTGTTCGATGCCGCTGACCACGGCGGGTCGGTGGAACACGCTCTGGCAAGAGTCGGCGCTACACGAGTACTTATCATCGGAGTGGAAACTGACCTGCTCTTTCCGCTCTGGCAACAACGGCAAATAGCTGACGGTCTTGATAATGGCAAACGAGAAGTTCAGTTTCACTCCCTGGCATCACTACAGGGTCACGATGCTTTTCTTGCTGACATGGATAGGTTCAGGCCATTGATTTGCGATTTCTTCAACTGCACCATGAATCAACCGAGTCGGTTGAGATCAATTCATTCACCAAAATGATGCTCCTTACTGCCATCTGTATTGTTGACCTGCAGCCGAATTAACCGGGATCAATTCAGCACCACAGCAATAAACTCTTATCAAACATGACGAAGTAATTCCAAGTATACCGGCCTGTTTGCTGCGCGACAGCGGCAGGGCGAGTTTTTGGCCCGCTGAAGGCTCTTCAGTAGCCCTGCAGTACGCCATAACGGTCCCGGTGGAACGCGCTGTTACCCAGAGTATGTTCACACACACGAGAGCGTTTCAGAAAGAAACCTATCTCATGTTCATCAGTCATACCAATGCCACCATGCATCTGTATACCTTCACTGCTGACCAGATTGTAGGTGTCATTCAACCTGGCTTTTGCAAGGCTCGCCATTTCACTCACATCGTCACGGTCTTCGTCCAGTGCAGACAAAGCATCCAGCACTACAGACTTTGATAACTCAACCTCACAAAACATCTGGGCAGCCCGATGCTTCAGCGCCTGGAATGAGCCGATGGGAACACCAAACTGTTCACGAATTTTCAAATAGTCGATGGTTCGTTCAAAGCACTCCTGCAATCCACCCAGCATTTCGGCTGCCAGAACTATTCGACCGGCATCCAGAATCCTGTCCAGAACATCCGCACCTTTTCCTTCTTCTCCAAGCAGTATTCCCTCAGCACCCTCGAATTCCATATTTGCCGCATTACGGCTATCGACCATGGCGGTACGCGTTACCGAAACACCACTTGCATCACGTTCTACGAGAACCAGTGTCAAGCCATCGCGGTCACCGGCATTACCGGATGATCTTGCTACGACCACAATCCTGTCGGCAACATGCCCATCCAGAACGAACCGCTTGCTGCCGGTAACTCTATATCCATCGCCGGATTTCTCTGCCCTTGTTTTGGCGCCATAGGGATTGTGATGCGGTGTTTCCTCCAGCGCCAGTGCGAGCAACAATTCACCTCCTGCAACCTGTGGCAGTAATTCACCCTTCAATTCTTCTGTACCTCCATGCTGGATAGCCCCTGCCCCCAATACGGCAGTAGCGAATAATGGCGAACAGGCCAATGTACGACCACACTCTTCCATCACCACACCCATACCCATGTAACCAAATCCAAGGCCCCCGACATCTTCAGGGATGGTGATGCCGGCCCAGCCAAGTTCCACCATTTGCCGCCATGTTCCCCTGTCGAATCCAGTTTCATCTTTTTCATCCCGGAGTCTGCGCAACTGGGTTATAGGTGTATTGTTGGTGCAAAAATCCTTCGCCGCATCCCTGAGCATATTCTGCTCTTCATTCAGTACCAAAGGCATGTGCGTCTACTCCTTCATCTATTACTCACAACGAGCGGGTGATTTTACCGGTCTTACCAACCTGTCCACAAGCTTGCATTATCACCCGAATCCACTAACACGCACGAAGTTCAACATACAAACAAAGTCCAACCCACAGCAGATGGCTTTGGAGTGTTCGTTTGCGCAAGCCTAATGTCGGAGCGCCGAGTTGGAGGAATGAGACTCGTGGGGGGAGCAGCTATTGACCAGTAAATTTGGCGTCACGTTTTTCCAGAAACGCCTGAATTCCTTCCCGATTGTCTGATGTCGCTGATGCTTTCGACTGCATTTCCGATTCAAGCTGTAACTGCTCTTCAAAACTGTTATTCAGACTTTCCCAATACAGCCTGCGAATCATACCTAATGATCTGGGACCATTGGCCAACCGCTCCGCCAACGCCATTGCCTCGTCCATCAAAAGATTATCATCCACCACCCGGTTAATCAGACCCCATTCCTGCGCCGTCTCAGCAGGTAACTTTTCTGCCAGCATCGACAGTTCCTGAGCCCTTTTCCATCCAATTATACGCGGCAGGTAATAACTCGACCCTCCATCAGGCACGAGACCGATTCGGGCAAATGCCTGAAGAAAATATGCACTCCTGGCAGCAACAACCATATCCGCCATGATGGCGAAACTCATCCCGACACCCACGGCAAGCCCATTTACGGCGGAAACCATGGGAATCTCCATATTTCTGATTTTGTTGATCAGTGGATGAAAATGCATCTCCAGAGCCGAACCCGAAGGCGGCATCGTCATGGCAGAAGAGCCCGGGTCAAAGTCACGTATGTTCGCGCCTGCACAAAAACCTCTGCCCTCCCCCGTCAGCAACAAACATCGCGCATCTCCATGCTGAATTGCACTGACAGCATGGGACAACTCAGCCACCATATTCAACGTCATTGCATTGAGAGCTTCCGGAGCATTCAGTTTCAATACGGCAACTTTGCCAACCTGTTGCAGAATCACGTTTTTATATTCCATTTCAGCTCCACTTTTCTAGTACGGATTTGAGTACAGATTTGGATACAAAATTCAGTACAGAACCTATAACACAGAACTTTTGTACAGAACTGTTAGTGCAGAATTTATAGTACAGAACTTTTTAGTGCGAAACAGGGTAGTATACGGGGCAACAGGAACCAATACCAAAAGGAACAAATTGTGGTTGAGAACATGTCCAGACGTGGATTTGATCCCCTGACTTACCGATTCCAGAAAGAAGAACCGGCAAAAGGCGAAGTCACTGAGATTGCAGATGGTGTGTACTGGATTCGCATGCCGCTCTGGGGACGCCTCAACCACATCAATGTCTGGCTGCTGGCAGATGGCGATGGGTGGACCATTGTCGACACCGGCATCTTCACCGAAGAAGTCCAGAAACACTGGAAGACTATCTTTGCAAAACATCTTGGCGGCAAACCAGTGACCCGGGTGATCGCCACCCACCTGCACACTGACCACACGGGGAACGCGGGCTGGATCTGCCGGGAATGGGGATGTGAATTGTGGATGAGCCGTAGTGACTTCTATATGTGCAAGGTGATGGCTCACGATGGACCATCGGATGTTCCGGATGATGCTATCCGATTCTATCGACGCGCTGGATTCACTGAAGACAGACTGGCGCACTACCGGAAACGTTTTGGTTCGTTTGGCGCGAGTATTGCACCACTTCCGGCGGGATATCAGCGAATAAACGATAACCAGTACATTGGTATAGGTGGACGTGAATGGCGGGCCATAATCGGACACGGACATGCACCGGAGCACGTCTGTCTTCATTGTCCGGAACTCAAGCTGATTATAGCCGGTGATCAGATTCTACCCAGAATCACACCGAATGTGAGCGTACAACCCAGCGAACCCAATGCAAATCCACTGCGTGAATGGATTGACTCCTGCTCCAGATTCAGAGAGCTGCTTCCACCTAATCTACTGGTGTTACCTGCGCATGAGAGCCTGTATGAGGGAGTCCATGAAAGGCTGACAGAACTGATCGACTGGCATGAAGTAGCACTTGAGAAACTTTATGACATGTGCCGGGAACCCAAACGCGCCGTCGATGTATTTCCCGCGTTGTTCAAGAGCCAGATCACGGATATGAGTTATTTTCCAGCCACCGGTGAATCCATTGCACATCTGCACTGTGCCCTGGACCGCAGGATGCTCACTGTTGAAGATGACGAAAACGGTGTCGCATGGTGGCAACAGGCATGAATCAGTCAACTGGGGTGGACGATGGGGTTTGAACCCACGACCGCTGGAATCACAATCCAGAGCTCTACCAACTGAGCTACGCCCACCATATATTACTGGCACGCCCGGCAGGAATCGAACCTGCAACCCTCGGCTTAGAAGGCCGATGCTCTATCCGATTGAGCTACGGGCGCACAATCAGAGGTTAAAAAACCGAAAACAGCGTGATGTGGAACCGTCTTCAGTTTTCTGTCCGCTTTTTTGGTCGGGGTAGAGAGATTTGAACTCCCGACATCCTGCTCCCAAAGCAGGCGCGCTACCAGACTGCGCTATACCCCGAAATTAAAATGCCGGGCTGTTTCAGTACCCGCTGCACTCAGTACCAGTGAATTGAGTGGAGCGCATTCTACTGAACGATTGGCGGCTTCGTCAATCGAAAGGTGCGGAAGCCCTTTGCAGGCAGGAAAATAATTTTTCAGCAGGCCATATCCGGTGTTTATAATTAACGGGAGAAAACCTGCTCCTACCCTTGAGGATGGTCCGTGTGAGTTACATCTTTATATCCGATCTGCATCTGGATGAACAACGCCCGGACATCACACAGGCATTTGTTCACTTCATCAACAACAAGGCAGCCTCTGCAGAGCGATTCTTTATCCTTGGCGACCTCTTTGAGGTCTGGCTGGGAGATGATCATGCATCCGATTTCAATAAGCTCATCAAGGATACTCTGGCCAGTCTGACCATGCCCTGTTATATCATGCATGGTAATCGTGACTTTCTTATCAGTGTGGATTTCTGCCGGGAAACCGGTTTTGAATTGCTTCCGGACCCAACGAATACGATTCTCTTTGACAAACCCTGCCTGCTGATGCATGGAGACAGTCTGTGCACTGGTGATCAACAATATATGGAAGTTCGCAGGTTGCTCCGCAATCCGGACACCCAAAGAGACCTTCTCTCCCAGAGCCTTGAAGAGCGGGCAGCATTTGCCAACCGGGCCAGATCAACAAGCAGGCAACATACCCGGGAATCAGCCATGGATATCATGGATGTATCCCCGGACGAAGTCACCAGGGTGATGCAGGAACATGACGTGAAATTACTGATTCACGGACATACACACAGACCCTGTATTCACGATGTCAATTCAGAAGAATACAAGGGAACACGGATAGTTCTGGGGGACTGGGATAAAAAAGGCTGGTATCTTGAACTGGACCAGACGTCTTACTCACTCAACTCATTCGATATTGGAACACCGCTGTGAAACCTGAAATTCTCATCCGGTGTGGTAATCAGTTGTTCCTCAGCCGCCAGAAAAAACGCAACACGATCATCAATGGGTATATCGGTATAGCGATTGGCAAATTCCAGATATACCTTGAAATGGCGTGCTTCCGATTGCAGTAATGATTTGTGGAATGCCGCCATATCTTCATCCAGCACATCCATGAGCTTTTCGAACCGTTCACAGCTTCTTGCCTCAATAATGGCGCTCACGATCAGAATATCCACCAGCCTGCCGGGCTCGTCCTGTCTTATATGTTTTCTCAAAGCACCCGCATAGCGTGAGGGCGTGAGATGACGATACGTAACCTTCCTGGATTCCATGAGACCCAGAACCTGTTCAAAGTGGCGTAATTCCTCCCGGGCAAGTTTTGACAAACGCGACATCATTTCCGGCTTGTCCACATAACGATATATCAGATTCAAGGCAGTTGAAGCTGCTTTCTTTTCACAATTTGCATGATCTATGAGTAATTCGGGCAATGACCCGGGCGCCTTTTCCAGCCACTCAAGTGGCGTCGGGCATCTCAGGAAACGATGTACACTCATGTCATTTACTCCACTGTGCTTAACTTCAGACGGGGCTTCAGGTAAAATTATGATCCTGTTAAAACAGCAAAATTGCTGTGAACCGGCCTACAGGAGTTACTCTTGCTTGACACATACCGCGAACATGTTGCCGAACGGGCAAAGCTGGGAATCGTCCCCAAACCTCTGACTGCAGAACAGGTTAACGATCTGGTAGCACTTTTAAAAGCACCTCCTTCAGGTGAAGAAGAGTACATTCTGGATCTCATTTCAAATCGTGTTCCTGCCGGAGTGGATGATGCCGCTTACATCAAGGCAGCATTTCTGGCCGACATCGCCAGTGGCAAAGCCACGGCGCCATTGATCAATCGGGTCATGGCAACCGAATTACTGGGCACAATGCTCGGTGGTTATAACATTCAACCACTCATCAGCCTGCTGGATGACGAAACTGTTGCTGCAACCGCCGCTGCCAAACTGTCCGAAACGCTGCTCATGTTTGATGCCCGTCATGATGTCATCGAAAAAGCAGATTCCAACCAATATGCCAGATCGGTGTTGACATCCTGGGCAAACGCGGATTGGTTCACTACCCGTCCCAATGTACCGGAAAAAATCACTGTCACCGTATTCATGGTTGAAGGCGAGACCAACACTGACGATCTTTCACCCGCAAAAGAAGCATGGAGTCGTCCCGATATTCCACTACACGCGCAATCCATGCTGGCAAATCGGATGGACGACCCCCTGGGCAAAATAAATGAATTGAAAAAGAAAGGTCATTCTCTTGCCTATGTCGGTGATGTAGTGGGCACAGGATCATCGAGAAAATCTGCAACCAACTCTGTCCTCTGGCACATGGGCAATGACATTCCCTTTATTCCCAACAAGCGTGATGGCGGCATAGTCCTCGGCGGCAAGATCGCGCCCATCTTCTTCAATACATTGGAGGATGCCGGTGCATTGCCGATAGAGTGTGACGTTTCCGGGATGAACATGGGTGATGTCATCAGCATCTATCCCTATGAAGGCAGGATCGTTAATGAAGAATCCGGCGAAACAATAGCAAATTTTGAACTGGCAACCGAGGTGTTGCTGGATGAGGTACAGGCAGGGGGCCGGATTCCCCTTATTATCGGGCGGGGACTGACCAGTCGTGCCAGGGAAGCACTCGGGCTGGGACCGGGCACGGTATTCCGCAATCCTATTCCAGCCGATAAATCGAATAAAGGCTACACCCTGGCTCAGAAAATAGTCGGCAGAGCATGTGATGTTGAAGGTGTAAGACCCGGCACATATTGCGAACCCAGAATGACGACTATCGGCTCACAGGACACGACAGGACCAATGACGCGGGATGAACTGAAGGAACTCGCCTGTCTTGGGTTCAATGCCGATCTGGTAATGCAGTCATTCTGTCATACTGCGGCATATCCCAAACCTGTGGATATAGACACACAGCATACTTTACCGGACTTCATCCAGACTCGCGGGGGTGTTGCACTCAGACCTGGCGATGGCATTATCCATTCCTGGCTTAACCGTATGCTGCTCCCGGATACAGTAGGCACCGGTGGCGATTCCCATACACGATTCCCCATCGGGATCAGCTTTCCAGCCGGTTCCGGACTCGTTGCCTTTGCCGCTGCCATCGGTCAGATGCCTCTTGATATGCCAGAGTCCGTGCTGGTTCGTTTTAAAGGAGAAATGCAGCCTGGCATCACACTGCGCGACCTGGTCAATGCCATCCCCTATGCTGCAATACAACAGGGATTGCTTACCGTTGGGGCGGAAGGCAAGAAGAATGTCTTTTCCGGGCGAATTCTCGAAATCGAGGGACTGCCAAATCTGAAAGTGGAGCAGGCATTTGAAATTTCCGATGCCTCGGCGGAACGTTCTGCCGGGGGTTGCACCATCAGATTGGACAAGGCTCCGATCATTGAATACATCAACTCCAATATCACGCTGCTCAAGTGGATGATCAGCGAAGGGTACGGTGACGCACGAACCATTGCCCGGCGTATCAGTGAAATGGACGCCTGGATCAATGACCCAGTGCTGCTGGAACCGGACGAAGATGCCATGTATACCGAGATTATCGAGATTGATCTCAATGAAATTAAAGAACCACTGCTCGCCTGTCCGAACGATCCCGATGATATCAAACCATTGTCAGCAGTCGCCGGAGATCATATCGATGAAGTATTCATTGGCTCATGCATGACCAATATTGGTCATTTCAGGGCGGCGGCAAGAATGCTGGACCAGGCCAGAGCCATTCCAACACGGCTGTGGATATCACCGCCAACCCGGATGGATCAGCATCAACTGATGGAAGAAGGTGTATACAGCATCTTTGCCCAGGCAGGCGCCAGAACGGAAATGCCGGGTTGTTCACTGTGTATGGGTAATCAGGCTCGTGTAGACCCACACACTACCTGCGTCTCCACCTCAACGAGAAACTTTCCCAACCGTCTGGGAGATGACGCCAACGTTTATCTCGCGTCCGCAGAACTGGCGGCAATCTCCAGCATTCTTGGAAGACTTCCAACAGTCGATGAATACATGGAATACGCCAGGGAACTGGATACCATAGGTGATGACATTTACCGATATCTCAATTTCCATGAAATAGATTCGTTTCAGAAATCTGCCGCAGAAGCAGTCATTCCTGCAATCAACATCGTAGAAATACCCCGAAACGACTAATTCCCAAAACAGAACACCCTCGCTATTGAAGCGAACTAACAAATACATACGATTTACGCTATACAGCAGATGGCTTTGGGGTGTTCGTTTGCGTAAGCCTAATGTCGCAGCGCCGAGCTGGAGGAGAGAGACTACAGGCTCTCGGGGGAAGCGAGGAAATCCCGGAGGGACGCGCAGACGCTGAAGCAAATGAATGCCCCAAAGCCATCTGCGAACAGCCTCGTTAACAAAACGATCTATCCAACAAGTACAACATCCGACAAACAGCAGTTATTCATGGTTATGCAAATCCATGACTTCAGTATCCGACAGATGCTGAAGTTTAGCACTATCATTTCGTAACGATTCGATTCTGTCGAGGTAAGTATCATCAACACCGCCGGTCACGTAATCGCCATCGAAAACAGAGGTATCGAATCTTTTAATACGGTCGTTGATTCCCATAGAACAGGATACCAGATCCTCAAGGTCCTGATAGACCAGCCAGTCCACACCCATGTAGTCGGCAATCTCCTGCTCGCTTTGCCCGTGAGCAAGGAACTCGCTGGCTGCCGGCATATCAATCCCGTAAACGTTCGGATACCTGACAGGCGGAGCAGCAGATGCAAGATAGACCTTTCTGGCACCGGCATCCCGAGCCAGTTGAACTATCTGCCTGGAAGTCGTCCCACGAACAATGGTGTCATCGACCAGAAGAACATTCTTGTCGCGGAATTCCAGCTCTATGGCATTAAATTTACGGCGAACCGATTTCTGACGCTGCTGCTGTGCCGGCATGATAAAGGTTCTGCCAATGTACCGATTCTTCACCAGACCTTCCCGATACTTGACATCAAGGCGGTGTGCCATCGGTAATGCCGCAGTGCAACTGGTATCCGGGATAGGAATCACAACATCGATATCGTTATCGGGATACAACCTGAGGATCTTGTCCGCAAGTTTTTCCCCCATCTTGAGCCTGGATTTGTAGACAGAGATACCATCCATCATCGAATCGGGACGAGCCAGATACACCTGTTCAAAAATGCAGGGGCTGTATTGTGCATTGCGGGAACATTGCTGCCTGTGTAACTGACCATTCGTCTGTATAACAACTGCTTCTCCCGGCTCAACATCGTCGATAACGTCAAAACCAAGCACATCAAGCGCCACACTTTCTGATGCGATCATATATTCAGGACCATCTTTTGTTTCCCGCTTACCGAACACCATCGGTCTGATGCCATAAGGATCCCGAAAACCAACGATGCCGTAACCGATGATCAAGGCTATGACGGCATAGGCGCCTACCGCCCGTTCGTGTACTCGTTCGATTGCCCGGAAGATATCTCCGGGCGACAATCTTAGTCCCGCTACGTCCTGCAATTCATGTGCAAACACGTTAAGCAGTACTTCCGAATCCGAACTTGTATTGATATGCCTCCGGTCAGCGCGAAACAGGTCCTCATTTAATTGATCATCGTTGATGAGATTGCCGTTGTGAGCCATGCAGATGCCGAATGGAGAATTAACATACATGGGTTGTGCTTCCGCAGAGCTGGCCGTACCAGCCGTAGGATAACGAACATGGGCAATCCCCATATTGCCTTGTAATCGATCCAGATGCTCCTGTCGGAACACATCAAGGACAAGACCGTTTCTCTTGCGCTGCTGCACAGTATCGCCTTTACAGGTGACCATACCTGCCGCATCCTGGCCGCGATGTTGAAGTAATGTCAGCGCTTCATACAAATCGTATTGAACGTCTTGACGACCAACCATTCCTGCCAAACCACACATTTAAATTCCTTCTTCCCCGACATAATCTATCAATTGTCCACCCTGCTCACGAATCATGGGAGCAATCCAATCCAGAGCGCCCATAAAATGAGGAATCAGGGCAGATTCACGCCACCAACTGTCATCTTTCATCGGCGTCAGATAGAACAGTGCAACCAGAACAATCCATACTACCAACACACCCCTTGCCAGCCCAAAACACATACCCAGAAAACTGTCCGTGCTGCCAAGTCCCGAGATTTTTACCCCCTGGGAAACCAGACGAGTGATCAGACTGCCCACAAACAACGACACAACAAACAGCAGCACAACTGCAATCGCCAGTCTGATACTCGGGATTGCAACATATTCAACCAGCAATTCAGAGACCTGCAGGCAGAACATCCTGGAAACCATAATGGCAACCACAAGGTTAACCAGAGACAGCGCTTCCTTGACAAACCCCCGCATGATACTGACGAGCGCAGATGCCACGATGACGCCAAGAATGACCCAGTCGACAGTACCCATCGGTTAAACTCTTGTCTATCCGCCAAGTTGGGTTGCATCATCCTCAACCCGGTAACGAATAATGTGACCTTCCAGTTGCATTCGCGATTTAATTTCCTGACTTGTCTTTTCCAGCGCCTTTCTATCCATCATTGGACCCACCAGAACTTTAAAAGCATCTCCTTCATCAGTTTTATGTTGCAGAATGTAACTCCGGTATTGCGCATCTCTCAATTCGGCACGCAATTTCACAGCATTCTTCCTGTCCTTGAAGCTGCCGAATTGCAGACTCCAAGCTACAGGCAGGTGATTATTGTCGAGAGCATATGCCTCCATTTCCGAATAGTCGGTTTCATCGATAATCTCTTCAGGCAGTTGGGCAGCACTGTCCTGTTCCATTTGCTGAATGTTTCTGGTGAGATCGGAAATCGCAATTTCCTGGATGTCGAAATTCGGAGAATCAGGGATGTCAGTGACAACTCGCGCCCTGTCCTCCCTGGACCCATCCAGCAGCAAGGGCAAAATAATGATGGCGAGACTGGTTAACACAATCGCCCCAACCACTCTTTGTCTGAGACCGGCTTTCACTACCTGACACTACGCTCTGTAACTCCAGGAGAATCTTCAGCCTGCCAGCCAGAGTCGGACGATGAACCCGGTCCAACATCCCGGGTTGTTGCACTGGTTCCATCATATTCGACAGCCATATGAAGAACACCGGCAACAACTGGAAACGAGCCAAAAACAAGTATCATGTCTTCGATGGCACAGTTCCTCAAAGCTTTGCTGAATGCATTGGCTATATTATCACAGGACTGAACACGGCAACCATTATCTTCTATGACCCTGGCCAGTTCCTGTGAAGTTGCCGCCCGTTCGTCGTCCATATCAGTGAAATACCAGTGGTCTACCCTATCGTCAAACATTGGCAGAATCTCTGAAAATGCCTTGTCCCGATACATTCCCACAACAGAATGTAATTTTCCGGTTTTGTTCAGTGACTGCAGATAATTCAATAAATACATCGCCGCAGCAGGGTTATGGGCAACATCCAGCAATACATCCGGTTTTCTTTGCAGCCATTGCAACCTGCCCGGCAGGTGAGCATCGGCAATAACACGTCTGACGTCTTCTGCACCGGGATAAATTCCGGCGAGCATAACCGCCTGCAGCGCAGCTGCTGCACTGTCTCCCGGCATTGCCGGAGTCGGCAATTCAGTCACTGACAGACTTTCTACAGAGATGACTCCGGGTCGGTACTCAAAATCCTGTCCGATATATTTCACTACACACTTGCAGGATTCCGCATATGCCACTAGCGATTCCGGTGGTGATCGATCTGATATGACACTATATTTCCCTGGTCGCAGGATCGCTGCCTTCTCGACTGCTATCAATTCCCGACTGTCGCCAAGCCATTCCTGGTGATCAAGCGCAATCTGGGTAACCACCGATACGTCCGGATCAATGATATTCATTGCGTCCAGTCTGCCACCAAGACCAATTTCCAGGACAGTAACGTCTACCTGTCGCTGCTTGAACAGGTACAGGGATGCCAGGGTTGAAAACTCGAAATACGTCAGAGAGATATCTCCCCGGATTGAATTGATTATCTCGAATGCTGCACAGATTTCCTCATCCGGAACGGGGATGCCATTAATCTGGATCCGTTCGTTGAATGACAACAGATGCGGGGATGTGCTTTTACCCACGACAAGTCCGGTATCACGGCAGAAGCGGTCAATATACTCACAGGTCGAACCCTTGCCATTGGTACCTGCAACAAGAAAAATAATTCCATCGGGATGCAGCAGATCCATTCGTTCGGCGACTGTTTTAACTCTGTCCAGTCCAAGGTCCCACTTCCTGGGGTGAAGAGATTCGATATGCTCAAGCCAGTCGGCCAGGGATCTAGCAGGCATCCAGGGTCTGCCGGATTTCATAGACCAGCCTGGTAATGGAACGACTCATTTCCGCGTAATCCTTCTGATGAATGCCCATGAGATTGACAATGGCCGTTCCGACAGCGACACCATCGGAAAAATTGGCGACGCTGGCGGCTGTTTCGCCATTACTGATACCGAAACCTACCATAACCGGCAGGGTACTGAGAGATCGGAATCGGTTGAGTTTTTCCGCGACATCGTTGACATCAATTGTAGCCGCCCCGGTAGTTCCCTTGAGAGATACATAATAAACAAAGCCGCTGCTCGCCGAACAAATCAATGCAGCGCGCTCATCAGTTGTTGTCGGCGCCAACAGATAGACCAGGTCAATTGCACTGGCGGTCAGGGTCGAGTGAAGGTCTCCTGCCTCTTCCGGTGGAAGATTAACGATGATGACTCCATCGACTCCCGCTACGGATGCACGTCTGGCAAAGTCTTCATAACCCATGGCTTCTATTGGATTGAGATAACCCATCAGGATAACCGGGGTTACCTGATCCTTAACCCGAAACTCAGCCACCATATCAAGACAATCGGTCAGCGAAACGCCATGACTCAGCGCCCTTTCATGAGCCAACTGAATCACCGGGCCTTCGGCTTCCGGATCTGAGAATGGCACTCCCAGTTCAATGGCATTGACTCCAGCGCGCACCAGATCGTGCATGAGATCAACCGTCATTGACGGAACCGGGTCTCCGGCGACGATATATGCCAGCAGCGCCTTGCTGTTCTGCTCTGAAAGTCTGGCAAATCGGGCTTCAAGTCTGCTCAATGTTTTCAATCCTGAGTTATGGAAATTCCGTCAATTTTTGCCACAATGGGTATATCCTTGTCGCCTCTGCCGGAGAGATTGATAACAATCGTCTCATTCTTTCCCATTGTTCCTGCAAGCTGCATTCCATAGGCAACTGCGTGTGATGACTCCAACGCCGGCAGAATACCTTCCAGCAGATTGAGCTGGCGGAATGCGCCCAGTGCCTCCTCATCGTCAATTGCCACATATTCCGCCCGGCCAATATCTTTCAGCCAGGCGTGTTCTGGCCCCACACCGGGATAGTCAAGGCCGGCTGATATCGAATGCGTATGTACAATCTGCCCATGTGCATCATCCATGAGGTAAGTACGATTCCCGTGCAGGACACCGATTCTGCCATCATTCAGGGGGGCGGCATGAAGTCCTGTCTCAAGGCCGTGTCCCGCTGCCTCAACACCAATGAGCCGTACGGATTCGTCTGTCAGAAATGGATAAAAAATCCCCATGGCATTCGCCCCGCCGCCGACACAAGCCACAACAGCATCAGGAAGCCCACTGTGTAGTGCATCGAACTGCTCTTTGGTTTCCCTGCCGATAACCGACTGGAAATCACGTACCAGCATGGGATATGGATGCGGACCCGCGACTGTACCGATAATGTAATGAGTATTATCAACATTGGTAACCCAGTCGCGCATGGCTTCATTCAAAGCATCTTTCAATGTTTTTGAACCTGAAGTTACCGGTACAACCTCGGCGCCAAGCAGTTTCATCCGATAAACGTTAAGACTCTGCCGCGAAACATCCTCACTGCCCATATAAACCTGGCACTCCAGACCGAAACGTGCAGCTACCGTTGCAGATGCAACTCCATGCTGTCCGGCGCCAGTCTCGGCGATGATTCTTGGTTTGCCCATGTGTCTGGCCAACAGTGCCTGACCAATACAGTTGTTGATCTTGTGTGCTCCGGTATGATTGAGATCCTCTCGTTTGAGGTATATCTGTGCACCGCCCACTTCATTCGTCAGTCGTTCGGCAAAATACAGCGGAGAGGAACGTCCAACATAGTGGGTCATATCGCTCTGTAGTTCTGCAAGGAAATTGGCATCCTTCCTGAGGCGTCCGTATTCAGCCTCCAGCTCCTGCAAAGCAGTCATCAATGTTTCGGCAACGAACTTGCCGCCAAACACGCCGAAATGTCCCATGTCATCCGGAAACGAATATAAATCTTCATTAATGCCTTGCACAGTTACTCCTGTTAACCCAGGTCAGCTCTGGAAACGGACCTGACAAATGCCTCTATCAGAAGGCCATCCTTAATACCCGGACTCGATTCCACACCACTACTGACGTCCACACCATAGGGTTTTACTATCCTGATTGCCTGCTGCACGTTATCGGCACACAAGCCTCCGGCCAATATCACCGGTTTTTCCAGTTCCGGTACCTGAGTCCAGTCAAAACTGATCCCGGTTCCTCCCAATTGTCCATCCACCCAGGCATCAAGCAGCAAGCCGATGCTGTCCGGAAAGAGTGTCGGCAACCTCTCAATATCGGTTTCTTTATCGACTCTGACCGCCTTGATAAAAGGTTTGTCAAACGATCGGCAAAAATCGTTTTGTTCATCACCGTGAAACTGCAGCAGATCAAAGTTACACCGGTCAATCACAGACTCAATCTGACTCCCGGAATGATCAACAAACAGACCAACTGTTGTTATAAACGGCGGGACTTCGTTTAACAATTCCTCTGTTCTTTCCGGAGTCAGAAATCTTGAACTGGGTTCATACATATTAAATCCCAGAGCATCAACACCGGTGTTTACTGCAGTCTGCACAGCCTCCACAGATGTAATACCACAGATTTTGATTCGCGTTCGCATTCCTGATGATCCGGCAAGTCTATTTTCAGAGGTGGCAGAGTTTAGCAGAAAACACAGACCAGGACGTTAATCCCGCTCTCGACCATGCAGGAAATGAGGCCAGGACAGGGAGGGAATGGTCGAATCCCCTGCATAGGAAACACCAATCAGAAACAAGCCATCAGGAGGCGCCGTCCTGCTGCCCATCGTACGATCTTTCAGAGCCAAAAGTTCACCTGGCCATGACTCAGGTTTCCTGGACTCACCCACGTCAATTAATACACCAACGATGTTCCTGACCATATGATAAAGGTACGCATTGGCAGTGATATCCAACAGAACCAGATCACCGATCCGGTCCACGGTAATGCTATGGACCCGACGCATGGGTGTATTCGCCTGACAATTCGCGGCCCGGTAGGACGTAAAATCATTCTCTCCCAGTAGTGCCTGCGCTGATAAATGCATTTTGTCCGTATCCAGAGGGCGATGTACATGGGTCATCAAACCCGGCGTCAATGCTGATCGGACAGGGTTGTTATCTATGACATACAGGTAACGACGGGACACTGCGGAAAACCGGGCATCAAAATCGTCAGGGACTTTGTCTGCCCAGAAAACAGCAATGCTGTCCGGCAAGTATGAATTCGTACCGGAAACCCAGGCACCGGTTTGCCGGTTTGCTGCCGTGGTAAAATGAACTACCTGATTGGTCGCATGAACACCGGTATCGGTACGCCCGGCACAGGTTACCCTGATCGGTTCATCCGCAATGCGGGAAAGCGCCAACTCCAGGTTACCCTGGATCGTAGGGGTGTATTCATTCTGGTATTGCCATCCATGGTAAGACGCGCCGTTGTAGGATACTCCGAGGGCTATACGGTTCAATGTAGTCGCATGCTATGACAGTTTATCCACTAATTCCCGGGCTACCCGGGCATCGAGTTCATCACCTTGTGCAATGACTTGCTCAAGTAAAGTCAGCGCTTCTTCAGTATCACCCATTTCGATATAAGCCTGGGCAAGATCAAGTTTGTTGGTGACATTCCCATCCAGATCCTCATTATGGGCTGCATCTGGCGCTGCCTCCTCATCAGTCGCTTCCTGATCAGTCTCCCCGATACCGACAGTATCAAAATCCTGTTCCAGATCCGCTTCCTCCCTCCGGCGACGCAAGAAAACCATAATGATTGCCAGCCCGCCCACAATCAATACACCAAGCCCTGCGAGTACCCAGAGGTTTGCCCACACGGGACCTGACCCAGTCAGCACAGATAACGGAAATGCCTCTGCAGCTTTTTCCTTCATATCCTTAAGTTCAGCTTCCACAGCCGCCAGTTGAGCATCTTTAACCCTGATAATCTCGTGGAGGGTTTCGATCTGTTGCGCTGAGGTGTCCAACCGTGCATTTAATTCCATATTAGTCCGATGCACGCCATCCAGATCTTCTCTGACAACAGCAAGCTCCTTCTCAAGATCAGTAATCCGTGAATCACCGGACCTCGTTCCCTGACCACTATCGATATCAGCTGCCAGCAACCTCAGCTCACCATCAATTTGTACAACGCCTGATTCAACCAGCGACTCATATTCCCGATTTTGCGTCTGTACCTCGTCTGTGGCCGAGATCACGGTATCAGCAAGAATTTCACTGATGTCAGGAATACGCAGAATTTGACCGGATTGGAGCAGGTTTATATTGCCATGCATAAACGCCCTGGGATTCATCCGTTGTAACGCCAGCATGGTTTGTTGTATCGAGACTGATTCGTCGGGTCTGACTCTTGATGCGATTTTCCAGAGCGTGTCACCTGGCTGTATTACTTCGGATTCGATGACTTTTGCAACAGCATCATCTTCTGTCGTGGTTGAAGATGTGTCTGGCGGTGTTAACTTTGATGTTGTGGCAACGTCCTGCTCCAATACAGGTTCTTCAGCCACCTGGCTTTGTGCAGGCGTAATTGGAGATACACCAGAGGTACTGAGTTCCGGGGGGCTCAGTAATACTCCATATTCCCTGACGATCCGGCCATGAGGCCAACGTACTTCCAGTATAAAATTGAGCAGTGGTTCCTTTACCGGCAGTCTGCTGCTTATCCTGATGTAGAAATCCTGTTCATTCCGGGTATGAATGTCGAACTGAAGATCCATCAGCTGATCACTTCGTTTGACACCAAGCCGATCAAAATCTTCCTGGGTGGCCAGATTTACATGGAGTTCGTCAATTTTTAAACCCAGCGTATTGACCAGTGCTATCTCTGCGCTGAACTGTTCGTCAAGTGCAGAATCAAGTACCAGTCTTCCTGTGCCCAACGCAAAAGAGGTTACACTGTAAAATACACAAAAAAACGTAAGGAAAGTTGCCGATAACCACAGACGAACTGAAATCATTTCATTCACCTCTTCCCGGGGTGATGTATCCCTGACCAAAGTAAATATTACCCTTTCTGTATCCGCAACTATTACACTGCCGGAAATGCTCTTTGACAGTTGTTTGAGCGATTATAGATATCTTGTCAGATTTTCTGCAATTTGTACGCTGTTCAGCGCCGCTCCTTTACGGACATTATCGGATACAACCCATAGGTTCAGCCCAAACTCTGAATGGATATTCTGTCGTATTCTACCGACAAATACACCATCTGTTCCAACAGCGTCTGATACAGCGGTAGGATAATGACCATTTGCAGGATCATCCATCACGATTACACCAGGGCTGGAAGCGAGCAGTGCAGAGACCTCCCCAGGAGAAATACTCTGTCTGGTTTCGATGTGTACAGCCTCGGAATGTCCATAAAATACCGGGACTCGCACACAAGTGGGATTAACCTCAATAGTGTCGTCCTCAAAAATTTTCTGTGTTTCCCAGACCAGCTTCATTTCCTCCAGGGTATAGCCATTCTCCTGGAAATCACCGCAATGCGGCAGTACATTGAACCCGATCTGTCCGGGGAAAACTTCATTTTCGATCGGCGTAGCGTTCAGCAGGCGGGCAGTCTGGCCAGCCAGTTCCTCAACCCCGCTCCTGCCGGAACCTGAAACGGCCTGATAGGTACTGACGTTGATGTGAGAGATACCGACGGCATCATGAATGGGTTTGAGCGCCACCAGCATTTGAATGGTGGAACAGTTGGGATTGGCAATAATGTTTCGCGCCTGGAAATCCATGATGCGATGTCCATTCACCTCTGGAATGACCAGTGGAATGTCCTCATCCCTCCGGAAACAGGAGGTATTGTCAATCACAACACACCCCGCGGCGGCGGCTCTGGGAGCATATATTTCGGAAACACTGGCGCCTGGAGAAAAAAGCCCAATGTGCGTATTACTGAAGTCAAAATTCGACAGATCCTGCACTGTCTCTGACTTGCCTTTGAACTGAATCCTCGTGCCAGCAGATCTCTTGCTTGCCAGCAGGTGTATTTGATCAATCGGGAAATCTCTTTCCTCAAGAATTTCCAACATTGTCCGGCCCACTTCGCCAGTGGCGCCAGCAACAGCGACATTATAAGCAGACATTGGTTACTCCAAGAATTTTCGGGTTGCGTATATTATCAGGAAAGATCGGGTAATGCAGATTTTACATCCTGATTTTGGCCGCGTTGTCGCAACACATGGTCCATCAGGACCAGTGCCAGCATCGCTTCGGCAATAGGCGTCGCCCGAATGCCAACACAGGGGTCGTGTCTGCCTTTGGTAACAACTTCCACTGGAGCGCCATTACGATCAATGGTTCTTGCCGGAGTTGTAATACTCGATGTAGGTTTAAGAGCGATATTGACCACAATATCCTGGCCGCTCGAAATACCCCCGAGAATGCCTCCCGCGTTATTGGATTGAAAACCGGCAGGTGTGATTTCATCACGATGCGTCGTACCACGTTGAGTGACGCTGCTAAAACCAGCACCAATTTCCACACCTTTCACTGCATTGATGCTCATCATGGCATGGGCAATGGCGGCATCGAGTTTGTCAAACACAGGTTCTCCCAGACCAGCAGTCATCCCGGTGGCTGTCACCATGATTTTTGCACCCACGGAATCACCCTCCCGCCGGAGGTCGTCTATCAGGGTTTCCATCTCTGCCACCAAGGAGGCATCACGACAGAAAAAGGGATTCCTGTCCACCTCACGCCAGTCTGTCCCGGATACGTGTATATCACCCATCTGTGTCAGACAGCCGCGTATTTCAATACCACATCGTGTAAGCAGATATTTCCTGGCTATGGCGCCAGCTGCCACCCGCATCGCTGTCTCCCGTGCCGATGCACGGCCGCCACCTCTGTAGTCGCGAATACCGTATTTCTTGTCGTAAGTGTAATCAGCGTGAGCGGGACGGTACAAATCCCTTATGTCGGAGTAGTCTTTCGACTTTTGATCCTCATTATGAATCAATAATCCGATGGCGGTACCTGTAGTCTCGCCTTCAAATGTTCCGGACAGTATTGATACAAGATCACTTTCCTTGCGTTGTGACGTATACCTTGAGGTACCTGGTTTTCTTCTGTCCAGATCGTGCTGCAACTCCGCTTCAGTGATAGGAAGTCCAGGCGGGCATCCATCAACAATACAGCCCAGTGCAGGTCCGTGACTCTCACCAAAGGTGGTCACCTTGAACATTTCTCCAATACTGCTACCGGGCATGGCAACCTCCTCATCAGGCAACAACATTATAAGGGATGATGAATGATGGCAACCTCCTCATCAGGCAACAACATTATTATAACGGATGATAAATGAAAGTTGGTCTTTCTCTTTATTCTTAATTCGCAATCGCTTAGTGTTAGCTGTCCACATTCAGAGCGCTGCAATGCGCAAGGCAGCATGAAAGAGTCATACAGGAACATTATTGAGCACATTGGTGAAGATCCAAACCGGCAAGGTCTTGTAAAAACCCCACAGCGAGCGGCCAGAGCGATGGAATTTCTCACCCGGGGTTATGTACAGACTGTTGACCAGGTTGTCGATGGCGCCCTGTTTGAATCAGATACAAGCGAAATGGTAGTCGTGCAGAATATCGAACTTTATTCATTGTGCGAACACCACCTGCTGCCATTTATCGGCCAGTGCCACGTTGCCTATATACCCACAAACAAGGTACTGGGATTGTCAAAAGTAGCCCGTCTGGTTGATATGTTTGCCCGCCGTCTGCAGATACAGGAAAAACTGACCAAGGAAATTGCTGAATCGATTCAAACAGTTACCGACGCCTCGGGTGTTGGCGTGATTATAGAAGCGCAGCATATGTGCATGATGATGCGAGGCGTGGAGAAGCAGAATTCCCGGATGAAGACCTCTGTGATGCTCGGTACATTACGGGACAATCAGAGTACCCGCATGGAATTCCTTTCTCTACTGGGAATCAGCAACTGACCTGACAGGCGCCAGAATCTCTATTCGATTGGTTCCGTATTCACTGTCTGGCGCCAGGGGTCCAATACCGTTAACCGTGATTCTGTCTCCCGGGATACCCCCGGAGGCGGCATCGAGTTTGATCTGCTCACCGATTTTCTGCGTCTGACTGACCACATCAGTCACTTCTTGTCCTGGCAGCAATCCTTGATGCACCACCAGGTGTAGCTTCAGACCCTCGTCCTCTGCCAATAACCTGGCAATAGTGCTGATGATCTCAGTCCTGTTATTGTCGGTGAAGACGAATCGTCCCTGATTTGCCTGTGTGTCCCGGGTTGTAACAGTAACTGACGGTCTGGTCGTTTCGATATGTACGTAGATTTTGCGGGTTCCCCGCATTGCGACGTACAAGGCGATGTAATCACCTGATCCATCAAGTTGCGCCAGCACGTAGTGCTGATACTGTTCTGGTCCATAGAGTATGGAAGTGGAGAACACGGTATTGGCCCAGTAATTACTGCTGCCACATTCCCGGCCATGACACTCGTACAGGATCGTACCCTGGCGCAGGAGATGGTCCCTGTAAAAATCCAGCACTACCTCTGTACGGCGCTCGTTTGGGATGTACAGGGTCAGGGATTCTCTTGTGCCCTTCACATATTCGACTTTCTCTGGCGCCAGAACATTGTTGATTTTCTTGAGGGAACTGAGAATCAGTCGACGGGATATTTCGGTTGTATCCTCGGATTTACTCTCTACCTCTGCTTCCGGATAGTCAGGTAATTCCGATACTGCTGGCGCCGTAAAAACCATCAGCAGTATCAATAACGCGTATCGGGACCGGTCCATTCCAATTCACCACAAAACTGATCAAAATTATTCGCCTGGATACAGGCAATCATGCCAGTATCCATATTTATTTCTTCCCGTGTAAGCCAGGCAATCATGCGTCCCACAAATGGCTGGTGGGAAACCATAAGCGTAGCACACATTGGCTCATTATTGAGTCTTTGGGCAACCGTTTCACATCGACCACCCGGCATAATTTCTTCCCAGACTTCAATCTCTGCTTCACAGGGTATCAGAGACTGCACGATTTCTGCGGTTTCACGCGCTCTGAACAGGGGGCTGCAACAGATTCTCTCCAAATTCACATTGCTCCCGACCAACTGCCCTGCAGAGACAGTAACTTCCTGCCTTCCCCGTTCGGTGAGTCTTCTTTCCCGGTCATTTGTCAACTGCCGGAAAGCGTCACCATGTCGCATTACAAAGAGGTGCAAAATCCAAATTTCCTGATCACAGCAATTCCGTCTATAGCGGAGATTTCCTGTAAATTAACTAAAACCGTGCTTGCTGGCTTAACTAATGTGGAAACCCTCATTATTTCAGTGCCCTATAGACCATACTGCAACAAATGACGACGTTTTATTTCTCCTGAGGATTGACGATTCTGACTACAGGGATACTACTAAAGGGAAAGGGCCTCGAAAAAGGTATCTTCTTGTCTAAGCCATTGATATTCAAGCAGCAAGACGTAGCATTGCGTCCACTTCTATGCGAATTGCTTTATCACTATTACCGCTTCTTAATGATTCAATCGCACCCCATAAAAATAAGTTATTAGATTTATTGATAACCAGATATTGATATAATTCTTCCGTTTTTTTGCTATCTGATTCTAATATTGACACATGGTAGCGCAAAACATTGACGATATATTCAACGTAAGGATTATATATTGTAGTTACATCGGGAATATACTGCTTGGCCAAATGTACTTTTCTTTCAGCGATTAAAGATAATGCAGCTGCAAGTCGCAAGATAGATTCTTGTTCCATTCCAAGAACGCTATTTTCCAAGTTCTGTATCAAGCTTTCTTGGGCATCTTTATATCTGGTTGTACGTAAGAGCAACAGACCTCTCGTATATTCATTAATCCATTCTCCATAAGCATTATATTTATAAGATGAACCTGATTGAGGTAATCCTTCAAGGCCAGTAATCTCCTTATCTAACAAGCCCCAAAGTGATGCTTGAAGCACCCGCGCAGGCATGGAGAATGGCACCTTCGCAATTACATCTTCTATTATTGGAATCGCAGATTCGTATTCCCCAATTTGTTTTAAAAGCCCTGCATATGCAACACTATAGACCCACCATGATCGATCATTCGAATCCGTAGTTATAATTGATTTGTATAAGGAAACCGCTTCGTCAAGACGACCTTCTCGCTTCGCAATTTCGGCAATTCCAGCACTAACTCTCTCAGAACCTAATCCCAAATCAATAATTCTTTTGTATTCTTTTAATGCTTCCTGAAATCTACCAAGATATCGAAGATTATCTGCAATTCCTGTCATAGCTACGTGGTCTACTCTCCAATCATGAATTGATTTGTATTTTTCAATAGCTCTGGAATATTCACCCCGTTGCGATAAAATATCTGCAATCAGGCGTTCCCCAATTTCTTCCTCTCCATAGCCCATTGCTGCTTCAACAATCTGTTCTGCCTCGTCATATTTTCCCATTCGTTTGAGATGATCTCCATATTGAATCATGGTCCAGGAATCAGTTGGATCTATCTCATATGCCTTTTTTAAACAAAGACATTCAAAATCAGCACGAAACATATCAGCACATTGCCTGGCGATATTACATAATGATTTCACTGCATGTTTTGTGTCTGAACCGGAAATAGTCTGTCGCTCGATTAGATCATTTAGATACCTCTCCGCATGGTAGTCGTCACCTTTTGATACGGCCATTGATATCGCATCGATTTCAGATAAGGCTCGTTTAAGTTCTGACCCAGGATCTTTTGGTCCTTTACCATGCAGGTTAGCTGTAGAACGTTGTAAATCGTCTTCAAATGTTTCTTTTAATACAGGTTTATAAGCTACACCCTCAAAAATAGAATCAGCAATAATACGACCCAATTTGGCAAATGCTGCTCGTTCGCTGGGCATCTGGTACTGAAATGCCAATTGCCCAAAAATATTTTTTATATCCTTTTTATTTGCGGCTTCTAATATTTTTAACAGGTTTCCCGATTTCGATAAACTTAACCACTGATATTGTTTTGAGTTGCCTGTTCCGACAAAGAGAATATCTGGTAGTTTTAACCAAATGTTTGAGAAACGAGATATTAATGGCTGAAAATCATAAAGCCGATTTAAAATGGAACCTATAGCTTCATAGCCTGAACTTAATGCTTCACCAGCACAAAATTTTAGATTTTCTGGTTTTGATAACGGAGCAATGAGCAGCCTATTAAGAATCGTATCTGATGTGACATAAGTGCCCATAGTCGTTTCGATTTCACTATATATCCATCCCCCATAATTACTATCCGTTGTTAATAACCGTAGACGTATGAGCGAGATACATTTTAATATCGTTGTTAGTTCCCTTGTAAGTTCAAGCGCACTTTTTTCATTTTCAACCTCGAATACCTGCCAATCATGCGCTAGGGTTAGCGTGTGTCTTTCATACCTCGTCTCTATTAGTGTAGTTCTCTCTGTCGATAGGACTACGTTGGAAATTGGATCTTTTCCATCAACAATACAATATCCTGAACTGGGTGAAATGCTTGCTTTCATAATTATTGATTATATTCTTGACTAAAAGATTCGAAACCCTCGATCACTGCCTTCACCATAATTTTCTTTTTTTTATTTATTGGTGTAGCAGCTACCATTTTTTCTATACTGAACACGTTAAAAGCGCCAAAAATATGTGCTTCAATAAATTCATCTCTGTCACGATTTTTACCATCACATACTAGTACTCCATCAATTTTGAAATGATCAGTAATTGATGTAAACTCTCAAATTAGAATTACAACCTATTAATAGTTGAGGGTTTTAATACGATGAAATATTACAAAGTGAGCTTAACGACAGAAGAGCGGGCGATGCTAAGGGACTTGGTGTC
>JAPOOX010000332.1 GCA_026713185.1 Gammaproteobacteria bacterium
AATGTTGGCAGCAGATGAAGAAATCAGCGAAATGCAATCCAGGGACTTGCAGTCTGCTCTGGAATCTCTGGATGATCGGGCTCGTGACATTGTAACCAGTCGCTGGTTGATGGATTCAAAAACCGGACTCAGGGAACTTTCGGAGAAATACGGCGTATCAATGGAACGGATCCGACAAATTGAGGCGCGCGCTTTTGAGAAAATGCAACCTTACCTGGAAGGGAGCTTCCAGGCCTAGAGGATCTTCCTCTGAAGGGGTGATCCTTTCCAGGCTCTCCATCAATACGGGTCACAATCGCTACCGTGCATTCGACACTGATGACATTTCCTACTGAAATACGCAGGTCTGAAATACGCAGATAAAGTTAAGGGCCTGTCAAACATTTTAAGATTTGTTGCATGTATTGTGATACTTCGACCCCGTTCCGGGTTGATTGTCGAGCTTGAGTGGCATCTTTTCTTTAACTCTGGCATTGTAGTGCCGCATTGAAAATACAGTTAATGACAATGGTTCAGGAAGAGGCGTTGCAGACCCTGTACTTGCAAATACAATTCACATAATCAACCAATCGAGGAGGATTGGATAATGCCGGATATTGAAAATGACCTGAATAATCTGGTTATGGCGGAGGAAGCCCAACCTCTGTTTGACCGGGTAAAAAAACACATCGATGAAAATGTTGAGCCTATTGTTGAAGAGTTCTATGCGCTCAATGAGGGCAAGGAAGATCGCTGGTCCTGGCATCCGAGGCAGCTTGAATTACTGGAAGGCGCCAAGCAGAAGGCAAAGGACAGTGGTTTATGGAACTTCTTTTTGCCGGATGCGGAAACCGGTGAAGGCTTGAAAAATCTGGACTATGCCTATCTTGCGGCGGAACTGGGCCGCCATCCTCTGTCTTCCGAGACATTGAATTGCAGCGCCCCGGACACCGGGAATATGGAGGTGCTCGAACGGGTTGGTACACCGGAACAGAAAGAAAAGTGGCTGAAGCCATTGTTAAACGGTGAGATCCGCTCTGCATTCGCCATGACCGAACCGGCACTGCCGTCTTCCGACGCCAAGAATATCAGCACACGAGCGGAACTCGATGGTGATGAATGGGTCATCAATGGAGAAAAATATTACATATCCGGCGCCGGAGATCCACGCTGCAAGATCATGATTACCATGGTAAAAACCAGTCCTGATGCAGCACCCAGCCGGCAACAGTCACAGATTCTGGTTCCCAAGGACACACCAGGCGTTAACATTCTTGGCCCAATGAATGTGTTTGGTAACGACGATGCGCCCCATGGTCATATGCACATCAAATTTGATAATGTGCGAGTGCCTAAAGAAAACATTCTGCTGGGAGAAGGTAAGGGTTTTGAGATATCCCAGGTACGTCTGGGACCAGGACGAATCCACCATTGCATGCGATCAATTGGTCAGGCAGAGAGGGCGCTGGAACTGATGGTCAAACGGGCCTCAACCCGGGTGGCATTCGGCAAGCCTATCATCAGACTTGGCAAAAACCTTGAAATTGTGTCACGGGCGCGAATTGATATCGATGCCTGCAGACTCATGGTATTGCGCGCTGCCAAAGCCATGGATGTATTGGGAAACAAGGAAGCACGTGTGTATGTCAGTGCGGTGAAGGCCATGGTGCCTGAGATAACATGCCGTATCATTGATCAGGCAATCCAGATGCATGGCGCCACCGGTGTTTCACACTGGACACCTCTTGCGGGAATGTACACTGGTCAACGGACGTTGCGCATAGCTGATGGTCCGGATGAAGTACACCACATGGTTGTTGGACGTAACGAGGTGCAGAAGTACGGTTTGTGGTAGGAAGCATGTTTTCTGACATTTATGAAGCATAGACTCGATTCCATTGATGATAGTGAGTCATTGTATCGTGCAAAGGTAAAGTGGATATCCGATAACCTTTGTACAGGCCTGGGCAAGGTAGACTCTAGATTTGTCGAAGAGGCGATTCTGGGTATTACCGAAGGTGGTTCTGTACGCCTCACATCCATTAGCCGCGCTCTCAAGGAAAAGATCCCTCTGCATGCCACTCACAAGCGTCTGAGTCGAAACCTGGGTCATGAATCCATAGGTAAAGTGTTATTACAAAACTTGCTGAAACTGGGAGCCAGGCAAATCACGCAGGATTCACTGCTGGTTCTATACACAACAGATATTGAAAAAAAGTATGCGGAAAAGATGGCGTTCCTTGGAGAACTGGGAGATCAGGGGATGGATATCGATAAAGGAGAAAGCAGAAAAGGTTACGAGGTCTGTGAGATTGTAGGCGCCGGTAATTTACAACCAACGCTGTTGGCAGGTCCTGATGGGGAAGGACTGGAAGTACCACACCGTGATTTCGTTCCCCTGGCCCAGTCTATGTGGTCACGAAACGCACCGGACTACCTGGGAAGTTCACAACATATTCTCAATCTGGTGAAAGAGGTGCGCCGGGTCGTTGGTAACAGGGGAATCATTGTCACCAGTCAGCACCAGGATAATCATGCTCTGCTGAAACCCTGGGTTGAATCCGGGATTGATCGTTTTATCGCAGGACAGAAAATGGACAGCCGGTTACAGTACAGGAACGGCATCCATTCTGTATATGATCTGGTAGAGTGTTGCGATACGCCATACGGTGGCACCGTATTCCGACTGGGAGGCAACAGGGAAACAGGGATATTCATTCATTTTGGATTTCTTCCGGTACGTTTGCCCGAGGCGCCCGAACATCCTTTGTTCCTCGTTGTACTGAAAGGATTACATCGGCCACTGGCATTACTGACTAATGAACCCATGCGAAGAAACAGGAAAATTCTCCAGCAGACTCTTGAAGCTTACTTTGAACAGTGGCAGGTCAAGGCAACCAATCGATTCATTAAACTGGACTATCAGTTCACAGATATACGGGTGCTGACCTATGAGCGCCTTAAGAATATGGCTGCACTACTGCTGGTTACAGCGTATTTTGATTCGCTTTGGCCCAGCGGCAAAAGAACTCTGAAAGGTATCAGGTTTGAACAACGATATGGTGAACGGGATTTTTACGACTGGCATTCAATTGGAAGTTCAGAAGAGCCTGAATCAGACAATCAACATCAGCAGATGTAATTCCTTTCCCGGGTTGAATGACATCGGCTCTTCTCGCATATTCCTGTCTATTTTCCCTTCCACTGCGGCGGTCGTTTTTCAGAAAACGCCTTGGGACCCTCGATAAAGTCCTCACTGGTGCTCATGGCTGTTACAGAATCGTAATGTCTTTCCATGGATTCCTGCAGTGATGCCATATCAAGACTTTTGTAGACCACATCCTTGCTGGCGCGAATGGATAACGGTGCACATGCAGTGATCATTTTTGCCCACTCAAGTGTCCGTTCCATCAACTGATCATGGGGCACGACTTCATTAACAAAACCCAACTGATAACCTTCTTCCGCAGGTACGTGGCGACCGGTCAGGATCATACCCAGTGCCCGTTTCACTCCGATCTGTCGGGGGAGACGATTCATACCTCCAGCCAGTGCAGCAAGTCCAACCTTTGGCTCGGGTAGTGCAAACACAGCCCTGTCCGAAGCAATAATCAGGTCACAGGCCAGGGCAATTTCGAATCCACCCCCCATAGAAACGCCGTTTACGGCGGCTATTACAGGCTTCAGCAGGTCAAATCGTGAACTGAGCCCACCAAAACCACGGGGCATCGGCACTCGTTCACCACCTTCTGCCTGATAACGCAGATCATTGCCGGCACTGAATCCTCGTCCTTCTCCTGTAATGATGGCAACCCACATGTCATCATCTGCGGCAAAATCGTCAAAGACTTCTCCCAGCTCTGCGTTTCCTGGTGGATGCAGTGCATTGAGTCGTTCCGGACGATTGATTCTTACCGTCATGATGTGATCAGCTTTCTCTACTAAACAGAATTCAGGCATTTCTTTTCATCTCCAGTCAAAATTGTTAATTGTTCTAATACTGTATGCCGTCAAACACCGCTTACTATCAGGCGGGGATACACGGCTTGCTTACATGTGCAGACCTGACAATAAGGAATCATCGTCCAGGGTGCAAGTGGCAGATGCGGGTTCATACCAGGCATCAGGTCATGCTCAATCTGTTCACTGCCTGTTCTGCCGAAGAGAGCGATGATTCGATACGCCCTCGTAACTCATCCAGATCAATGTCCTCTGTACTCTTCTTGCCTTCCATATAGCGAGCGTACACACCATGAACAATGCAGGCAGATTTCCATCGGTTAAAACCAATATAATAGTTCAGTTTTGACAAATCCCGAACTGTATTTCTGGCGTAACGGTCAGCCAGATAACTGCTGTCCGGGAACCCCGGCGCTGAAGTCGTGGCGTCAGGGGATTGAGGATTTATATCATTTGGCTGCCGCCATTGGTTCAGTGCATAGGCGAGGTCCGCCAGGGGGTCCCCCAGAGTCGAAATTTCCCAATCCACCACGGCTACTATAGTTGCCTTTGGACCCACAAGCGTATTATGTAGACCATAATCACCGTGAACAACCCTTGCCGGACCCTGATCAGGCATGTGTTCCAGAAAAAACTGTTGCAGTTCATGTGCCCGTGGATCGTCAAACCGGGCCGGTTTGACTGAAGATGTCCAGGAGCGATACCAGGTTTTCAGTTGACGGCCGATATAGTTTTCCTTCTTTCCCAGATCCCCCAGTCCGACTTCATCCGGGTCTACGGCATGCAATGCCGCCAGTACATCGACAAATGAGTCTACCAGTACAAGTCGCCTGTTTTCGGGAACGAAACTGAGTGTGTCCTGGACATTATAAAGTGGGTGACCATCGATGCAGCCCATGATATAAAACCATGCCCCGGTTACGTCCCGGTTTTCACAAAAACCCAATGCCGCCGGAACAGGAACATCGGTGTTGGCCAACGCTGAAATCAGTGCCCATTCCCTTGACATATCGTGAGCCTTGGGCAGCAATTCACCCTGTGGAGGTCGCCGGATTACGGCAAGATTCCCTGCAGTGTCCTCTAATCTGTACGTCAGATTGGAGTGGCCCCCCAATAACCTTGTCCATTTGAAGGGTGGCTTGAGTGAGGGCACATTGTGCCGCACCCAGTCCTCAACGGCGTTTACCTTATAGCCCTCAGGGCTTTTTTCGGACATGACAATTTCCTGATTATTGGGTCAGCAGTTACGATAACGTTTTATACAATTAAGGATCAACACTCTCAGCCAAGACTTTGCCAGTGATGACAGGCAACTGAGGCGCCACTGTGTACCGGCTTCAATGCAGGTTTGAGTTGCCGACAGTCCTCTTGGGCGTAGCGGCAACGAGTATGGAAACGGCAGCCGCCAGGTGGTTCAATGGGTGATGGTACGTCACCTTCCAGAACGATGCGTTCACGGCCTGCTCCAGGGTCAGGAACGGGAATTGCGGACAGCAGTGCCTGGGTATACGGGTGGCGCGGTGATCGGTAAATCTCTGTCGCGGTTGCAGTTTCGATAATTTCACCAAGATACATGACGGCGATGTGATCGGATACGTGCTTTACAACCGCCAGGTCGTGAGCTATGAAGAGAAGCGCCAGGTTCATTTCGCGTTGCAGTTCCAGCAGCAGGTTAATCACCTGTGATTGAATGGAAACATCAAGTGCGGATACGGCTTCGTCACAAACGATGAGTTTGGGTTCAAGTGCGATGGCGCGGGCGATGCCGATGCGTTGCCGTTGACCGCCGGAAAATTCGTGTGGAAAACGGTTTGCGGTAGCTGCCTCAAGGCCCACTTTTTCCAATAATCCGGCGACTCTGCGGCGCCGTTCGGCGGTGCTGCCCAGACGATGAATGATAAAGGGTTCTTCAAGGATCTTTCCAATGGTGTGACGGGCGTTCAGCGACTCGAATGGATCCTGCAGTATAATCTGTACATTGCGGCGCATGCGGCGCAACTCAGCTTTGTTCATTGATGCAATATCGCGTCCTTCAAACAAAACGGCGCCTGAGGTTGGTTCGTAGAGACGCAACAGCGTTTTGCCGACAGTGCTCTTGCCACAGCCTGATTCCCCAACCAGTCCCAGGGTTTCTCCAACGTTGAGGTCAAAGGATACATCATCCGCAGCGTGCACCTGCCCGGAAGTGCGTAGTAAAACCCCGCTACGTACAGGGAAGTGCCTGGTCAGACCGCGTACCTGTAGCAAAGGTGTGGATAATTCTGTCACGATGATGATTCCCGGGTGGTTTCGGCGATGATTTCATGCCATCGATGACAGGCGACCGTGCGCTCGGGTGAGGGCGCGACCAGCGACGGGGCTTCACGATGACACTGGTCAGTGGCGTATGCGCAGCGATTCGAAAAGCGGCAACCATCGGGTAATTCCTCAATTCCCGGAACAATCCCGGGGATTGTAGTCAACAGGGTTTTAGGTTCGTCCTCAAGACGGGGAATCGACCCCAGGAGACCACGGGTATAGGGATGTAACGGATGTTCAAATAATGATTTTACTGTTGCCTGTTCCGCGATGCGGCCCGCGTACATGACAACCACCCGGGAACACAATTCGGCAATGACGCCGAGATCGTGAGTAATGAAGATGATCGCCATTCCTGTATCACGTTGCAATTCGCGCAGCAATTCCAGGATTTGTGCCTGAATGGTAACGTCCAACGCCGTTGTGGGTTCGTCAGCGATCAGTATATCCGGATGGCGGGCCAGCGCCATTGCGATCATGACTCGCTGACGCATGCCACCGGAAAGTTGGTGTGGGTAATCGTTCAGACGACTTTCCGGAGCAGGGATGCCCACCTGTTCCAGAAGCCCTAGTGTCTTTTCAGCGACATCGGATGACTTTAATTCGGGTTCATGCAGGGTATAGGTTTCTGCCAGCTGGCGGCCTATACGTTGTACCGGATTCAGTGCCGTCATGGGTTCCTGAAAAATCATGGCGATTCGGTTCCCCCGGACTTCACGAAGGCGTTCCGGGGATGCACGGGTAAGATTTTCATCCTTGAAGAGAACGTCTCCGCCTTTGACCCGACCCGATGGTCTTGGCAGGAGACCCATGATGGATAATGCAGTGACACTTTTGCCGCAACCGGATTCACCCACAAGCCCAATGGTTTCGCCGGCTTCAAGCTCAAAGCTGACATGGTCAACCACTGTGACGAGTCCGGTTTCGGTCTCAAAAGCAGTGGACAGATCACGAACGCTCAGTAAAGGCATACTAATCTACCTGTTCCCCGGCTGCGTCTATCCCTACGCTGTCTGCCCTGTAGTTTGTATCGATGATTTTTATCGGCTCGAATTTCTGACCATCGTCTTTAGCTTCAAGGATGCGCTTTTTTTCTTCTGTGTCTATCCAGAACAAACCGCCGGAGGAGAACAAGCCGGCAGAGAGTGCCTGGGAGTTGAATAATGATCCGGATGTGCGCAAGCCCAGCCAGAAAGGAAGCTTCATCCAACGCCATGCACTTTCGCGGGTGTAGGGTACCTGGAAAGTCGGAATGACGATCCCGGCGTCGTGCACCTTCTGTTCAAGACGGTGGGCCAGCGCCACACGTTCTGCCTGATTGGTCGATGCGCGGTATGCCATGATGAGTTCATCCATGACAGGGTCGTCGAAATTGGTGATATTATTGGTTTGTGTTCTATTGGCATTGTCAGAATGGAAGTGCTCCCAGTAGCGCGGTGATAATCCCTGCGATGCCCAGGTCATCCAGGCGATCTGGTGTTTCTTCTCCTGCATCTGCTTGAACGCACCGGAGCTGTCCCGCAATGAAAGTTCAAGTTCTATACCCGCTTTTCTGGCCTCCTCCCGGAGGATGACAAGGCGTTCCGAGTGGTGTGGAGAGCCGTATGTGACTCTTAGTGACAACCGGTGGCTTTCACCGTCATCGCCGGGAGGCGGTTGATATATCCGTATGCCGTCAGGCCCCCGTGTTGTATAACCGGCGGCATCCAGGTATTCGTTCGCCCTGTCAAGATTGTATTCCCGCGCCCTGATATTACGATTATCGTAGGCGCCAAAACCAAGTTGGAATGTCTGCAGGCGAGAGTAATCACCACGCAATACAGTCTTGATGACACGGTCAATATTCATGGCGTGAGCCAGACCGAAGCGAACCCGCGAGTCACTCAGGATTGGATCGGCAGTATTGAGGAACATGCCTGCGGATGGCACGGGTAAATCGTTGTAGAACCAGTATTTGGCGATATAACCGTTGTCAAACGGCTCACCGGTTGCTTTTTCATGCCAGAATTGCGGCAGCACGATGCCGAAGGTGTCCAGTTCACCCTTGATAAAGTGTTGCCAGGCAATGTTGATATCCCGGATTACACGCACGCGCACCTTATCGGGATTGAAGCGGTGTTTGAAATACTTGAGATCGTTAGCCCACCAGTCGTCTTTTCGCTTGAGTTCGATGAATTTGCCTTTCCTGATCTCACTGATCTGGTACGGACCGGTGTTGGGTTCAATCTTCCAGTTGTATTCTTCCACCCAGTTCTGGTTCAGCACATGGAAGTGTCTGGGCTGTGGACCAATGGCATATTCGTAGTGCATTTCCTCTATGGGTTTGGGGTTGGCGCCCTGGATACCAATGGTGTGATCGTCGTATCGCTTTACGTCCCGGATGCGTTCAGTGAAATAATTGTTGTACCAGGGGGCTACGATTTCCTTGGAGCGCATGAATTGTATGCTGAAAACGTAGTCATCCGCTGTTACCGGTACGCCGTCCGACCAGCGAGCGTTCGGGTTCAACCTGTAATAAATACTACGGCCATCGGCGCCAAATGCCCAGTGCGTTGCCAATGCCGGAATCGGTCGTCGGGTATCGGGATGATAGGTTACCAGACCCATGCGGTTGTAACGCAGGTAGCCTGCAAAGGAGCCATTGGAATCCGGTCCTACGGTACGTAAAGTCAGTGGAAAAGCCAGCATCCAGGTTCTGAGAGTACCACCGCGTTTCGCTTCGGGGGATGCAAAAGTCGGATCATGATCGTTGGTTTCCCAGACCAGATCTTCCGGCAGTTTTAGC
>JAPOOX010000113.1 GCA_026713185.1 Gammaproteobacteria bacterium
AGAAACGAGTGGGAAAGGCTGTCTGCTACTGACAAAGCATACTTCAGGAAAAAACTTGCCCAGCGTCTGGAGAATCCTCATATTCCCGGGTCGAGACTTTCAGGTGGATTCAACCTGTACAAAATCAAAAGAAAGCGACCCCCTCTTCGTCTCACCTACCACGTCAATGACGATGAATTCGTTGTCATTGCACTGAGCGTAGGAAAACGAGATGGAGATGTTTATAAAGAAATGATTGAACGGTATCGAAATAAGAATTCATAACAGGGGATAGGGGATAGTAAGAATAAACCACATTTCTGCTTAGCCAGCAAACAAACTGCGAATGTTCGTAGAATCATAGTGTTTCCATCTGCAAGAAAAAATGGGACTGGAGTTTAAAGCAGAGGAGTTTACACCTTACTATCGATACACATCTCCTCGGTGCCCCACCTTCAAGATGATTATAATGAGATGCTTGTCTTCAATACTGTACAGGATTCGATAGTTTCCAACACGTACTCGATAGATATTGTTCTGTCCTCGGAGTTTCCGCGAATGATTTGGCCTTGGTTCACGGCTTAGTTCCTGAATACGTTTGAGAACACTAATTTGGTCTTTCTGTGAAAGTTTTCGCAGTTGCTTTTCTGCAGTTGATGATACTTCAATTTCATAATTTGCCATTGAGTTTTAAATCTCTGACGACATCTTCCAATGGTCGGGTAGGTTCAAACCGAATTCGAGTGAGATCTTCAAGGTCTTCCAACTCTTCCAGCTTGTCTATTAGTGCATCCTCGATGAAACGGTTCATTTTTAACCCGCGAATCTCACAAATTTCTTCAACCGCCTTTTTGACATCAGCATCAATGCGGGTTGCCAGTTGTTTTTGGGACATGATAAATACCACTATCTATAAGATAGATATCATTTTCTACCATACGCTAACAAAAGTGTCAAACACCTGGCAAACCAGACCCTGCATCCATGGTGGGCAGTGCGCTCATAGTGCGGAGATAGTCGCGATATTCCATGGCTACCAGTCCACTGCATCGACAACGCTGAGCATGCTGTCACGTAGCCAATCCAGGCTGGATCGTGTTGCGGTATAAGCTTTAATGAGCTGTTTCATGTACTCGATGCCTGATCTGACATCGTCGATACATACGTTAAGGTCTCGTGTGCGCAACCCACAGGCGTGCAAGCCGAAGTGCTTCATCGCCTCCAGATCAGGCCATTGTTTTCTGCCACCCAACGACAGTGCCGGAAGATCTTTTGGCAGGTAGATTGTGGTCGTCACAAGATCGTAGACAGGTGCAAGCCACTTGTTTGAGATGTCGTCGTACAGAATGCCAAAGTTCTTTAGATGTGCATCACCGTTTTTTAGTGCGATGGAAAGTAATATGACTTTGAAAAGGTGACGTTTCGACTCAAATACCGGTTCGCAGGGCACTCTGCCGAAGAGGTCGGCAACATTCTCGTAACTGCCTGTATATTTCCCACTGCTGGGAAGATTCAGAAGGGCACACGCTTCTTCAAATGCCAACTGTTTGTGCGTCTCGATGTCGAATCTCTTAATGATCAGCATCTCGCCACTTTCTGCCAGATAGTAATCCGGCACGTTAAGTCCGCTTGCCCTGGCGGCCTCCAGGCAAAAGAACTCATTGATAGCGAGCCCGGGGTAGTCTCTACCGGCAGATTTTAGAATATACTGGCCACTCAACAGGGCAACTTTTCTGCCATGTTCTGACCAGAGTACTTTCGGTTGGACACCAGAAATCCCGGACTGCAGGGCCAACTGCTCGAGCAATTCCTTAAACAGTTCCCCGGTTTCGGGGTAAGTCAACAGATCTTGCAGCGTGTATTGCCGGGTGTCAGCAGCCGTCTGGAGTGCCTGGCCTGGCGCCGTGAAACGCACCTTGCCAATGGTGTTGTTGCCGATCAAACGAAGGAGCACCATGTTGTTGGTGACGTCCATGATTTTGCCAAATCTGGTGTTCAGGTTTTCAAGCAATGCGCCTTCAGGCAATGACATCTGGAAGGGTGGCATGAGTACTTGTGTATCGTAGGGTTTGATGCGCACTGGCATGGTCAGGGATACGAGATCTCTCTCCGGGTTCAGTTCGGCAATGTTCTGATACTGGAACAGGTACTCGTAGTTGTCCTGGATGAGTTCGCCAACCCGGCGGTTATTGACCCAGACATCCAGAATCTCGGTACTCATTTGTCGCTTCCCAACACCGTAACACCACTCACGGGATTCCCGACCACCTCAACAGTCAGGCGCAATGCCTGAAGCACTGCCGTCAGTGTCTTGAACTGGATGTCGCTGGCTTGTCCGGTTTCGAGTTTCAGAATAGTATATCGACTGACCCCGGCTCTCTTGGCCAGCGCCTGCTGGGTAAGATTGAGCGATCGTCGGGTGGCGCGTATTAGCTTGCCGATTTCTGGAAGCGTCATGGTAAAATGTCAACTAATATTGATATTTTTTATCATAATACCATAAATATCAATTTATATTGATATTTTAACCCCCGGGGTGGAATTAATGGGGTCGGGTTCCAGCTAACTGACAATAGTGCTGACCCCGTGTGTCTGCATTGTCGGCTACCCAGGTTTTGAGCAAATGACGATGCTCATCGAGCACGGTACGCATGTCATAATCGGCAGCACGATTTACGCATTCACCGGGATCGGCCTCGAGATCATACAACTCCTCTTCAGCCTCTCCGAAGACATACAGATTATATTTGTAACGCAGACTACAGATCATTCGACCGCCACGCGTTTGCGCGACGGTATAGTTACGCCAGGAATTCGTCGAACCTGCACAGAGTTGTTTAACACTTGATCCGGGCAAGGTATCTGGTGTTGGAACGTCTGCAAAATCACACACTGTCGGAACTAAATCGAGACCGTTGCAGATCAGATGCTCGTTATCGATTGTCCCTGCGCCTTGTCCATCTGGCAGGCGGATGATAAACGGGACATGCACCGACTCTTCATAAAACGTCCGCTTCATCGTCATCTGATGCGCACCATCATGGTCACCATGGTCCGAAGTAAAGATCACCACGGTGTTTTCCAGCAAACCACGCTCATCTATCGCATCCAAAATTCGTTGAATATAGCGATCCGCTTCCTGCATGTAATAGCGATAGGTATTGCGATATTGCTGCCAGGTCTGTGCATCCCATTGACTGGCTTCCAGCCCATAGCGTCGATTCAAGCCCAACTCAAAAGAGGCTTCATCGCCCAGGGTTCCTTTACGTAATCCTTCGATCCATGAAGTCTCACACTTAGTAGGAGCATGATTGGCCGGTAACCCCACATCGACATCTATACTCGGTGCGGTTCCATTTTTCATTTGAGGTAAAAACTTGCAAATATCATGAGGTTGATCAAACGAAGCCCATAAGAAGAAAGGCCTGTCATGTTGTTCTCTTATGAAGTCGGCACAAGCAACAGCGCCGTCTTCTCGAATATCACCTGATAAATAGCAGAATGAAAACTTATCGGCCATTTCCTGAGTAAGACCGTAAGGACCTTCGATGTGCCACTTACCGCCATAGGCGGTGTCATATCCATCTGCCTGCAGTAACGCACCCAGCGTCGGCGTTTGGATCCAGTCGTGTACTTTGGGTGTTCCAGCCACACGATCCTTACTCTGATAATTGTCTTCCATGTCTCCAAACTGATGCGGCATATAGCCGCTGATAAAACTATAGCGCGCCGGCACACAGAGTGGATTCGTCGTATAACATTTGTCAAAACGAATACCTTCAGCAGCGAGTCGGTCACAGGCAGGGGTTTGGATAAACTGCTCACCAGCGCAGCTCATCATTTGCCAATGCTGTTGGTCAGTGGTAATAACGACAATGTTGGGTCTATGCATATCTTAGAATCCTTTGGTTCGTTTGTTTTGCACCTTGGGGCAGCCTCCTCGAGTTGCGCCAGTCAGGCACCGGGTCTTCCTTACTCTGCGATATCGTCGAACCGGGACAGCGCCTCATTCTCGACTCGGTGTTTGTTCCATTAATTAAATGTTTTACATACATGGCGGGGATGATTTAATTGGCCTTCGTATTTTTGGTTCTGAGTTATGAAAAGACGTGATCTATTGAAAGGGGCTGGCGCTGCCGCATTGCTGCCCGCGGCACTGGCACATGCCGGCAAAGGCAAAAAGAAAACCAACGTCATCCTGATTATGACAGATGACACCGGATACGAGGTGTTTGGTTGTTACGGGTCGAAGCAATACCAGACACCCCGTGTTGATCAGTTGGCAGCGACCGGGATGCGTTTCAATCACTGTTACTCCAATCCTGTTTGCGCGCCCAGTCGTGTGTCAATCATGACAGGTAAATCCAACGTTAGAAACTACGTGCACTGGGGTATTCTGGATCCGGGCGAGAAAACCATTGGTCACATAATGAAGGATGCAGGGTACGCAACCTGCGTCGCCGGCAAGTGGCAGCTACATGGCGAAGGTACCTTCGTACCTGAAAAGAAAGGGGCTGGTACGCTGCCTCAACATGCGGGCTTCGATGAACACTTTTGCTACAACCTGGAGAAGTCCCACCACGACTATTGGAAACCCATTTTCACGGTTAATGGGCAACAAAAAGTCTTTAACGAAAAAGATGCTTACTCCCCGACGCTGGCTAACGACTATGTATGCGACTTCATCGACAGAAAGAAGGATGGTCCCTTCTTCATCTACTATCCTTTAGTGCTTACCCATGGTCCGTTTGAACCGACACCGGACAGTGCCGATCGATCCTCAAAGAATGCGCAGAAGAACTTCGAGGATATGGTGGCCTATATGGATAAGCTGGTTGGTCGCGTCGTAGATAAGCTGGATGAAACCGGCGTCAGGGAAGATACCCTTATTCTGTTTACCGGGGATAACGGATCACCTGGAGGGTCAAAGGGGGGGATTGTCTCAGAATTAAATGGCGTAGTGATTGAAGGTGGCAAGAGCAAGCCGACTGATGCTGGAACGCGTGTAGCTTTGGTGGCCAACATGCCGGGTACAGTTCCTGCGGGGAAGGTCAGCGATGACCTGGTTGATTTCAGCGACATGATGCCAACCATTGGTGCAATAGGCGGCGCGACCATGCCCAAGGGGGAGGTATTCGATGGCGTCAGTTTTGCGCCACAGCTCCACGGTAGAAAGGGCACACCCCGGGAGTCGATTTACCTGTATTTCGAACCCGTGCCAGGACCAGAACCCGATCCGGTAATTTTTGCGCGTGATCAGCGGTGGAAGTTATACAGCGACGGCCAGCTGTATGACATCAGCAAGGATGCGCTCGAACAGCATCCAGTGACCGAGGGCGGCGACAAAGCACGCAGGAAACTGCAGGCGGTGCTGGATTCAATGCCGTCGGAAGGGCTCAAGATCTACCGGCCGCTCAAGGACCCGATGGAGGGAAGAGGCTAAGTAACCCTTAGCCTTTTAAGTCCAGAATGTAAGGACAATCAACATGCCTTGTTGGTCTGAGGTGAAGTCTCGCTACTGGTCCTGATATAGCAGTGGCAGCGATTAATGCAAATGACCAGCCCGATCTCAAGGAACTACTACTCGCGCCCGAAGCCCGGTAGACGGCGCCAGTGTAGCGCGGGATTTCGACGACGGTTTCGATGAGCACCGGGGTGGTGTTTGTAGCGCTCGGTCCAGTCCTGAGGCAGGCGCCGGCGCACGAGGGTGCGGATATGCGAGCGGAGGTTGGGGATCTTGGTCCACAGCAGGATCGGGAACCTGGGGTTGTCGATCACCAGGGGAAGGTTCTTTTTGCGCTTCTCGGGTGACCATCCGATGCAGTTGTCGCGCGGGACGAGCGTCCAGGCGGCGGACTTTCTGTCCGGTTCCATCCACTGCGGCATCGTCGGCCCCGGGGGACCGATGATGCCGCCTTGCGCCTATTGCGCCGGCCCGCGCCGGGGGCCTTCCGCCGCCCCCGGCCGCCACGAGAACCGCAGCAGCAGGCCGTGCGCCGCCGGCGCCGCCGACTCCGCGCGCGTTGCCTCGAACCCGAACTCCATCGCCGGGCCGAGCGTCCAGCGCACGCCCGCGCGCCAGGCGCGGCCAAAGCCGCTCGACGCCATGCCGGCGTACGGCGCCATCGCGCCCCTGCCGTCGAACGCGTCGAACCCGTAGGCCACGTCGCCCGCCAGGCGCAGGCCCGTCTGCGGCGCGTGCCCGGCCAGGCCGCGCGCGTCGGCCATCGACCACAGGCGCTCCGCGCCGCCGGTCG
>JAPOOX010000333.1 GCA_026713185.1 Gammaproteobacteria bacterium
ATCTGAAGGAACAGGGAGTAAAAATGCTCATGGCTCCCAAAACGCATCGTGATGGGGCAAGAAGCTTTTATTGTGAAGACCCGGATGGAACCCGTGTCCAATTCATCCATCATCAGCCAATTGCTGCATCAGATCAGTTATCGAAAGGCCGCTGACGCCAGTACCTGTTCTCGGACAGCCTCCTAGATCCATCGAGAGGCACCGGTCATCACTTTTGACACGGAACGCATCATCTTCCTGACCGGTTTCGGAAATTTCCGTCCGCCGGAATCCATAGCAAGGCGCCCATGTTGCCGTTCATCTTCCTGCATCTGTTCAAGTATGGCACGGGATCGGACATCAGCTTCCGGTAGTTTTTTCAGATGATCATTGAGGTGGTCCACGACTGCTTCCTCGGTAGCAGCGACAAAGCCCAGGTTTATCCTGTCACCCAGCATTCCGGCAATGGCGCCCATGGATACCGACCCGACATACCATAGTGGATTGAGATAGCTCACATGGGAGTCCAGTTCCCTGAGTCGATCTTCGCACCAGACCAGATGATCGAATTCTTCTTCTGAGGCTTTTTCCATTGCGGCGGCAACCCTTCTGTTCTTCGCAGTCATAGTCTGACCCTGATAAAGCGCCTGGGCGCAGACTTCTCCCGAATGGTTAATACGCATGAGGCTTGCAGACAGTTGCTGCTCCCTGTCATTGAGTTGTGGTGATGCCAGAGTAATGGCTGGTGATGGTCTGTCTGAAGCGCTCAATGTCCCGGTAGTGACTTTCAGAATCCGGTCAAAAGTACAGATAAATTGATCGACTGACTGGTGAATTGTGGAGATTGTCATAAGATTCTATCCGAGGTGGGTCAGTTGACGTCCACCAAGAAGGTGCAGGTGAATATGAAATACTGTCTGACCACCTTCCTGATTGCAATTCATGATCAGACGATAGCCGGAATCATCAATCCCCGATTGCAAGGCGATTTGTCCAGCGGTCAATATCATATGGCCGGTCAGAGACTGGTCTTTGTCAGTCAGATCATTGACAGTGCTGATGTGCCTGTGAGGGACTATCAGAACATGTACAGGGGCCTGGGGATTAACATCCCTGAACGCAATCACCTGATCGTCCTCATGGATGATGTCGGCAGGAATATCCCTGCTGACAATTTTACAGAACAGGCAGTTCTCCATCACACTCACCTCGTGTCATTCATTATTGTACTAACTTATTTGCACAAATAATTTCCGATTGAAACTTCCCAATTGCAAACAGAAATTATATGAGTCAATTTACCCGATTCTGTTGATCGAGAACATAGGCGGAATACCCCTTTTCATTCAGAATCCAGGCCCCCAGTTCAGCTCGTTTGCCGCCGTCATCTGTCATGACATAAATCACACCGGTATCAAACCTGGCGAGGTGACTGCGCAATTCAAGCAGTGGAATATTCAGGCTGCCCGGGATACCCTCTGTTTTAACTTCTCCGGAATTACACACATCAATTATGCAGGTTCGGGGTTCATCCTGTCTCACCATTTCCAGGGTTTCCTCCATGGATAATGTTTCGATGACAGGTCGCATCAACAGGCTTTCAAAGTGAACTTTTGACAGATGCATCAATGTTCCGCCGGATAGCATGGTGACAGTTGCATTTCTGGGCAGATTACTGATGAGTGCATCCTGTCCAAAGTTATCACCCGGTTTCAAATCAGTCAGGGCAGTAGTATTTCTTCCATCAGACCGTTCAACCCTGGCCCGACCGGATTCCAGGACATAAAAGTAATTTCCTTCATCTCCCTGGCTGATGACAACATCTCCTGATGCATAGTGAGTTTTCTCGAATCTGGCAAACAGGGTCTGGATATTGGTGGGTGGAATGAAATCAAACAGAGGTGAACTGAGCAATACAGACATCCAGTCTACATTATTTTCCTGCATCTGTTCATTAAAAGATGTACCTGCAGAATCGGAATTGACATCTACAAATGCTTCTGAGGCTGCATCTGTGTTGCCACCGACAAGGGATTTCATTGCTTTCCGTTCCACAGTGAGAATCTGGGAATGTTCCGTTGAAATAGCAGTCAGTTGATGGGGAGAGTTACCGTCGATCACATTGTTTGCTGTCGACTCACCGGCTTTGCATATGGCTACGTTAAAATTCGCATCAAGCAGATTAAGACTTCCTGATATGAGCCAGTACAGCTTGGAGTCTGTATCATTGCGTCTGAATATCAGACTGTCTTTTTGATTCTCTGTGAGTATCGCCTGCTTGAGTATTTGACTGAATTGGGCATCAGGCATACGATCGAAGGGCGTCAATCCCTTTATTAGCTCACGCACTTCGATGCCGGGCTTTGCTGTGGAAAATTCGTCAAAAACTATAGTTGAATTCATTCAGAGTCCAGTGAATATGAGAGTGAGTTAAAAAAAGTAGTTGAATTCATTCAGAGTCCAATATGAATATGATAGTGCGTCAGAAATACCTGAAATCACCTGTCCGCGGGTTGAGTCCCGCGTTCGATGACGATGCCCACATTTTCTGCATTTTGTACTGCTCCAGGTTTGCAGACTCTGAGACGTAGCCATTCAACAGAAAACTCATCCAGGATTAAAGTCGCTATATTTTCTGCCAACGCCTCCAACAGGAAAAATCGACTGTTTTTTGTATAGCTCGTGACGCGGTCTGATATGGCCTTGTAATCCAATGCATCCTCAATACGGTCCGATCCGGCAGCACCGGAAATATCAGTCAGTATTTCGATATCCAGGGAAACAATTTGCCTGATCGACCGTTCCCGGGCATAGACTCCGATTATGGTTTCTACCGTAAGCCCTTTAATGAAAACGATGTCCTTCATGTATGACTCGGCTGCAGAGATGTCTGTATTGAATCACCTGGTCCGGGGGCCAGTTGATCCATAGGCCACCTGGGCCTGACCTGAATTTCCAGATTATCCCTCTGCCCGGAGACCAGCCTCAAATATCCTGCATAGGCAATCATCGCACCATTGTCGGTACAAAGGTTTGCGGCCGGAAAATGCACTGCACAGCCTTTTTTCTCTGTCATCACTTGCAGTCTGGCCCGCAGCAACTGATTGGCGCTGACGCCACCGGCAATCACCAGATTATCGAGTCCGGTGTGCTCTATTGCCCGTTGGCACTTGATTCGAATTGTATCTACAACAGCCTCCTGGAAGGCCCAGGCAATATCCGCTTTATCCTGTGCCGTCAGGGACCCCTGGTCGTGAATGGTATTCAGTACAAAAGTCTTGAGCCCGCTGAAGCTGAAATCAAGACCGGCTTTTCCTGTCATTGGCCGGGGGAAAATAAATCTGCCTGGAATGCCATTTTCTGCAACCCTGGCTATCTGGGGGCCTCCCGGGTATGCAAGCCCAAGCATTTTTGCGACTTTGTCAAATGCCTCCCCCGCTGCATCATCCTGGGATTCCCCCAATAAGACATATTGACCATGTGCGCGGCATTCCATTAATTGTGTGTGTCCTCCGGAAACAAGCAGGGCAACGAAAGGGTAGGGGGGTGGATTGGGTGACATGGTTGCGGCGAGCAGATGGCCTTCCATATGATGAATGCCAAGTGCCGGTATGTCCCAGGCAAGGGCCAGGGATTTGGCAATACTGGCGCCCACCAGCAGGGCGCCGATCAAACCTGGACCGGCGGTATAGGCTATGGCACTGATGTCCCGGGAATGACAACCGGCTTTTGCCATTGCATCCACTATCATTGGCAAGGTCTTGCGGATGTGGTCCCTGGATGCTATTTCAGGTACTACGCCACCGTAATTCCTGTGCAGATCAATCTGGCTGTAAAGCAGATCAGCGATGAGTCCGGCTTCAGCGTCATAGATCGCGACTCCAGTCTCGTCACAGGATGTTTCAATGCCGATGACTTTCATAATTCTCTCTGTATTTGATTTTTGGTATGACTTTGCATTGCAAGCCGATAATTGCTAGAGTACACGCCCTTCGAAACAGACAAGAGTGTACATGCCACACGTAAGAGTAAAGGAAAACGAGCCCTTTGACATAGCGTTACGAAGATTCAAGCGATCCTGTGAGAAGGCAGGCATATTAGCCGAAGTCAAAAAACGTGAATTTTACGAGAAACCTACATCGGTCAGAAAACGTAAAGCCGCTGCCGCTGTCAAACGATACGCAAAAAAAGTTCAGCGTGAATCCCGTCGCATGGAACGGTTGTATTGATTCACACCACCTGAAAAACCTCAAGTTGGCACAATTACCCATGGCCCATAATATCTATGCCTTGCATGGCATACCATCTGTATTTCCCTGATGAGTTCTACGATACAGAAACAGGTTCAGGAACAGGTGAAGATCGCCATGCGTGCACGCGATAAAAAACGGCTGGCGGCATTGCGACTCATTTCCGCTGATTTCAAAAAAGTCGAAGTAGATGAGCGTATTGAACTTACGGATCAACGGATTCTCGCCATTCTGGATAAAATGACCAGACAACGTCGTGATTCTCTTTCACAGTTTAAAGAAGTGGGTCGTGATGATCTGGTAGAGCAGGAGCAGCTTGAACTTGATGTGATCAATGAGTTTATGCCGGATCAGCTTGATTCCGCGGAACTTGAAGCACTGATTGATGAAGCTGTTGCAGAGACTGGTGCGGAATCAATGCGTGATATGGGGAAGGTCATGGGCCGGTTGAAAAACCATGTTCAGGGCCGGGTTGACATGGGGGTCGTCGGAACATTGGTAAAATCCAGACTCAACTGATCCAACTTTGCTTGCACTGGCGGCGTCCTGATGCCATTCTGTCATTTATCAGGCTCTACTTGAATCCAGTGTGATACCTCAGGAATTTATAGACGAACTTCTTTCGCGTATCGATATCGTAGAGATTATTGAGCCGCGCGTTACACTCAAAAAAGCAGGCAAGGACTATCTGGGCCTCTGCCCATTCCACGATGAGAAAACACCGTCATTTACGGTGAGTCAGGACAAGCAGTTCTACTATTGTTTTGGTTGTCAGGCGAGGGGCACTGCACTTGAATTCCTGAAGCAAATTGAGCACCTTGATTTTATCCCCGCTATCGAAATGCTGGCCGCAAGAGTGGGTATGGAGGTCCCCCGGCAGAGTCAATCAGGCAGGGTCAATCAGCAAAGGGATACCATTTACGAGATTCTTGACAAGGCAGCGGCATTCTATCGTGAGCAGTTAAAAACCCATCCACAGCGAGACCGGGCAGTCAATTACCTTCGAGGGCGGGGATTATCCGGTGCAATTGCCCGTGATTTCGGGTTGGGATACGCCCCTCCGGGCTGGGATAACCTGCAATCGTCCATGGCAGACGACAGTGAAAATCATAATCTCCTGATCCGGTCTGGAATGCTTACCCAGAATAATGACCAGGATAGCGCATACGACCGATTCCGTGACCGGGTGATGTTTCCCATCAGGGATATCCGTGGACGCACTATTGCTTTTGGTGGAAGAGTTATTGGCGATGACAAACCAAAGTACCTGAATTCGCCGGAAACTCCAGTATTTCACAAGGGGCGGGAACTTTACGGTTTGTATGAAGCCCGTCGACGCACCCGAAACCTCGAACAGATTATCGTTGTAGAAGGTTATATGGATGTTGTTGCTCTCGCGCAACACAATGTCAATTACTCTGTAGCAACTCTCGGTACCGCCACTTCACCTGATCACATCGAGCGGTTATACCGAATTGTCTCACGAATTGTATTCTGTTTTGATGGAGATACGGCAGGACGCAGTGCGGCGTGGAAAGCGATGGACACCGTGTTGGAGTTTATGCAGGACGGACGGTTTGCCGCATTTCTGTTTTTACCGGAAGGAGAAGACCCGGACACGCTGGTACGTCAGGAAGGCAGAGACAGATTTGAACTTCGACTGAGCCGTGCAACACCCCTGACGGAATTCTTCTATTCCAGACTTGAGTCGTCCCTGGATATGGAAACACCGGAGGGCAAGGCAGCACTCAGTAAATCCGCGATTCCCATGATTCAAAGGATACCTGAAGGTGTATTCAAGCAACTGATGATAGATGAATTGTCCACCAGGACCGGACTGTCCACAGATCGTCTGTTGTCTGCTTCATCACAATACCCCGGGAATAGAAAGAGAGGTGATTCCGGTAGGGCTCATTCCTTCACCCGGGGCACTCCACATATCCCTGGGGAGCCTTATAAACCAGGTGAACAGGAAATTGCCCAGATTGAAAATGCTGTCAGTATGTTGCTGCAGCAACCGGAACTTGCCTCTCGATTCACAGAAGAAGACTATTCTCGTCTCAGGGATGATCAGAACTGCAGGCTACTGATAGAGTTAATGGAACTGATACTGCAGAGTGGAGACATAAAACCGGCGGAACTTGTCCATGCTTATCATGATAAATCCCGCACCGACTATCTTGAGAGCCTGTTGTCTCGTGAGCATATTCTGGATGTATCGGAATTCCATGGAGAATTTTCGGGGATACTGCGATCACGTCTTGAAAAATGGGATAAACGTGCTGAGCAGGAGAGCCACAGGAAATTACTGGACAAACCATACTCGTCATTATCCGCGTCCGAACGTGAGAAAATCAAAGATCATCCTCGAAAAAAG
>JAPOOX010000322.1 GCA_026713185.1 Gammaproteobacteria bacterium
GGATTCCCGAGCTTCCCCCGCATGCCTGTAGTCATGCTCCTCCAGCTCGGCGCTCCGACATTATGCTGGTGCAAATGAACACCCCAAAGCCATCTGCTGTATGCTGGGAATAGTATGTGTTTGATAGCATCGTACGGGGTGACTGCCCCGAAACCCGGGTTTAGAGACAATTTGTTTGATTAGAGCCTTCAGCGACTGAATTCCTCTGTTCGGTAACGATAGACAGTCGTGTTGCTGCTCCAGGCATCAGGTGCGAGTCCGGCTTTACTTCTGAGTTCAGATATAAACATGTCCGGGTCAGGTAACTGTTCCCACACCGAGGGCAAATAGGTAGCACGCCGGCCGTTTTCTTCCAGTATCAGACCATCCACACCTGGTTCCAATTGAGAAAGCAGTTCTTCACGGCTCGAAATATCGAGTTTCTCCGGAGTCGAAAGTATGGAGATGTGAATATCGACCTGATGGAATTCCTTGAGTGATATCGGCCGGAAACGGGGGTCTTCAAATGCGGCAGCACTGGCATTTTGGGCGATATCAACAATCAGTGGACGGTGAGCGACAAGACTGCCTATACAGCCGCGCAAGCTGCCGTTGATATTCAGAGCCTTCAGCCGTCCTGACCCCAGCCCTTCGCTGTCGCGGGGCAAACTGTCCTGGTCATTCATCGTTGTTGATTCGTGTTTGAGAAGAGTCACAAAGGTTGCCCGGTCATGTTGCAGTTCGAGGGGAAAATGCAAATGATTGATCCTGAGACTCCCGTTACCAAGAAGGGGATGCAGTATCGCATCAGTCGCCACCTTTAACATGCGCTGACGGAGTTCAGGATTGAATTCTTCGTTCTGTGATTCTTCCGGTTCCAATATTACATACGATCCATAACCTACTACCCGGTCGCGAGTACCTGCTGTATCGCCTGAATTTCTGACATCTACCTGTTGTACCGTCAGATTTTTTTTGCGGGCGAGATACAGGAGACCATTCAATGGTTTGCAGCCACAGGCTTCTTCACCGGTCAGACTGTCGCAAAGGTCAGTGATTTTGTGGGAAGTCCGGGCATCGATTCTTTGTGCTGTCGAATAATCATGAAAATGACTCAGATCGGAACTGATGACGATAAGTGTTTCCGGCCCACCCCACAGTTGATCAATGACGTTGGCGACCACTTCTTTACCGGCATCGCCAACCACCAGCGGGACCAGTTTGAATTCGTCGAGTACCCTCTGTAAAAAAGGCAAATGCACTTCCAGACTATGCTCCTGAGCGTGTGCTGAATCCAGAAAGCCGGTTTCAGGTAAATTGATGACCTCCTGTATGGCATCCGTGGCCAGTGGGATTTCTCCCAACGGAGTGGCATATGAAGTTGCACTGGTGACTGCTATACCACGAAATCCGACATGGTGTGATGGGCCAAGTAACACAACCCGTGTTATATCCTGTTTGCGATGCTCCAGCCTTCGATACGCCATGGCGGCAACAGGTCCCGAATAGATGTGTCCTGCATGTGGTGCGATGATAACTTTTGGGCAGGGAGCCACGGATCTGGCGTTTTCCAGCATGGCATCAATGGATGTGATAAGCGCCTTCCGGTTTCCCGGGTAAAAACTACCAGCGACAGCGGGAGAACGAACTGTTTGCATACAAACCTCTGCTGGTGTGGCGTAACCAGTGTTCAATAATAACACTGGATTCCGGAATTACGTGCATCCTGATTCAATTACTGATGCATCGAAGAGAGATTTACACTTAAAAGGCAGAAACTCATCATGTGAAAATGCAGGCCTTGCGGCCATCTGTTGCAGAGGCATGCAAAAAGGGGTCAAATGATGAACTTTACACGGGACATTTCCATGTGGCACTGACGAATGTCATGGCACACCGGGATAAGGGCAGCACCCCGGGTAGTGTCAGAACCAAGTACTGGCGCCTGCTTGATGATGGCAGAGTGCAGTGCGACATCTGCCCCAGAGCCTGTAAGCTTCGCAACGGACAGCGGGGATTATGTTTTGTGCGGGCCTGTGAAAATAACGAAGTTGTGCTGACTACCTATGGCAGATCAAGTGGCTTCTGTATTGACCCCATCGAGAAGAAACCACTGAATCATTTTTTACCTGGAACACCTGTTCTGTCATTTGGCACAGCCGGGTGTAATCTGGCCTGCAAATTCTGCCAGAACTGGGATATGAGCAAGTCCCGTGATATGGACACCCTTGCCGATGCGGCATCACCGGAACAGCTTGCACGGACCGCGGTCGGCCAGGGTTGCCGGAGTATTGCCTACACCTACAACGATCCAGTCATTTTCCATGAATATGCCATAGATGTTGCCCAGGCTGCCCGGGAGATGGAAATCAAGTCAGTGGCAGTAACCGCGGGTTATGTATGCCCTGCGCCGCGTCAGGAATTTTTCCGCTATATGGATGCTGCCAATATTGACCTCAAGGGTTTTACGGAACGGTTTTATCATCGTATATGCGGTGGTCATCTGGCAGATGTCCTGGATACACTGCAGTATGTGAAGCATGAAACATCAGTATGGATGGAATTGACGACTTTAATCATTCCCGGCGAAAATGATGATCTGTCAGAAATAGAATCCATGGCGAAGTGGGTAGTCGAGCATCTGGGCACTGACGTTCCCTTACACTTTACGGCATTTCATCCTGATTACCGGATGATGGATAAACCGCGAACATCGTCTGAGGCATTAAGCCGGGCTCGCGAAGTGGCGAAAAAGAATGGGGTGAACCACGTCTATACCGGCAATGTCCACGATTCCCGGGGAGGTTCAACCTGGTGTCCGGATTGCGCTGCTTTGCTGATAGAAAGAGACTGGTACAGTCTTGGACAGTGGCATCTGGATACACAGGGTTGCTGCCAGTCATGTGGCCATAACCTGGCCGGTGTATATGAAGACCAGCCAGGTACCTGGGGGCCTCAAAGACAGCCTGTGGTATTGAATCGATAATCAAAGTACGGATCTTCGGGACAGCCTCCTGGTCCAGACCCTAAAACCAATCAATTCATGTTAGAATTACCCGTCATTTTGTCAATTTACGGAGAACCCGTGGGTAGAAATTTATTTCAGAAAGTCTGGGACGCACATATGGTTCGACAGATGGAGAGCGGGCAATATCAGTTGTTTATCGCACTGCACCTGATTCATGAAGTCACCAGTCCCCAGGCTTTTGGCATGCTCAGGGACAAACATCTCAAGGTGGCTTATCCCGGTCGCACCTTTGCTACTGTAGACCACATTATCCCCACTGACGATCAGACCCGGCCTTTGGAAGACAACATGGCTGAGCAGATGATTCAGGTGTTAAGTGCTGAAACCAAAGAGCATGGGATTGAATACTTTGCCCCGGAGTCTGGTTCCCAGGGCATTGTACATGTGATTGGTCCGGAACTTGGCCTTACCCAGCCAGGCATGACAATCTGTTGTGGTGACAGTCATACTTCCACCCATGGGGCATTTGGCTGTATTTCCCTGGGCATTGGCACAAGTCAGGTCCGGGATGTATTGGCCAGTCAGACCATTGCCATGGACAAGTTGAAGGTGCGCCGTATTCTGGTGGAAGGGAGCTTACAGACCGGTGTTACCGCAAAAGATGTGATACTGCATATCATTCGAACTCTGGGTGTTAATGGCGGTGTGGGTTTTGCTTACGAATACGCTGGACAGGTGATAGAGAAAATGTCCATGGAAGAGCGAATGACTGTCTGTAACATGAGCATAGAAGGCGGCGCCCGTTGCGGATATGTGAATCCTGACGAAACGACGTTCGAGTATCTCAGGGACAGGGAACGGGTTCCCACGGGGTCTGATTTCGAACGGGCAGTCGAGAAATGGAAGAGCTTTGCCAGTGACAGCGACGCTGTTTACGATGACGAAGTCGTCATCAATGCTTCCGATATCATGCCTACCGTAACGTGGGGAGTTACACCTGGTCAGGCTATCTCGATAGAAGAGTCTGTTCCGAATCCTGAATCAGCCCGGGGATTGGAGAAAGACCTGATCAGTGATGCACTGGACTATATGAAGCTTGATGCGAACCAGCCCATCAAAGGAACAAGAATAGATGTCGCCTTTATTGGCAGTTGCACCAATGGTCGATTAAGTGATTTCCAGGATGTGGCTGAATTGCTGAAAGGCAGAAAGGTTGCGGATCATGTACGTGCTATTGCGGTGCCAGGATCCGAAAAAGTCGATACAAAAGCCCGGGAACTTGATTTACACAAGGTATTTGAAGAGGCCGGATTTGAATGGCGTAAACCCGGATGTTCCATGTGTCTTGCCATGAATCCTGACAAGCTTGTTGGCGATGAAGTCTGTGCCAGCAGCTCTAATCGTAATTTTATTGGACGGCAGGGCTCTCCAACAGGGAGAACCATCCTGATGAGCCCGATAATGGTGGCTGCTGCTGCTGTGAAAGGCGGGGTCGCCGATGTCAGGGAAGTGTTTGGACTTCAGAGAGAGGAAAGTAAAGGATGAGTGGCAATAGTATAGTCAAGGTCTCCGGACGAGGAGTTTATGTGGCCGGTAATGATATTGATACCGACAGAATCATTCCGGCGAGATATCTTAAGTGCATCACCTTTGATGAACTGGGTCCGGCGTTATTTTACGATATGCGCTTTTCGGAAGACGGAACGTCAAAAAGTCATGTTCTGGACGATCCGAAACACGCAGGCGCCGAAATTCTGATATCTGATAACAACTTTGGCTGCGGGTCCAGCCGGGAGCATGCACCACAGGCGATTCAGAAATTCGGCTTCAAGGCAATCGTGGCGGGTTCCTTTGCAGAAATTTTTCATGGCAACTGTACCACGCTGGGTATTCCCTGCGTGGTCATGACGCAGGAGGACAGATCCGGATTAACCGGGTTACTGGCTTCGGACCCGGAATTGGATCTTACGATCGACATTGAACGATTACAAATAATCTGTGCGAATAATGTCTTCTCAATTACCATGAAGCAAAGTGTACGTGAAGCATTTCTTGATGCTGCCTATGACCCTCTGGATACATTGATGGCGGATCAGGATGCCATTAATGCCACTGCGGCAAAATTAGGTTACACCTATAATCCCGGATGATCCAATGGACAGGAAAAAGATTGAGATATACGACACCACGTTACGAGATGGAAACCAGGGTGAAGGAGTCAATTTAAGTCTGGCGGACAAACTGGAAATTACGCAGGCCCTGGACGATCTTGGTGTGGACTATGTCGAAGGGGGCTGGCCTGGATCAAACCCAAAGGACGATGCATTCTTTGTCAGTGTCAGGGACCTTGATTTAAAACACCTGAAGATCAGTGCGTTTGGCTCAACTCATCGCGCAGAAGTTGATCCCGAGGATGATTTTTTTCTGGCGAAACTGGTGGCGGCGGATGCGGATATCACCTGCATATTCGGAAAGAGTTGGGACCTGCATGTAGAGCAGGCATTGCGCATCTCGCCGGAACGGAATCTCGAAATGATTACCGGTTCTGTACAGTACCTTGCCGAGACTACGGGCAAGCCCTGTTTTTATGATGCCGAACACTTCTTTGACGGCTTTAAAAGTGACCCCGGATATGCCATTGCAACCGTACAGGCAGCTGTTGATGGTGGCGCTGCACGGGTGATTCTGTGCGATACCAACGGTGGTGTCATGCCTTATGAAGTCGCCCATGCCATTCGGGAAGTGCGCAAGGAAACTTCTGGTGTAAAACTGGGTATTCACGTACATAACGATGGTGGTCTGGCGGTCGCCAACACCCTGCGTGCGATTGAAGAAGGCGCGATTCAGGTTCATGGCACTATCAATGGGATCGGGGAACGTTGCGGCAATGTGGACCTGACCTCGATACTGGGCAATCTTGAATTGAAGATGGGCTATTTATGCCTGCCGGAAGGTCATATCAGCAGTCTTACCAATATCAGCCGCAAAATATGGGAATATCTGGGTATTTCAGGTCCATCGGGGCAGCCCTTTGTTGGACCATCGGCCTTTGCTCACAAGGGTGGAGTGCATGTAAGCGCCGTGCAGCGAAATCCTGAAACCTACGAGCACATCGCCCCGGAACTTGTTGGTAATGCCCGCAAGATATTGATCAGTGAATTATCAGGAGGGGCCAATCTGAGGGCAAAACTGGCTAATCGTTATCCGGAACTTGAAGATGCAAAAATTGTGAAGGCAATTCTGGAAGAGGTTCAGGACCGTGAACATTCCGGTTATTCATTTGAAAACGCAGATGGCAGTTTCGACCTGGTGGTACGCCGGCATCTGGGTAAATACAATCCATGTTTTCAACCGGTCTATTTCAGAATTTATTCGCCGAGTAATGAAGATCATTCGGATAGTGATTCAGACAGTGACGGACTCATAGAAGCTTCGGTAAAAGTCAAAATCGGAGAAATGGTGAAACTATGTGCAGCTGAAGGTCACGGCCCGGTAGATGCACTCAACAAAGCGGTTCAACAGTCGCTGGTTGAAGATTATCCGGTTGTACTTGATCTTCACTTGCTGGACTTCAGTGTCAAGGTAATCAACTCTACAGAGGAAACTGCCGCCAAGGTTCGGGTTTATCTGGAACACAGTTTCCAGGGTGGCATATTTGGAACCATCGGTGTAAATGTCGATATTATCAAGGCCAGTTGGAACGCTCTTGTAGAGGCCTACCAGTATGCTCTATTGCAACACATTGAATTTGTTGGGGAACTGACTAACGGGAAAAAGTGATGATTGAAAGGGCAGGTGGCGCCAAATGGGTGATTTGATTACCGGTAAAATATTGAATACGTTTGGTATTGATGGCGAATAGACTACTCATTATCGCCTGTGGAGTGTTCTTGCTCCTGGTGATCGGGTTTCTGGTTTACAAGTACATCCAGCCTGAACCGGAGATACCGGAGATCAGTAGTCCCCTCACTATCCCTGAGCCGGAACCTGTACCCGAGCCATCAACCCCGCCAGAAGCACCCATATCAAAGCCTGACGACGAAGCGGTAGTTGCCGGGGAACAGGAAGAGCCGCCCTTTATCCTGCCATCGCTGGACAACAGCGATCAGTTGATACGTGAAGGTGCTGTCAATCTGACACGGCATGAGGGTATCAATCGATGGCTGGGACCCAATGATCTCATAAGGAAGTTTGTTGTATTCGTAGACAATATCGCCGAAGGTCAGGTAGCACGGGAAACAGTTCGTGTATTGACGCCGGAAGGTTCATTTACAGTCAGACAGGTTTCCGACGAGGTTTTTATACTGGATGAAGCGTCCTACCAGAGATACAACAGAATTGTCGAAGTGATTGTGTCCATTGATGCCAGACGGTCTGCTGAGTTTTTCATGTTACTCAGTCCTTTATTCCAGAATGCATTACAGGAACTGGGTTACCCGGACAGACAATTTGGCGATGTAGTCTTCAAGGCGATAGGCAGATTGTTGGAAGCCCCGATCATTACAAAGCCGGTAAGGCTTATACGGCCGGTGGTAATGTATGAATTTGAAGATCAGAGGTTGGAATCTCTGAGCCCGGCGCAAAAGCAGTTGGTCAGAATGGGACCGGAAAATACAAAGATGCTGCAGGATCATCTGAGAAATATAGCACTGGAGTTGCGTTTGATTATGCGATAGATATCTATACCCGGTCAGAGCGGTTCCACTCTTCAACTCTGGCGGACTGGGCAGAGAGTAGTTCTTCTGCATCACCGGTGATATCGATTGTAACAATCCTGTCCCCCCGGGCTATGCTGTTGACTACATCCTGATCTGATTGCGAGACCACTTCGCCAAAGATGGAATGAGCATCATTCAGATGCGGAGTGGGCACATGGGTAATAAAGAACTGGCTGCCATTGGTATTGGGGCCGGCATTAGCCATGGATAATCTGCCCGGTTTATCGTGCCGCAGCGATGGATTGAATTCATCCTCAAATTGATAGCCCGGTCCGCCGGTTCCGATGCCAAGGGGGCAACCACCCTGGATCATGAATTGACTGATAACACGGTGGAAATCAAGTCCATCGTAGTATTTCCGGTTACTCAGGTTGACAAAATTCGCTACGGTAACAGGGGCCTCATCCGGGAACAGGTTAATGTTGATTGTACCCTTGCTGGTTTCAATGGCTGCGGAGATTTTCATCGACATTCCTTATCTTTATATCTGTGTAGTCCCGTTTTCCGGGTCCCAGGAAAAGCTGTCTGGGTCTTGCAATTTTGAATGGAGCAGACAGCATCTCGTCCCAGTGTGTGATCCATCCGGGCATCCGACCCAGGGTGAATATTGCTGTAAACATGCTGGTGGGAATCCCAATGGCTTTCAGGGTAATTCCCGAGTAGAAATCAATGTTTGGATACAGCTTGCGTTCGATGAAATAGTCTTGTTCGCGGGCAATTCTCTCAAGTTTCTGTGCAATTCTGAGCAGTGGGTCATCAACACCCAGTTCGTTCAGAACCGCATGGCAGCTTTCCTGCATCACCGTAGCACGCGGGTCGAAGTTCTTGTAGACACGGTGCCCAAAACCCATGAGTCTGAAAGGGTCATCCTTGTCTTTGGCTTTTTCGACATATTCCTCGATACGGGATTCATCGGCAATTTCACCCAGCATATCCAGTACAGCTTCGTTGGCGCCCCCGTGAGATGGTCCCCACAAAGCGGCAATACCCGCAGACATTACCGCATAGGGATTTGCTTCTGTTGAACCTGCCATTCTGACTGTGGAAGTTGAAGCATTCTGTTCATGGTCAGCGTGAAGTATGAATATCTGGTCTACTGCGTGGGCGATGGTTGGACTGACGTTGGGTCTCTCACCTTCTTTTCCAAAACACATATGCAGGAAATTCTCGGCGTAATTCAGGGATGGATCAGGCGCCAGGAATGCCTCGCCCTTTGTCTTCCGGTAGGTCATGGCAGCAAGAGTGGGTATTTTCGCAATGAGGTTCAGTGCGGTTTCTCTTCTGTGGTCTGCGTTGTAGATATCCAGACCATCGTGGTAGAGCGATGCCAGGCCTCCAACGGCAGCACAAAGCATCGACATCGGGTGGGAATGTTCGGTGAATCCCTCGAAAATATGCTGCAGGTGATCATCTACCGGCATCCGGGACTGAATCTCCTGTTCGAATGATGATAATTGAGTCTGACTGGGTAATTCTCCGTTCAACAGAAGAAAACAGACTTCCAGGTGGCTTGATTGATTTGCCAACTGTTCAATCGGATAACCGCGGTACAACAGTACACCATTGTCCCCATCGATATAAGTGACTGAAGAGTCACAGGCGGCAGTTGACAGGAATCCGGGGTCGTAGGTGTAAATACCTTCCGAAATCAACTCACGAACATCAACGACATTCAGTCCATTGGATGCTTCGAGAACAGGCAGGTCCACAGTTTTGCCGTCGATAATGATTTGAACTTTCTGTGTCATTCAGCTGGCTCCGGTAGCGTTTCGATTCTGGCAAGTGAGAAATGTGTTGATGCCGGAATGAATTAACATAAAAGCAAAACCTGCCCGGCTTGTAAAGGTTTGTCGGCGTCGTTGAAACCGGATTGGCATATTGGTGGATGAGTGTATCAACTCATGTGCACATTGTCTTTCAATTGCAGAATCACTATGATGCCGAAAATGAACGGGATGGTGTGTATGAACAGTCCGATTCGGAAAGTTGTGACTTTTTCAGATGAGATTTTACGGTGAGAAACGATAATCGACCCACTAATGTGGGCCTGTCCAATCTTTTTGTTTTCCGGTTTCCCATTACTGCCATTGTCTCAATTATTCATCGTATTACAGGCATATTGTTGTTTGCAGGCATCGCATTTGCACTGTATGTGTTGCAGGTATCCCTGTCTTCAGAACAGGGTTTCAATGAAATCAAAAGTGCTTTGTCTTCACCGTTATGCCTGGTAATTACCATTGCCCTGATTGCCGTTTTGTTATTTCATTTTGTCGCTGGAATAAAGCACCTTTTGATGGACCTGGGAATTGGCGAAACTCTGGAGGGAGGTGTCTTTGCGTCCAGGGTTGTATTGTTGAGTGTTGCAATACTCGTTTTTCTGGCGGGAATCTGGCTGGTCCAGGTATGAAGTTTCCAGTAGAAAAACGCTCCAGGAAAACACTTGTAGATAACCAACCTGTTAAAGAGCACATGGACTCATGACTATTCGAATGACACGCCCCGGTAGAAGCGGAATTCTGGATTGGCTTATACAACGCGTGACTGCGGTGATTGTTGCGGCGTTCATCGTGGCGATGCTTGTCTGGTTACTGTCGACTGGTGATGTCACATATGCTGCATGGAAGGGGTTGTTTGCAACTGCCTGGATGCAGTCATTCACTTTACTGGCTTTGCTTGCCACCTGTGTACACGCCTGGATTGGCATGTGGACTGTAGGCACGGATTATATTCAGACCGGAAACCTGGGAAAGTATGCCGAAACATTGCTGTTTCTCTATCAATTGGGTTGTGCACTGGTTTTGATATTCTATCTGTTGTGGGGGATCAACATCCTGTGGGGAAACTGATTTATGAGTAACACACCCATTCTGGAATTTGATGCCATTATTGTAGGTGGTGGTGGCGCCGGCATGCGGGCTGCACTACAACTGGCGGAATCCGGGAATAAAACTGCTGTACTGTCAAAGGTCTTTCCAACACGGTCACACACGGTATCAGCTCAGGGTGGAATCACCTGTGCCATAGGTAGTGAAGACCCCGATGATGATTGGCGTTGGCATATGTATGACACTGTAAAAGGATCCGATTACATCGGTGATCAGGATGCCATTGAATATATGTGTAGCGTCGGTCCACAGGCGGTCTATGAACTGGAGCACATGGGATTACCATTCTCACGAACAGATAACGGACGTATATACCAACGTCCATTCGGCGGTCAATCAAAGGACTATGGGCAAGGCGGTCAGGCGGCCAGGACATGTGCGGCGGCAGACCGGACCGGACACGCGTTGCTGCACACACTGTACCAGGCAAACCTGAAGGCAGGGTCTGTTTTCTTCAGCGAATGGTTTGCCATTGATCTCGTTAAAAATGCACATAATGCTGTGGTTGGTGTTACCGCTATCTGTATGGAAACCGGTGAGGTCCACTATATAAAAGCAAGAGCGACGGTATTGGCAACCGGTGGCGCCGGCCGGATATTTCAAACCACTACCAATGCATTAATGAACACCGGTGATGGTACCGGCATGTCCCTGAGGGCGGGTTTCCCCGTACAGGACATCGAAATGTGGCAGTTCCATCCAACCGGTATTGCCGGCGCGGGAGTTCTGGTTACTGAAGGCTGCCGTGGTGAAGGCGGCTATCTGATTAACAGGGACGGTGAGCGTTTTATGGAGCGCTATGCACCCAATTCCAAAGATCTGGCAAGCCGTGATGTTGTTTCCCGCAGTATGGTGCTGGAAATTCTCGAAGGACGTGGTGTCGGTGATGAAAGCGATCACCTGCTGTTGAAGCTGGATCATCTTGGCGCCGAGACCCTGCATTCCCGCTTACCCGGTATTACCGAACTGTCAAAAACATTTGCACATGTGGACCCTGTAAAGGATCCGATTCCAGTCGTGCCGACTTGTCACTACATGATGGGTGGTCTACCCACCAATGTTCATGGCCAGGGTATCAGTCTGGATAAAGACGGTAATGACAGGATTATCGAGGGTCTTTATGCTGTAGGTGAGGCTGCCTGCGTTTCGGTACATGGTGCCAACCGGCTGGGTGGTAATTCACTGCTCGACCTGGTGGTTTTTGGTAGAGCCGCCGGTTTACATATTACAGACGCGCTGGCTGAGGGGATGGATTCACTGGAAGCGTCTGATAATGACATCGACGCTGCACTTTCCCGGCTGAATCGATGGAATAATTCCAGTGCATGTGGTGAAAGCATCGCATCGCTTAAAAAGGAATTACAGAACTGTATGCAGTTCAACTTTGGTGTGTTCCGCAAGGAAGAACCTATGCAGGAAAGCATGAGGATACTGTCGGACCTGCGTGAACGAATCAGCAATGCCTGCTTGACAGACAAGAGCAAGCTGTTTAATACCGCTCGGCTGGAGGCGCTGGAACTGGATAATCTGCTGGAGATTGCCGAGGCTACCGCGATTTGTGCCGAGGGTAGAAAAGAGAGTCGAGGTGCACATGCACGTGACGATTACCAGGAAAGGGACGATGAGAACTGGTTGGCCCATTCCATCTACGACCCGCAAAAAAAGCAGGTTGGCAAGCGTGCGGTAAACCTGAAGCCCAGGACAGTCGATCCTTTTGAACCCACTGCAAGGAGTTACTGACAAGCCCATGCAAGTAAGTGTTTACCGGTACAATCCGGAAGAGAATACTGAATCCCGTATGCAGGACTTCAACCTGGAAATCCCCCGGGGAAAAGACCTCATGGTACTGGATGTTCTTGAATTGCTGAAGGAACAGGATGCCTCCGTGACTTATCGACGTTCCTGCCGCGAAGGCGTCTGCGGGTCCGATGGTGTGAACATGAACGGCAGGAACGGTCTGGCCTGTATTACACCGTTGTCAGACGTGGTCAAGGGCGACAGCCTTGTCCTCAGGCCTCTGCCGGGATTACCGGTCATCCGTGACCTGGTTGTTGATATGGGTCAATTCTATAAACAGTATGAAAAGATCAAACCCTATCTGATCAACGATGAACCGCCGCCGTCCCAGGAAAGATTACAGAGTCCGGAAGAGCGTAGTAAGCTGGATGGACTTTATGAGTGTATTCTCTGTGCCTGTTGCACTACCGGCTGTCCATCTTTCTGGTGGAACCCTGACAAGTTCGTCGGTCCGGCTGGTTTGTTGCAGGCATACCGGTTTCTGGCGGACAGTCGCGACACGGCTACAGAGGAACGTTTGGCCGCGCTTGAAGATCCTTTCAGTGTCTTCAGATGCCGGGGCATCATGAATTGTGTCAGTGTTTGTCCCAAGGGTCTGAATCCGACCCGTGCAATCGGGCATATTCGGAACATGCTGGTAAAACGGGTAATTTAGGTCTGTACTAACCGACAGTTCAATAAAGTATGGGGTATGTCTCTGTCATGCAGATTGAATAACTTTGTGTACGGCAGCAAGATGCGACGAGTCGTTGCGGGTCATGTAGTCTGTTTTCGCGGGTCAGATGCCGAAGCGACGTCGGACGTCTTCCCCCAGCGCATCCTTCAGCGGACCGAGCCAGGCTTCGTAGTTGCGCCAGAAGTCCAGCCCCGACTTGAATATCGGCTGGCGGACCTGCTCGGAACTCGGCGTGCGCACCGATCGGTCCGTACGATAAAAGCTCAGGCAGCCTGGTTCGAATTCGAGTTCGCAGTGATCGAGCAGCCGTCGCACCTGGGTTTCCAGGTCGCCGACCAAATCCTCGTACTGAACTCGCAGCACCTTGCCGGGCAACACCGCATCCCAGTGATCCATCAATTCGACGTAGTCCCGATAGTATTGCCCGACGTCCGTCAGGGCATAGGTGAATTCCTGCCCTTCCGCGAAGAGTTGCTTGAAGCAGCTGAAGCCGCAGGCCATGGGATGGCGCCGGGCGTCGATGATCTTCGCGTTGGGCAGTATCAGGTGAATGAGACCGATGTGGCGGAAGTTGTTCGGCATCTTGTCGATGAAGAACGGCGCCCCCTGGCGGTGAATTCGCGTGTCATCGATGTACTGCCGCCCGAATGCGTCGAACTCTTCGTCGGACAGCGCGGCCAGGATCTCGGGATAGTTGGGCTCGTCCCGAGTGCGTCCGCGCCACCGCAACTGCTGCGCAAGCGATGGGATGTTCGGCAGTTCCAGGGTGCCGTCGACCCTGGAATGGGACGAGAGGATCTGTTCCAGCAGGGTTGAACCGGCCCGTGGCAGACCGATGACGAAAATCGGGTCGGCCGCCGAATGCCCCGTCCTGGCTCTGCGCGCCATGACCTCGGCGGTGCACACGTCGCTTTGGGCATGCAGTTCCTGCGTCATCTTGTCGGCGTGGTAGGTACTCAATGTTTTCTTCAGCCGGTTGCCCTGCTCGTAGTAACGGAACGAGGTCTCGAAGTCGTCGCGGTCTTCGTAGGCCTTGCCCAAGGCGAAGCTCAGGTGTACGCAGTCAGCATGGGAGAGGTTTTCGTTGCGCGCCTGCGCGTGCATTCGCTCGAGTTCGCTGTCGTCGAACGAGTAGACCTTCAGGTTGGACAGGGAGTACCAGGCTTCGCCGTGCAGCGGCTGGCTCGCAAGCGCCGCCCGGTACGACGCGACTGCTTCGTCATACTGGCCGCGGGTCTTGTACGCGTGCCCCTTCGATGTGAGCGTGACCGGATCCCCCGGAATCCGCTCCAGCACCCTGTTGAACAGGCTCAGCGCTGTTTTGTAGTCGCCGGTCTGCATGCATTCGATCGCATAGATGGACTGAAACTGCGGATTCTCGGGTGAGGTCTCAAGCAGCCCCCTGGCCTGCTCGAGGGCCTGGCCGAATTTCTGCCGTTTCCTGAGCGCCTGGACGTAGTCCATATGCACCCGCACGTTCCTGGGGTCGAACCCGTGCGCGGATTCGAGAAGGAACTCGGCGTCCGCCAGAACGCCAAGGCGGATGCCGATGTCCGCCAGCAGCCGCATCGCCTCCACATGGTGCGGCGCCTTCTGAAGGAATTTGCGGCAAAGGTTCTCGGCCTTGAGCAGCTTGCGCTGGCTGATCAGATCAATGACTGCGACGAGCGGCTGCGGCAACTGCTGCAGGTAGTCCAGTTGCGCCTTGACCTGCGCGGCCTGCTGAAAGTGGCGCTGTCGGTTCAGGATCTGAAGTTGCCCCCACCAGCTCGCCACCAGCGCCGGGTTGAATCGACAGGCCCGTTCATAGCCCCGGATCGCCTCGTCGAGCCTTCCCGAATCGCGGTAGGCGTGGCCCTCTTCCTGGTGCACCCGGGAGTTCTCGGGCGTGAGCGTTTTCAACCTGGCGAGCGTTGCCAGCGCTGCGTCGAACTCGCGCAGGTAGCGGCGGCAGACCGCGCTCATGTACAGCGCGTCGGCGTTGTCCGGTTCCTTGTTGAGGATGACGTCGAGGTCGGCCAGCGCCTGTTCGTATTGTTTGGCGACGATCCTGTCCCGGATGGAAGCCAACGTGGGGTTGTCCGGTGCCCGGGACTCGGGATCGCCGCGAGAACCGGAGCCCTCGGTACGCCCGGACGTAGCAACGGCGTCCCCCGGGGAGGACGCTGTGCCGGCTTCTGTTCTCGGGCTCGGGTCGGTCAGAAGTTCATGCTCGCGCGTAGGCCGACAGTCCTGGGTTGGGCGTAGGTGACGTGCTCGGTGTCGAAGACGAAGGAGCGTGACACCTCGGCCCGTTCATCGGTCAGGTTGCTGGCGTACAGTTCCACCGACCACTCATCGTTGGTCACGCCCGCCGTCAGCCCGAGCATGGTCCAGCCGTCAATCAGGTCGCGGTTGATGGTGATGATGTCGCTGTATGACTCCGCGGACCAGGAAATCATGAGCATGACGTGCGCGGTCCACCCGATGGCCTGCAGGTCCCACTCGTATCGCGCCCGCAGATTGCCCTGGGAACTCGGCGCAAACGACAGTTCGTCCCCGACGCGCACATCATTCGTGGGTGTGATTTTACGCGTGATCTCCGAGTTCAGGAGTGATACGGCGCCAGCGATGGTGAGTCCGTCAGACCAATTGGGCAACCATGTGAAGTCTGCCTCCAGGCCGGTAACCCTGGCGTCCGCGGCGTTGTCCGAGAAGAACAGGTTGGAGATGCTGGTATCGAATATCGTGGTTTGCAGTTTTTCGATTTCAACGTTGAACAGCGCTGCGTTCAACCGGAAGGTGTTGCCGTAATCGGCCTTCATGCCTACCTCGAAATTGACGACCTCGTCCGTATCCAACTCGTACGGCACGATGAAATCGCTGCCGTCTCTGCTGGGGCTCCCGCCTGGACGATTCAACAGGCCGGGCCGGAAGCCCTCCGAGATGGTCATGTAGTAGAGGTGCGCCGGGGCTGGCCGCCAGTCCAGCGTCGCCTTGAAGATCGTGCCGTCAGCCACCGCCTTGTCGGGCGCGCCCACTGCATTGCCGGGCGCGAACTGCTGAGAAATGTTGGTACCGAAGCGCTGCTCGTCTTGCTGGCTCGCGCCGGCATTGCCAAACGATGAATTAGCGCTGCCCTCCAGATCGACCTCGATCTCGTAGTTGCGTGCACCGAGCGTCAGCGATAACTGCTCGTTCAGGTCGATGCCCAGCTCGCCAAAGACGCCGAACTGACTGTCAGTACGCCTGATGTCGTTGCGGAAGATGACGCCCTCGGGGAACGGTCCCGGGAAGGTGTAATAGCCGGGGCCGGCTTTGAAAGAGGTACCGCTGGGGTTGCCAGGGGCCGCCTCCGGATTCGTCAGCGGGTAGTTCGGCGCCCATCCCGCTTCTCCGTGCCACCCGATGGCGTTGACGGAACCGGGATAGGTGAAGTCATTGACCTCGATGAGTTCCAACTCGCTGGAGAACACGCCGCCCTGAAGACGCCAGCGGTTTGACTGGTCCGTGGTGAAGCGGATCTCGTGGGTCTGGACATCCAGCCTGTTGAGGCTGTCCACGAACATGGCCGGATCATGGCACGTGCCGGTAGGCGTCGCACCCCCGGAGTACACGGTGTAGTCACAAATGTAGTACGGCAGGTACTCGCCCACGAAGAGGTAGTCGGAGTAGTCGACTATCTGGTCTGATTGCCGGTCTGTGAACGCGCCTGTGTAGATGATATTCAACGCCGCCAGCCGGCCCGTGAGCGTCAAGGCCGTGTTGTCAAAGGTGTCCTCTAGTCGCTCGTCCGCGAAGCGGGTGATTTCCAGGTCGCCAACCTCGGGATCGGCGAAGAATACGCCGTCCGTCTCAATGTCCTGGGTAGTGTGGGCGAGGAGCAAGTCCCAGTTGTCGCCGAATTCCCACTGGGCCGAGATCCGGCCGCCGGTGTAAGTGACTCCATTGATATTGCTGTCGGCAATATCCCTGTTGTCGGTCTGAACCAGATTCGTTCCGGAGAGATCCGCGCCTGGCTGGAATCTGGCGCGGTGTGCCGCGACTGGCACGCCGTTCTTGCGAACCGTACCTACGTCCCTGAACCGGGCGCTCCCGCTTGCGTCCCTCGTGCCGGCGACATTGTCGATCCAGCCACCCTTGCTGTCGTTGTAGATGACGCCGCGAAACCCGAAAGTGTCGCTCACGGGAACGTTCAGAATGACTTCGAGGCTTGTGCCCCCGTCGCCGCCGCTGATCGTATTGGCGCCGAACTTCGCTGTGCCGTAAAACTCCTCCAGGTCCGGCTTGTTGGTGATCAGCCGAACGTTGCCGGCCTGGGAACTGGCCCCGAACAACGTGCCCTGGGGACCCGAAAGCACCTCGATGCGCGCCAGGTCGGCCACGTACACGTCAAGATTGCGTCCCGGCTGCGCCAGCGGCTGCTCGTCGAGGTAGAAGGCCACGTTGGGTGCAAGCCCTGCCACGCCAGCGACCGTCAGGTTCGGCGTGGTCGAAGCGACGCCGCGAATGTAGATGGTGTTCTGACCCGGCCCGCTGCCGCCCGCGGTCACGCTCGGCAGGTGCAGCACGTAATCCGAGAAATTGGTGACCCCGAGTTCGCCGATCTCTACCGGGTCCAGCGCGGATGCGGTCACGGGTACATTCTGAAGTGATCGCTCGACACGTGTCACGGTCACGACGACTTCTTCGAGCACCCGGGCGTTGTCTTGCTCCTGCGCCGCGGCATAGGGACCGGCAAGCGCCGCCGCGACCGCAGCCGATATTGCGGTATGTCTTGTCTTAAAGGTAACTGCCATGGTGGCCTTTCTGCGTTGTTCTAATGAATTTCCCAACCAAATGGAGCGAGAATACCGCTACGATTTGGTATTTGATAAAGTATGTGGCATCGCAGCAGCTTAGTCAATAACCCTGATCCCCGACTGTAGAGAACAATTAAATTGTCCGCTTTTATAACAAGTAATCTGTCCGGTTTTACTATGGGGTATTTCAATCGATTTGGAGTGCCTGATAAGACCGGTAAAAAGGTTACAGGAGACGAGACTAATGCGCTTTGAAGAGGTCTACGAGAGTTGGACAAAGAAGTGCCTGACACAAGAGGAAGCGGCAGAGTTGTCACAAGACAGCGCACCAACGCCGTTCCAGGGTCGCATCTGAAATTATATAGCACAATGGGGTGCTGATTTCCGATATTGCCAGTACAATCCGGTTTATAGAATTCTGAGAGGAACATTATGGAAGACA
>JAPOOX010000334.1 GCA_026713185.1 Gammaproteobacteria bacterium
CATGGGGCTCCTTGTTCCCTATTACATTACATGGATTTACCAGAGAATTAATCACGATCTTCGTCTTGCACTTATAGAGCGCTGGCATCGCCTGTCCTTGCGTCACCATGCTGACCATCGGGTAGGAGATTCCATCTGGCGGATCCAGTCGGACTCAGAAGAGATCATGGCCGTACTCAAGATACTGGTTGGTATCAGTATGGCTGTTATCAATTTGGTTACCGGGCTTTTTTTGATTTCGATTCTTTCGCCAATGCTTGGATTCATCGCGTCCCTGGTTCTGATCCCAACAATGATCGTGGCGCACTGGGCGATGCCTCGCTTCCGTACACGATCACTGGTCAATCGCATGGCCAATGCGGACCTGACTTCCAGAGTGCAGGAATCCTTTCGATCGATTCGACTTGGCAAGGCATATCAGGCTGGCACTCGATCCCAGCAGAAATTCGAAGAAGATTCCATGATCGCATTCAATGCTGAGTATCGTTATACAAGGCTCTGGGTACGTTTCAGCCTGATCATGGTTTCCTATAGTGAGTTATTTGCATTTGCAGGTATCTTCATGATGGCGCTATGGGTCAATGGTGAGGAGCCAACTTTTGCGACCGAACTGATTGCTCTTGTGGGGCTTTCTTTCGTGGTCTGGAACCTGTCGGCCTTCAGGTGGGCGAGCGAACGGTACGAGGAAGCGGTGTGGTCTTTCTTTGGATTGCTGGAAGTCTGGGCCTATGCGCAGGATATTGCCATGGGGCTGAAACGGGTGTTCGACATTCTTGATATTGAACCGGAAGTCAGCGATCGATCGGATGCGATACCGTTTCAGGGCTTTAGCAGGGAAATTCGTTTCAGTGATGTGGCCTTTGCCTATTCGGCAGACCGACCAGTATTAACCGGCGCCAGTCTGACTGCTGGTCCCGGGACGATAACAGCCATTGTTGGTCCTACCGGCGCCGGGAAGTCAACACTGATGAGTATGTTGTTACGCCTGTTTGATCCCGACTCCGGTACAGTGTCGATCGATGGTCACGACCTGCGTGCGTTTGAGGTGGACTCGCTACGCAAAAACATTGCAATAGCATTACAGGAAAATGTGCTGTTCGGTATGTCGGTACGCGAAAATATCTGCTACGCAGTTCCCGACGCCAGCGACTATCAGGTTGCAGAAGCAGTCAGAATCGCCTGTCTTGAAGAGACCATTACCGCCCTGCCACAGGGACTGGGCACCATACTGGGTGATCGGGGCGGCAGACTGTCCACAGGACAGCGGCAAAGACTGTCTATAGCACGCGCAGTAGTACGTGATACCCATATACTGGTGCTCGATGAACCGACTGCTGCACTGGACGCAGAAACAGAACATCGTGTCCTGGCGAACCTGTCTGAGTGGGCTGATTCGCAATCTTCCAAACGGGCGATATTCCTGATTACCCATCGTATTTCGACCATCCGACGTGCCGACAACATTGTCTATCTGGAGGATGGGCGCGTGGCTGAGACAGGTACCCATGACACGCTGATGGCCATCGAAAACGGTCGTTACAAAGCTTTTGTGCAGGCGGAATCATCTCTCGTAAAAGGAGATCAGTATGTCTGATGGTTTTGTCGACCCTGATCGGCCTGCATTCTCGCTGGACCAGTTACGTCAGGATGAAGAGGCGCTGGATAAACGAGCCAGCCTTGTCGATACAAAAACAGATGTCGACTACAGGGAAACGTTCAGCCTTATCGGTCGTTGCATAATTCTGATCAGATTCTACTGGCGTCGTTATGTCGTTGTGTTGTCCATGGACTGGATCGCCACCGTCATTAGCGTCGCAGTCGCGCCATGGGCGGGTAAAGTACTGGTAGACAATGTGGTATTGGGACAACCCATCAAAGAAGATGGTGGTGGCTATCCTGCGTTCCTGTTACCGGTGCTTGAGTTTCTGGAGGGGTCATCCGCTTTCACTATCATGTCCTGGCTGGCGATGTGGACCATCGCTGCTCTGGTTGCCCGGGTTTGCTGGCAATACGTGCAGGAACTGATCGGAAGCCGGTTGGAACATTCAATGTTGCATATGGTGCGTTCACGTCTGTTTGAGAGTCTCAGGTCACTGCCGGTAACCAAACTGGATGATCAGCCGATAGGAGACTCGGTATATCGCGCGATGCATGATGTTCGTGGTATTCCCCAGATTATTCAGCGACTCGTGCGAACCCCTGGTGGCGCGCTGCTGACCTTTTTTACCGCCTTGTTTACCATGCTGAGTGCCTATCCCGACTCACCTGTGGTGGTGCTGTTCGCCATTGGTGCATTGCCTGTCTTTCTACTGGCGACGACTCCATTCTCGCGCATGTTGCGCCGGCGGGCACAGGCGCAGGTCGCTGCCGGCACAGTTCTTGTCAGCACCACCGAAGAAGGTATGGATAATATCCAGGCTGTACAAAGTCTCGGCGCCAACAAAATCGAGAAAGCGCGTTTTTCAAGGGTCAGTGCAGATCAGTTCCGCCGGGACAGGTTTGAGTTGTTTGCACGTAATCTCGTTGAACAGTTTGGTGAAATTGCCGGCCAGTTTTTATACTGGGCTTTCATGCTCTACCTGCTGGGCAAGGTAATCACCAATGAGTTGACACCTGGCGACTATGCGGTGGTATTTGGCTATTACTGGACCATGA
>JAPOOX010000336.1 GCA_026713185.1 Gammaproteobacteria bacterium
GGATCCAAAAGACGATCATCTAGTCGCGGTAAAAATACCTGAAACAGGCTGGATTTTCCATTTGTAGTGCCAGAACAACTTTTTTATCATCATAAGTTGCTGATATTTATCAAGTTTTAAAATGGACTGTTAAACTTGGGCTAATGTCGCAGCGCCGAGCTGGAGGAGCATGACTACGTGCTTGCGGGGGAGACACGTTTGACGCTAAACTACGCACCTTCCAGTTTACATTGCCGGACTGGACTTCCACTATAATCGTTGGAGAATATAACAGATGGCCCGAGTCACAGTAGAAGACTGCCTTGAAAATGTCGCAAACCGATTTGAACTGGTCATGGTTTCGAGCAAACGTGCCCGACAACTTGCCAATGAAGGCAAGGAACCACTGGTGCCCCTGGAAAACGACAAGCCAACAGTCCTCGCATTACGGGAAATTGCCGAAGGGCATGTCAACGCCAGTATTCTCAATGATTCAATCATGGATGAAACGGAAGTCCTGCAAACTATTGATGCAGCAGATGGATTTGAAGAACCCGAACCGGATTTCTAGACAGACACCCTCCCACGGGGGAGCATCGTCAGCGGGGTTCCCACATGCTGACGATTGATACCTTCACCTCCACGCTGGATCGCTATCTACAACCCTCACAGGTACAGCAAGTCAGAAAAGCTTATCTGTTTGCGGAAGACGCCCACAATGGGCAGATAAGGAAATCCGGCGAACCCTACATAACCCACCCGCTGGCGGTAGCCACCATACTCGCCGATATGCATATGGATCACCAGTGTCTCATGGCAGCTCTGCTGCATGATGTGATTGAGGATACAGGGGTGCTCAAGCATACGCTGAGCAGGGAATTCGACAATCAGGTTGCAGAGCTGGTTGACGGCGTCAGCAAGCTTGGTCATATCGTCGACTCCAGGATAGAAGCCCAGGCTCTGAACTTCCAGAAGATGACCCTTGCCATGTCCAAGGACATAAGGGTGATCCTGGTGAAGCTCGCTGACCGCCTGCACAACATGCGGACACTGGATGCACTCGATGGTGAGCGACGCAGACGCATCGCCCGCGAGACACTTGAGATCTATGCACCCATAGCCAATAGACTCGGTATGAACAATATCCGGATTGAATTCGAAGAGCTCGGATTCAGGGCTCTGTACCCACTGCGATCCACAATGATTGAAAAAGCAGTACGTAAAGCGCGGGGAAACCGTAAAGAAGTGGTTGCCAACATCCGTGAATCCCTTGTTGCCTGCCTCAAACGTGAAGACATCAAGGCGGATGTCCTGGGACGCCAGAAACATCTCTACAGTATCTATGACAAGATGCGATCCAAACGAAAATCCTTTTACGAAATCATGGACGTTTATGGATTCAGAATCATCGTCACCGATGTAGACACCTGTTATCGAACACTGGGCGCCATTCACAATCTCTATAAACCCGTAGCCGGACGCTTCAAGGATTACATCGCCATACCCAAGGCCAACGGATATCAATCACTGCACACCACGTTGTTCGGCATGCATGGATTGCCCATAGAAATACAGATTCGTACCCATGAAATGGAAATGGTCGCCAACAACGGCATCGCTGGCCACTGGCTCTACAAATCAAACGAAGAAAACAACAGCCATGCCCGGACCCGGGAATGGATGAAGGGATTGCTGGAAATCCAGCAGAGCGCAGGAAATTCTCTTGAGTTCATTGAGAATGTGAAGACAGACCTTTTCCCCGATGAAGTCTATATATTCTCGCCCCGGGGTGATATCTACGACCTGGCACAGGGCTCGACACCCGTAGACTTCGCCTACACTGTGCATACGGACATTGGTAACACCTGTATTGCCTGCCGGATCGACCGGCGACTGGCGCCGCTCAGCGCCACTCTGGAAAGCGGTCAAACGGTGGAAATCATTACAGCAACCGGTGCTCAACCTGATCCTGCCTGGTTGAATTTTGTCATCACCGGCAAGGCACGCAGCGGGATACGTCATGCCTTGAAACATCAACAGCAAAGCGAGTCCGTCTCATTGGGAAGGCGTTTGCTGGAACAGACACTGGCAGGCTATAACACCAGTCTTGATGATATTCCGGCAGAGAAACTGAAAACTGTCCTGAAAGAACGCAGGATTAATACCCTGGATCAGTTGCTCAGTGAAATAGGTCTGGGCAATCAGATGGCTTATGTTATCGCCCGGTCCCTGCTGGCTGATGGAAAAGAGACAGACCAGATCGAACATCACGGACCTTTGGCGATCCTGGGTTCAGAAGGTCTGGTGGTCAGCTATGCCAAATGCTGCAAGCCTATCCCGGGCGACCCGATTATTGGCCATATCAGCGCCGGTCGCGGTATTGTGATACATTCTGACACCTGTCGGAATATGCATGATCTCAGGGACAAGCCGAATGAAGTCATGTCAGTCCGCTGGGACCTCACGGTGAATCAGGAATTTACCGTCGAACTGCGGCTGGAACTCGAACACGTAAAAGGCATCATCGCCATTGTTGCCTCAACTATCACCAATGAAGACGCCAATATCGAACGCATCAATATGATTGAAAAAGATGCACAGATTGGTATCGTTAACGTGGTGATCGCCGTTAAGGACAGGATTCATCTCGCTCAGGTCATCAAACGTCTCAGACTCATTAAAGCCATCAATCGGATCATCCGGGTACGCGGCTGATATTACTACGCTAAAAGGCGTAGGGCCGGTCTTTGCCGAAAAATTGAACCGGTTGGGTATCACCACGTTGCAGGATATCCTGTTTCATTTGCCTCTCAGATATGAAGACCGTACCCGGGTGACACCCATTCTCGCCATCAGCATTGGTGAGACGGTTGTTATTGAAGGGGAAATCGTTTCCTGTGAAATTGCCTATGGCAGACGACGCAGCCTTCTGGCCTATCTACAGGATTCAACCGGCAGGATAGCACTGCGGTTTTTTCATTTCTCCAAAGCACAACAAAGAAACCTGTCGAATGCGGGCACAATCCGATGTTTCGGTGAAGCAAGGCGAGGTGCTGCCGGTTTGGAAATTTACCATCCGGAGTACGAAAAACTGTCGAAAAGTTCGCAACTGTCAAAAAACCTGACGCCTGTTTACCCAATGACCGGGGGTATCAGCCAGGCGCGATTCCGTGCCCTGGTTGAACAGGTACTGAGCCGGCTGGAACGCGAACCCCTGGAAGAACTGCTCAATGGAAACAGGCTCGATTTGACCGATGCCATAAGACTGCTGCATCGACCTCCTGCCGGCGCCGATACTCAGAACCGGATTGATACAGCACAACGGCGGTTGGCATTTGAGGAATTACTGGCTCATCATTCCTCACTTCGCTACATCAAGGAACAGATCAGCACCCGAAATGCTCCACGTTTTTCTCCACCTGGAGAAATCTGCAGGCGCCTGGAAGCAAATCTGGGATTTATCCTGACGGGCGCTCAACAACGCGTGCTGAAGGAAATTGGTACTGACCTTACCAGCAGTGTTCCCATGCTGCGTCTGCTGCAGGGAGATGTAGGCTCCGGTAAAACTGTCATCGCGGCATTGTCCGCCGTACACGCATTTGAAAGTAACCTGCAGACAGCCATCATGGCGCCAACAGAAGTGCTCGCGGAACAGCATTACACCAACTTCAACCTGTGGCTGGCGCCTTTGGGTATTGAGACCAGTTTGTTGACGGGCAAGATCAAAGGCAAAAAACGTCTCTCGGTACTGGAATCAATCGAAAGGGGTAACACGCATGTCATTATCGGGACGCATGCGTTATTCCAGAAAGAAGTCTCCTTCCACAGACCCGGACTGATCATCATTGATGAACAACATCGATTTGGCGTCCATCAGAGACTTGCACTGCGTGAGAAAGGTCATCAGGGAGAGCAGATACCCCATCAGCTCATCATGACCGCAACCCCGATTCCCCGAACTCTGACAATGAGCATGTATGCCGACATGGACTGTTCCATCATTGATGAATTACCACCGGGCAGAACGCCGGTGATCACCAGTGTTCTACCCGATAATCGTCGTCCGGAAATCATTTCACGCATCCGGTCCATGTGTATCGGGGGTTCACAGGCGTACTGGGTCTGTACTTTGATTGAAGAGTCCGAAATTCTGGAAAGTCAGGCTGCAGAAGTCACCGTAACAGAACTGACGGAGGCCTTGCCGGAGCTGCGAATCAGTCTGATTCATGGCCGGATGAACTACCAGGAAAAATCAAGCGTCATGGATCAATTTAAAGAGGGGGAGATCGACCTGCTGGTGGCAACCACGGTGATAGAGGTCGGTGTCGATGTTCCAAACGCAACACTGATGGTGATTGAAAACTCGGAACGGCTGGGCCTGTCGCAATTACATCAATTACGGGGCCGTGTTGGCCGAGGCACGGAAACAAGTTATTGTCTGCTGCTTTACCATCCACCTCTTGGCGAACTCAGTAAACAGCGTCTGGCCGTTGTCCGCGCCAGTAATGATGGATTTTTTATTGCCGAGCAAGACCTGAAAATTCGCGGTCCCGGGGAACTGTTAGGCAGTCGGCAATCCGGAAGTCTTGATTTCCGGGTTGCCGACCTGTTGCGTGACAGTGACATGCTTCTGGAGGTCAGGACAGTGGCTGAACAAATGTTCAGAAGCGACCGTCAGGCAGTGAACGCCATCATTCAACGCTGGATGCGATTTCCCGATCAATTGAGCCAGGTCTGACTTGTCAGGTCTCGGTAACGGGTTTACTGTTTCCCCGGAAAACTTCCATGTCCAGTTTACCCTCGCTGCGCGCCACAATCGTGGAGACAGTTGCATCTCCGGTAACGTTCACGGCCGTTCGCATCATATCCAGCAATCTATCCACACCGATGATCAACGCAATACCTTCTACCGGCAATCCGACCTGCTGCAGCACCAGTGCCAGCGTAATCAGACCAACACCGGGAACGCCCGCTGTACCGATAGAGGCCAGTGTCGCCGTGAGGATGACCATCAGATAACCTGTCATGGAAATATCGATGTTGAATGCCTGTGCAATAAACACCGTTGCCACACCCTGCATGATGGCCGTTCCATCCATATTGATGGTGGCGCCCAGCGGTACCGTGAACGAGGCAACCTCGTTTTTCACACCCAGACCATGCTCAACTGCCTCGAGCGTAATCGGTAATGTCGCATTGCTGGAAGATGTACTGAAGGCATAGGCCATCACAGGCGAGAATTTACGATAAAAATGAAAGGCTGGCAGGCCGCCAAGGGTCCTGATCGCGATGCTGTAAGTCAGCGCAAAATGTATCAGCAGAACGACGACAACAGTCATAAAGTACTTGATCAGATCTGCAATTGCCGAGAATCCCATGTTGGCAAACAGCGTTACCATCAGACAGAAAATACCGATTGGCGCTACCATCATGAACATCATGATGAGGCGCATGATCACGCCATTCCAATCGTTAAGAGTCTCCCGAATCCGTGCCCCGGGTTCGCCGCATCGATTGATGGCGACACCGACCAGAATCGCAAAGACAATAACCTGCAGCATATTGCCTTCTGCCATCGCCTTCAGCGGATTGGTTGGGAAAATGTTGATGAGTACCTGCTTCAACGTGGGACTTTCTTTTGGAATAAACTCGGTTGAAGTAGACAGGTTCATTCCGATGCCCGGATCAATCGTGGTGGCAACAATCAGGGCAAGAGAGATGGCGACAGCCGTTGTCATCAGATAAAGCCCCAGTGTCTTCAAGCCGATTCGACCCATGCTGGATCCATCGGAGAGATTGCTGGCGCCACAGGCCAGAGAGAAAAATACCAGGGGAACTACCAGCAGTTTAAGACTGGCAATGAAGATGGACCCACCGATGTCGAACAGGCCGTTAACCAGGTAGGTCATGATAATACCGTCAGCAGAAGGCGTCATCAGGTGGAACAATGAACCCAGAATGAGACCTGCAACCATCCCGATCAGTATGTTTCGTGTCAAAATCGCTCTATTTATCATCAGACTACCTCTATCATTTCAAAATCGGCCTTGGCCATCCCGCATTCAGGACAACACCAGTCGTCCGGGATGTCTTCCCACAATGTTCCTGCCGCAATACCTTCAGAATCCAGTCCCTCGGCCTCATCATAGATAAAACCGCAAACTATGCATTGCCACTTTCTCATTTACTGCCTGCAAAATTATTCAACAACTTATCCATAAACTTCTCATTGATGGTTCGATATTGCAACGTATACTAATACTTTTTCAACCTCTGTGACGAAATTGCTGAGAAATCTTGCAGACAATGTGCGATCGGGAGTCCAGTCACTCTCACCCCGTTACAGTCATTTTGTTGCTATTGCCCGTCTCGATAAACCGATTGGTATTTACCTTCTGCTCTGGCCCACCCTGTCCGCGCTCTGGCTTGCTTCTGCCGGTTGGCCCGGCTGGCATCTTTTTCTGGTGTTTACCCTGGGTACCGGACTTGTCAGGTCTGCTGGATGTGTCATGAATGACATTGCTGACCGAAATTACGACGGGCTGGTAAAAAGAACACAGAATCGGCCACTGGCTACAGGTGACCTCAAACCCGGTGAAGCAGTCATTTTCATGTGCGTTCTGTGTTTGTGCGCATTTCTTCTGGTACTGACCACCAATCTGACGACCATCATTCTGGCGTTTGTCGGGGTTCTGGTGACGGTTGTTTATCCGTATATGAAACGTTTTTTCCATCTGCCCCAGGCCATGCTCGGAATTGCTTTCTCACTTGGCATCCCCATGGCATATACGGCTGTGACAGGTGGTGTATCACGATTGACCGGCTTGCTGTTCATCGCCAACATGCTCTGGATCGTTGCGTACGATACGGAATATGCCATGGTCGATCGTGACGATGACATCAAACTCGGCCTTCGGTCTTCCGCCATCCTGTTTGGTGATCTGGATCGTCTCATTATCGCCGTGTTACAGATCCTGTTCCTGTTCACACTGTGGCTCGCCGCGCAAATGGCCGCGCTGCACTGGCCATTCTACACGGGTCTTGTGATCGCCGGTGGACTGTGCGTCTACCAGCAGTACCTCATCAGGGAACGTCAGCGCGATCCCTGCTTTACCGCGTTCCTCAACAATCACTGGCTCGGAATGGTGGTCTTTCTGGGTATCGTGATTGATCTGGCGGTCTACCCCTGACTATGCAAGCCGGTGGCGTAATTAATGCCAGCCGTGTTGCACATCATTCATTGGCCGGGAATGAGGTATCATTCATTTCAAGCCATCACCCTTAAGTGACACCCATGGAGTCACCTCAGATACAGAAAACCATCGTGTATCTCGATAATCTGTCTGACTGGACCGGTCGGACCGTAGCGTGGCTAACGCTACTCATGATGCTGGTTACCTGCACCATCGTCGTCGCCAGATACGGCTTTAATATTGGTTCCATCGCTCTTCAGGAATCTGTTATTTACCTGCATGGTCTGGTGCTCATGACGAGTATTGCCTATACACTTCGTCATCAGGGCCATGTTCGCGTCGATATTTTTTACGCGCGATTCGCACCCGGAACCCAGGCACTCATTGATTTACTGGGTACCTTGATTTTCCTGTTTCCATTCTCGATTTTCCTGTTTTACTGCAGTCTGGATTATGTGTCACTATCCTGGTCCCTTGGGGAATCCTCCGGCCAACCTGGTGGCTTGCCTGGCGTCTACCTGCTCAAGGCGCTGATCCCGCTGTTCTCCATCCTGCTGTTCCTTCAGGGCATTGCGGAACTCCTGCGTAATCTGACAATACTGACCCGGCACTGATCGATGGCGGAATTTATCCCCCTGATCATGTTCGGCACAGTTTTCCTGCTGCTGCTGATGGGCTATCCCGTTGCCCTGACACTCGCCGGAACCTCACTTGTTGCCGCCGGCATCGGCATTCTTACCGGTGTATTCGAACCGGCTTTTCTGATGGCAACGCCAAACCGGCTGTTCGGCATCATCACCAACCAGACCTTGATAGCTGTTCCGCTGTTTATTCTCATGGGTGTGATCCTGGAAAAATCGAAAATCGCGGAAAACCTGTTATCGTCCATGAGCAGTCTGTTCGGCCCCATTCCTGGCGGACTGGGTCTCGCTGTTACCATTGTGGGCATGCTGCTTGCGGCCAGCACCGGTATCGTTGGCGCTACAGTAGTCACGATGGGTCTGATGTCACTGCCCGCCATGCTGCGGGCAAAATACGACCCCTCTCTGGCTACCGGCGCTATCTGTGCTACCGGTACGCTGGGACAAATCATTCCGCCTTCCATCGCTCTGGTACTGCTCGGAGATGTTCTGTCCAATGCCTATCAGCAATCCCAGCTCAGCCTCGGTATTTTCAATGCCAGGACAGTATCGGTGGGTGACCTGTTTGCCGGCGCCATCATCCCGGGATTGATCCTGGTTGGGATGTATGCGTTTTACATCCTCACTACTTCACTGCTGAAGCCTTCAAAAGCACCACCCGTCAAATCCAATGTCAACCTGATACGGTTAATACTGAGCATTTTCCCACCGTTGCTGCTCATCGTCCTGGTTCTTGGGTCCATACTGTTCGGTATAGCCACGCCCACCGAAGCGGCAGGAGTGGGCGCGCTGGGTGCGCTGGTCCTGGCGTATTTCAATACCTCCCTGAACGTTCCCAAGCTGGCATCAATTGCCCGGTCGACAATCAAAACCTCCTCAATGGTGTTCTTTATCCTGATTGGCGCTTCCCTGTTCTCGCTGGTGTTTCGTGGATACGACGGTGATGATCTGGTGCACGAGATTTTCACTGCAATGCCCGGTGGCGTGGTGGGAGCCACCATTATCGTGATGCTGGTGATCTTCCTGCTGGGGTTCATACTGGACTTTATCGAGATTACCTTTGTGGTGGTACCCATCGTAGGACCCGTGTTGATGTCCATGGGACTGGACCCGATCTGGCTGGGAATCATGATCGCCATCAACCTGCAGACTTCCTTTCTGACGCCGCCTTTTGGTTTTGCCTTGTTCTATCTCCGCGGCGTCGCACCCGAGACTATTCAAACAATCGACATCTACAAGGGCGTCATTCCCTTTATTGTCATTCAACTGTTGATGCTGATCATCCTGGCCTGGCAACCAACGCTCGCCACCTGGCTGCCTTCTGTGTTGTATCCCTGATGTAATGCAGAATACTGCCTTGAAGCGTTCAAGAAACAGCATTATCGAATTGTATCGAGTCCTGACGCTGTCTTGATCGTTTGGTCTACATGCTCTATATTCCTTACGTTAAGTAAGGAAGTAATGTACGCCACCCTTACATACAAAGGTCAGGTGTGAAACCTACGCGCCGAAGGGCGTCCCGATCACGCCTCCTGACCGCTCAAGCTGTCAGGCGATGAAAGCTGTTGTGCAATCAGCATTTAGCCCGAGCGGTGCTTGAGCGGCAGCGCCCGCCGTCGGGCCGCACATTCACCATGCTGGCGGAGAGCAAGCAAGATACGGAGCACCAGCATTCTTTACGGAAGACGTAACATAAGCTATGATCGGCGCGCATGATTCGAAGCTTCAAGGATCGGGACACGCGCCGCTTCTTCGAGGGGCGGCGCGTCGGGGTATTCCAGGGCTTCGCCGATCAGGCCGCGCGCCGACTGGTCCTATTGGACAGCGCGGAGACGCTTGGCGATCTTGCGGCGTTGCCGAGTAACCGTCTGGAAGCACTGCGCGGCGACCGCGCCGGGCAGTACAGCATCCGGATTAATGCGCAATGGCGCATCTGCTTCCGCTGGACGGAC
>JAPOOX010000337.1 GCA_026713185.1 Gammaproteobacteria bacterium
CTCAGATAAGGCACCTTAAACTGTATCGAGGAAACTCTTGACTGACATTACTGAATACGAGACCAAACCCACCAGTGAAGTCCGCGATCTGATCGCCTCTCACCTTGAAGTCAATAACGACTCTCTTGATGATATCCCCACAATCTCCGGTCAATTCATAAAGTGGCGCAAGGTGAGCGTCCAGGCAGCCATTGAGGCTTTTATTACTGAATCGGAAGGCGCCTGCGTATACGGCATCCGTAAATCGCTTGGTCCTGCGGCGCCAACGTTTTCAGAATTGTTGATTACACCAGACCAGCAATTGGGACCAGTGAGTTATGTTAACCTTGCCAATGGTTTCCAGTCGCAGCATCCCTGTATAAATGTTGGGCTCGTTACTGGTTATTGGAAGCGTGAGCCCATTGTCGTCTGGCTACATGATTTATTTGAAGTTTTTAATTCCAATCCCCGGTATTTCGTGGCAGAAGTGTGCTGTCAAAGTATGGAATCCATCAACGATTTTCTTGATGTGCTCAGGCAGCGCGTAAGCGAATACGATCCCTATCGCGGGAAATCCTTACGCCTTCAATTGGACTCTGCAGGTGACATAGACACTGTGCACTTTGAAGCCAAACCAGAAGTCAAACGCAACGATGTCATCCTCCCTCCGGGTGTGCTGGATTCGATCGAAGACCACGCTATAGAAGTTGGCAAACAAGCTGACCGGCTGCGGGCGGCTGGTCAACACCTCAAACGAGGTCTCCTCCTGTATGGGCCTCCAGGTACAGGCAAAACACATGTCATACGCTATCTGACCTCACAGATGCCTGAGGCGACGCTTTTTGTGCTAAGCGGTAGCGAACTCAGCAAGATTAAAAAAATCAGTAGCATACTTGCTGAATTAACACCTGCAATAGTCGTGTTCGAGGACGTCGATCTCATTGCGGAAGACCGGGAGGAAACGTCTGAAGGCGGGTCAACATTGTTTAATCTGCTGGACGCCATGGAAGGTGTCGCAGAGGACATGGACGTACTATTCATTTGCACGACGAACAGACTCGAGGTCATGGAACCTGCAATTGCGTCGAGGCCGGGCCGCATTGATCAAGCAGTAGAACTTGCGCTCCCGGACGCGAACTGTCGTAACGAGTTACTCAGACTCTACAGCAGTGGACTTCGGTTAAATGTGCAGGACCCTGATACGATAGTGGACAGGACAAGTGGCGTCACTTCAAGTTTCATCAAGGAACTGATGCGAAGGGCAGCCTTGATTGCGCTGGGTGAATCCGGCGACCCCAATGACTCGGATGTACCCATCACGGTCAGTGATATGCATCTGTCAAAATCTCTGGATTTCATGCTGGACCCGGACCAACCACTGACAAAATCATTGCTGGGTGTCCATGAACCGGTTGACACCGGGAACATGAAGCGTGGCAAGACACGGGGCGTTGGTACATCCTGGTGTGGGATCTAAAGAATCCCTGATGCGATAAGAGAGGCGCCATGCAGACTCCAGTAAGCAGTCTTCTGTACGAATTCTTTGACTCGGATCCCATTTCTCTGCCGACACTATCGACTCTTTACGATGCCTACGATCATGCGAATTTGCAGGTTGCAATAAACGCCTTCATCTGCAATTTTGAAGTTAGTGAAATAGGTATCGTGACGCCACCGCCGAAAGGTGTCAGTGGCTTCTTTTCTTCCCCGCCAGACTTCTCAGCTCTTGTTACCTCACCGACAGCCCGTCTTGGCTCGATAGATCTGGTTGATGTACAAACTGGACCAGAAACCTACCTGTCCTGCATGAAGCAGGGCCTGATATTGCTCAAGAGAGGCGACATACTGGTCGCCCTCTGGATCCATACGGACAATTCGCCATATGGTAAAAAGGTCAATGTTGATGCGATGGCTCGTGATCTTGCCACAGCCACGAGGGTCCTTGAAGCACTGGATGCATTACGAATTACGCATAGTACATTCAAGGGTAAGTATGTCAGATTTGACGCTGATCGCTTTGGCAACATCCGCTGTGAATTTGAGAACCGGCCCAGGGTTCTGCGGGATGAACTGATATTGCCCGGGAAACTACTCAGTGCCATTGAACAGCACACTATTGAACTGGCCAAACGAACGAAACAGTTGACCGGGGCCAACAGACATCTCAAACGTGGTCTCCTTCTGTACGGACCGCCAGGTACTGGTAAGACATTGACAATCAAGTACCTGGCCTCAACTCTTCAGGATTCAACACTGTTTGTGTTGACCGGATCTGCAATGGTCTGGCTCAAGTTCGTCGTAACACTTGCAGGAGAAATTGGATCTACGATCATTGTTCTGGATGATATCGACTTGATTGCAGAAGACAGAAATCTGAAAGGACTGTCCCCAAGACGACACCTGTTCGATCTGTTTGACGCCATGGACGGGTTGGAGGAACGTAGCGATGTGCTGTTCGTTGGTGCAACAAATCGAATCGATGCGATAGAGACGGCTATTGCCGCACGGCCTGGACGGGTAGATCAAGCCCTGGAGGTTCCATTACCAGACGCAGAATGCCGCAGTCGGCTGATTCAGCTATACAGTCGGGGTCTGAACCTTCAGCTTGAAGGAACCCAAAAACATATAGAAAGAACAGAAGGCGTAACCGCAAGTTTCATTAAGGAGTTAATGCGTCGCGCTGCTGTCACATCCCTGAAGCGCAATAATGCGGAGGTAGGAAAAATCACGGTGACGGATAACGATATCTCAACGGCCATGGACGTGCTGTTGAATGCCGCTGGATCGCTTAAGATGAGCCTGCTGAACCAGGGAGGAAATCCCTGACCGTGTCAACAAACGATGTCTACAGAGTCATAGAGAATCACCTGGGTATCGCACCATCAGCAATGCCCATGTTGACTGAGAAATTTCAAAACTTCGAAGCCGTCAACATCCAGACGGCACTTGATGCCTTTGGTGCAACGAAAGGCAACTCTATGAAGCTGATGGGGGTGACCCTGGTACCGACGGACATTGAGGAGGCACAAGCTATTTCCTTCGCTGGTGGTGTAACTCTTACGGAGCTTATCTTTGCGAAGGAAGTTTGTCTTGGTGGTGTCAGCTACGACCTGGTTACCTGCGGCATCAACGAGAGAATGCCAGTCGTACGTGCCGGGATGTACCTGATCGATTGTCCTGATGGACCCCTGATAGTCTTTTCCAGGACAACAGGAATGCGTCCATTCTTGAGCCGTTCTCTTGATGTGGCGGCGCCAACAATTGCGAAGGCTGGACAGTTTCTGGACAACTTTCGGCGCCTGATGCGTGAACTTAGCCTGTTTCGGGGTCAGTGGATGAAATTCGACGCGGACGTCTTTGGTAACGTGACAGTGAGCTTTCAGGAAAAGCCAGATGTCGCGCGCGACGAGCTTATTCTTCAAGACTCAGTCTTTGATGCAATTGAAAGTCATGCAATCGGAATTGGCAAATCGAAGATGCGTCTTGCCGCTTCAGGCCGTCACCTTAAACGCGGATTGTTGCTCTATGGGCCACCTGGTAGTGGCAAGACACATACAGTGCGATATCTTGCGTCCAGAATGCGTGAGTCGACTCTGTTTGTTCTCGCTGGGTCTGGAATGAAAGGAATAGAGTTTGTCAGTAGACTGGCCGAACAGGTGACCCCTGCAATCATTGTCCTGGACGATGTCGACCTTATTGCGGAAGACAGGGCCATGCCAGGTCTGGCTCCACGACAACTTCTGTTCTCCCTTCTTGATGCAATGGACGGCACACGGGAAGACGAGGACATCCTTTTTGTATGCACGACCAATCGTGCGGAGGTGGTTGAAACCGCAATCGCCAGCAGACCAGGAAGGATTGACTTTGCAGTGGAGATCGGTCGGCCTCAGGAACATGAGCGTAAACGGTTGCTGGACCTTTACGCTAAAGGATTGGACCTGAGACTGGAAGATGAAGCCGCGGTCGTTGATGCCACCGATGGTGTAAGCGCCAGTTTCATCAAGGAGCTACTGCGACGAGCGTGGCTTATTTCCCAGCGGAGTGATGGTGAGTTTGTAGCAGACGCGCATATTCAAGAGGCTTTGGCCCAGATGCTCGATCCTTTAAATCCTCTGACGCCCAAACTGCTGGGTTCTGTTAATGCTGACTGGAGTTAGTCAAAAGTCTCTTATCTCTGTATTTATCCTGTCCATATCCATATTCCCCAATGTTGAGGCAAGAACAATGAGTGATCCATTGATCGAAATGCCACTATCAGAAATGAGGCAAAAACAATGAGTGATCCATTGATTGAAATGCCACTGTCAGCAAAAGAATTGCGAGGAGCCAACTATGCAGCAACGCAGACGTTACGGGGTGGCGAAACCATTTATAAAGGCAACAACCGGGTGAAGATGGCAAATTCTATGCCGGGCAGTATGACGATGCCCTGAAAGTATTCGAAGAATAGAATTCCATTGCCGGCTTCAAGGTTCTCCAGGAGAGTATCGTCACTTAATCTTTTGTGCTCAGGGTATACGCCAGCTTCCTTAAATCTGACCAGTCTGAGTTGGCCCTTTCGCTTAAATTGACAAAAATACGATGCACGCCATTTGAAGCACTCAAGTTCAGAGTACGAAACAGCCTGTCAGAATCGGGATTCATCCATTCGAGCACAATCTCGACCGCCTCGGTCTTACCATTATCCAGTGTAACCGGAGTTGCCAGGGTGCTGGCGATCTTCTTCCCTTCGCCTTCCAACCTGTCTCTTAAAACTTGGACTAACTCTTCAACAGAAGCTGAAGTATGTTCGGATGATAGACTGACGTCCATTCTCGGCATGAATTTGTCACGAGCTGTAGAAAATAGAATGTCACCTTCCGGCTCCAGAACCTGGTACATTGTCGGGTAGAGAATTGAAAATCCGTATTCACGATTGTCATACACGCGTAAATTCCAATCTGGCGCCAGATCAACATCCTCATCCAGATCCCTGGCCACTCTGAATCCAATCCCGTCATATGTAGCCGCTGGAGGGTCATCACTTCTATCGGCAGAACGCAGGCTTGGTAAATCGTAACCCCAGGATCCACCCCGTATACTCCTGGCATCGCAATCTTCCTTGACCAGGGCACTGCCGTCAGTAGGTACATTGGCGTAGCTATTCTCGTAACAATCCTGCAGCCATTCCCATACATTGCCTGTCATGTCGTACAATCCGAAGCCATTCGGTTCAAACTGGCCAACGGGTGCTAAAGAATCATATCCATCATCACATTGGGTAGTGAATTTTTCAGGATACAACGAATTAAAAGAGGCATCGGGCACGTTGCCATACCGGCACCAGTCCTCAATATCATCGCCAAAGTGGTATCGGGTAGTGGATCCAGCACGCAGTGCATACTCGAATTCCGACTCGGTGGCCA
>JAPOOX010000317.1 GCA_026713185.1 Gammaproteobacteria bacterium
GCACTGGGCTGTGCCAGATTGAGTTAAAAGTCTTCTGCTTCGATCGACATTAATTCTTCACCAGCGGTAAACACCCCTCCGGCGCGCAGCGCGTCAGACACATAGGCGACACGGCCGCTGACTTGTGGCGACAGGGCTACATAGGATCTGACGACCAGGGCGCCCGTGGCATTGATGTTAGGAATCGTCACTGTTGGCGTTGGTCTGACTACAGAGACCAGTTGAATGTTCTCGACTCCGGTCGCACTGGCCAGAGCTGACCGCTCAAGGATATCTTCTTTGCTGGGTGATCTTGTAAAGTAGAATGTAATGATGAGCAATACTGCAATAACGCCAATCTGCAGAAAGCCCGGAGATCTGATTTTCCTGAAATCAGGCATTGTCTTCAAAATAAGTTTTCAATCGCGCCATTCCTTCCCTGATGTCCGACACTTCAATCCCGGAATAGGCGAAGCGGATGTATTGATCCCGTTCGTTTTCGAGTGTGCGGCCAAAATGTTTACGGGTGCAAAAAGAAACGTCACTGTGGATCAATGCTTCGTCCATCAATTGGTTGACATCAGTCATCCCCTTGTTTTCCATAATCCTGGTTACGTTGGGGAATAAGTAAAAAGTACTGAGAGGGGCGGTAATGGAGATGCCGTTTATGGCATTGAGCCCGGCCACCGCTGCATCTCGTCGTTCCCTGAGTTGTTGCAGAATGGCATCCGGTCCGCTGGTATCGCCCTCTATGGCTTCAACCATCGCCCGCTGGATAAAGTGAGTGGTGCAGGACTCAATATTGGTATTGAGCTTGCTGATGATTTCGATGACAGGTACAGGGCCAATTGCGGCGCCGAGACGCCAGCCAGTCATGGCAAATCGTTTGGAACAGGTATAGAGGATAATCGTTCTTTCCTGCATTCCGGGAATATCGACTATGGACAGGGGCGCTCCACCATACTGGATTTCATAGTAGGCATCGTCGGTCAAGACCCAGAGATCGTGTTCAAGGGCGAGTTCAGCCATCCGTTCCATTTCATTACGGGACGACTGGGCGCTGTTGGGATTTTGATAATTGTTGTAGATAAGGGCACAGGTCCTGTCATTGATAGCGCTTTCTATCGCATCCGTATCCAGTGTAAAACCCGTGTCAGTTTCGGTGTAGCCGTAGGGTACTGCGATTCCACCCTGATATTCGATTTGAGATTCGTATATGGGGTAACCGGGATTGGGATAAAGCACCTCGTCACCGGGATTCATCACGGCACTGATGAATTTGCCGATAACCGGCTTGCCGCCCGGTTGAATCGATACGTTTTCCGCACTGTAGGTCAGTCCACGTTTGGCGCCGACATCCCTGGCTATCGCAGCGCGCAGTTCGGGAATACCGGCGCCGGGGCAATAACCGGTGAAGCCATCACCGATGGCTTTTTTAGCGGCTTCAATGATGTTGTCCGGTGTTGGTATATTGATATCACCGAGATGGAAGGGGTAGACCTTGTGTCCCTGAGAAGCCCATTCAGCAGCCTTGAGAGAAACTGCAAAGGCGGTTTCAGTACCTAGTTTTTCCAGTTGTCCAGCGAGTTCCATAGTCAGATTCTACTCCTTACCGCGAAGTCTGGTTGCAATGGCTCTACAACATCCTGTTCTGCGGGCGCATCATAACAGTTTTTACGGAAGAACCCTCAAAAACAAGCGGCACAATCCTGGCCGATCTCCCCTGAGGAGGTCTGGACCGTGGATTTGTATGTTCTTCCAGCTTAAAGCAGTTGCATTACTTGTCAAAGGAGATTGATATACACTGGTGGCACAGACAATGTGATTATTATTTCAGAATATGCAGTTCGGCGGCGCCAGCGCTGCCTTCGACAGTGTAAGGGACAGGAATATTATGGCTATAAAACTGGGCGTCAGCCACCAAACCCCGGAAACGCTGATGAAAGAACGTTTGCGGTATCTTGTAGCGATGGGTGTTGAGAGTATGGAGGTTCGCATGCCGGCTGTGCAGGCTACTTTCGATGGAATCATGGCAGTTAAGCAGAAGGTGGAGGCTGCCGGGATCGAATTGCATGAGATCCTGTTAAACGACATTCTGGAAATCGACGCTGTAACCCTGGGCGGGGCAGGGCGTGATGCAATAATGGATACGTTCAAACACTTTATTGCTGATCTGGGCCGTGCCGGCATCAAGTATACAACCTATGCCTGGAACACTGGCGGAAAGGCGTACGAGACGCATCGTACCAAGACACGCGGCGTTCCAACCCGCAGATTTGAACTGGAGGCAGCGCTGGCGCTACCGAATCAGCATGATCATACGTTCAGTGACGAACACATGTGGCAAACTTATGAAGCCTTTGTCAAAGAGATACTGCCTGTGGCCGAAGCGGCCGATGTCCGCCTGCAGTTGCACCCGAACGATCCACCGGTGAATAACCGTGGCGTTGCCCGTATATTCCGCAGCGTTAATGCCTTTCGTCGTGGTATGGAGATCGGAGGTAACTCCCCCTACAATGGTGCTCTGTTCTGTGTGGGTACGTTTGGTCAGATGGCAGGTCCGGATGGACTTGGTGAAGATATCCCTGCGGCCATTCGTGAGTTTGGCGCCAGGGGACTTATTCATCTGGTGCATCTGCGAAACGTTGATAATCATTTACCAAATTTCGACGAGACTTTTCCGGACAACGGATGGATTGATTTTCTTGCGATCGCAGATGCCCTGGCCGATATCAACTTCGAAGGTGTAATCGTACCGGATCATGTGCCGGAGATGCCTGACGGCTTGTCGGGCGAGGCTTATGTTTTCGGATATCTGCGAGCATTGATTCAGTATATCGAACGCCTGAAAGCAGCGGCCCGTATCTCTTGACGGGAGTGTCCAGTAATGAGTGAAATCAATGCGCATCACAACTTTGCATTACTTGCCAGACGGATGCTGAGTGACTACGACGCCAAAGTTCCGGGTTCACTGTTTGGTGAAGGATTGCGTTTATCCATTGCTGATGCCTTTAAATTGCAAACTGCGGTTACGCGATTACGTGAGCAGCGCGGCGAAAAAGTCGTCGGTTACAAAATCGGTTGTGTTGCGCCGGTCAATCAGCGCAACTTTGGTGTGGAACATCCTGTCTGGGGTCGTCTTTGGTCTACCGAGCAGCATGCCGATGGTGCTTCCTTAAACAAGAATGATTTCTTCAAACTCGCTATTGAGGGTGAGTACGCAATAAAGTTGAATCGCGATGTTGACCCGGGCGATTGTTCGATCGATTCCATCGTGCGATGTGTCGGGTCAGTTGTACCGGTGATCGAATTGCACAATGTCAGATTTTCAGGTGAACCTCCGAATGGTCATGAATTGATTGCCAATAATGCCATCCACGCTGGTGTCGTTGCGCCGCGTGGAGTTGAGAATCCGCATCGGTCATTTACGACAGACCTGGCGTTACTGTTCGATGGAGAGGTCGTGGATTCGTGGAAAGCACTGGAATGGCCTGGTGAAATATTAAAATTCGTCCCATGGCTGGTGGCAACGCTGGCAGAAAACGGTGAAAAGCTGAACAGCGGAGATAGTATCCTTACCGGTGCATTCGGACCGCCTGTGCCGCTCAACGAACATCGCAGGGTAGCGGTTGTATCTTCCGATTTCGGCCGGGTGGAAGCGACTTTCCGATGACAAAACCGCGAATCCGAGGCTTAATTCCAAACAAGTACTTTTTCTTCCGACTTTGGGGCTTTAAAGCAAGTGCTTTACACAATGTCGCCGTCAAAGTATTATGGCTCCTGGTGTCATTTCCCAGGCAACTATCCAATATGAGCAGGCACTAATGAAACAGCAGAGGCCAATTCTTCTCAGCGACGAGCAGGTTCAACGCTATATCGCTGATGGCTATCTGATCGTGAATTCGAATCTCGAACCCGCTTTTCATGCTGCAGTTGCCAAAGCGCTTGATTTTACGCTCAAGAATGAA
>JAPOOX010000338.1 GCA_026713185.1 Gammaproteobacteria bacterium
GCTATCAGATTACAGAATAAATCATCAAAGTATCGGGGTTGTGTCCTGACAGCGGCGGCGAATGAATTCCCGGCCGATACTTCGTCCTTAAGTTTTAAAATCATGTCTTGCAGTGTTTGGTTATCCATGCCATCCGCAACGATCTCAAATGACTGCACCAGCGGAACGCCGGCTTCCATCATGGTGGCAAGTTGCCGGGTAAATAGAGCAATATCGACGGGATTAATCTTTTCAGACATTATAGCAAGACTGAATATACCCTTTTTCCCGGTTGCCCTCGCCGGGCTGTTTCTCTGCTGTAACGCCATTGATTGTCCTGACTTTCTCTAATGACCGCTGGTGACGCGGTCTACTTCCTCTAAACTGGTCAAACCCTTTTTAACCTTCAACAGTGCTGACTGGAAGATATTGTTGAAACCTTCACGCTTGCAGACTTCCGCGATTTCCAGAGAGTTGCCGTCTTCCATCATAATTCTTGCGATCTCATCAGTTATCCTGACAACCTCATAGATACCGATTCGTCCCCTGTAGCCACCGGAGCATTTTTGACAACCTGCGGGTCCGTAGACCTCCAGTCCTTCATCTATATCCTTTTCTGAAAATCCCCTTTCTAACAATGTACTGCCTGGGATATCGAGTCTCATCTTGCAATCGCACAACCGTCTGGCCAGCCGTTGCGCCACTATGAGTTTTATTGACGTAGCGAGATTGAATGCCGCTACACCCATATTACGCAATCGGGTAATGGTTTCCGGAGCATTGTTGGTATGGAGTGTGGACAACACCATATGGCCAGTCTGGGCTGCTCTGATCGCAATATTGGCCGTTTCCAGATCCCGTATTTCTCCGACCATGACGATATCGGGGTCTTGCCTTAGAAATGACCGTAATGCTTCGCTGAAGCCGAGGCCTGTCTTATGGTTGACCGGACATTGATTAATGCCTTCCAGGTTGATTTCAATCGGATCTTCAACAGTGGAAATATTACGTTCCGATGTATTGAGAATGTTCAGTCCGGTATACAGAGAGACGGTTTTACCACTTCCGGTAGGGCCAGTGACCAGAATCATGCCCTGGGGTCTGTGCAGGGCATCCAGATACAGTGCTTTCTGATCATCCTCGTAACCCAGGGCATCAATACCCATTCTGGCACTGCCGGGGTCAAGAATTCGCAGGCAGAGTTTTTCGCCAAACAGTACGGGTAGTGTATTGACCCGAAAGTCGATGGACCTGGACCTTGAGAGTTTCAGTTTGATTCGGCCGTCCTGGGGTATTCGTTTCTCGGAAATATCCATACGGGACATGACCTTGAGACGGGATGCGATTTTGGGGCCAAGATTGACAGGTGGATTGGATACCTCATGAAGAATACCATCGGTTCGGAATCTGACCCTGTAGGTCTTTTCGAAAGGTTCAAAGTGAAGATCCGAGGAACCACCCCTGATGGCGTCCATCAGCATCTTGTTGATGTACCGTACAACCGGTGTGTCGTCTGCAATACTGGCGGTGTCTTCGTCTTCCGGACCCCCGCCTTCCTCATCAACAGCTTCCAGACTCAGTTCTACATCCTCTTCACCCAGATCACCCAGTCCAGACCCTTCCTGGGACTCCAGAAAAGAGTCTATGAGGCTGTCCAGTTTGTCTTCCTGTACGAGTACTTCCTCGACATTGACAGCGGTTTGGAATTGAATGTCCTGAAGTGCCTGTCGATTGGTGGGGTCTGAAATGGCAACAAACAGTCGGTTGCCTCTGTGGAAGACCGGAAGTGCGTGATGCTTGCGAATCAACGCTTTGTCAACCATGGTCCTGGGAATGAATTCCAGGTCGATTGAGTCTATATCCAGTAAAGGTGTGCTGTATTCATCTGCTGCGACATTGGCAATGGTTGCAGCATTGACGAGTTCATTGTCTACCAGGTATTTGATAACGGAAACCTGGTTTTTAAAGGCTGTTTCGGTGGCGTCCCGGGCAGCAGTATTACTGATAAACCCGTCTTTAACCAGTCTGCGAGCCAGTCCGTTTAATTGATTCGGGATTGCAGCCATACCTGTCCTGAAGCAGTATCCCATAAGTGGGAAATGATCCAGAAAGTTTATGTGCCGTCTCGAAGGGTGTCGATAGCGATAAAGGACTGGTCAGCATGGACAATGTCTTAACAAAGTGTCAGATATTACTGCTGTCATCAGTTTGACATCCTGTGAAAAAATTGTGTTCAGTATCTATTGAGATTGAGTCATTGAATGGAGAGTGCCATGAAAATGAAATACAAGCAGGGTTTTACCCTGATCGAGTTGATGATGGTTGTTGCGATTATCGCCATTCTCGCTGCATTTGCCATTCCTGCCTATACGGATTATGTCAAGACTGCCAATATGGCCAAGGTCAGTGCGCATTATGAAGAAGCCGTTCGGCTCGCACGTTCAACCTTCGTCAAGGGCAGTTCGCAAAAAGCCCTCGGCTTGACAGGTAATTTGCCTGTAGACTCGGCAGGCTGGATTGCGATTTTCAATCCGGGCGGCAATCAGGCGCCGGGTGGTGGAAACGCCTATCAAGAAACCGCCGATGCTGTAAACGGGGTAGTGGTGGTCGTGGGTGATGATGAGGAAGTCACGATAACCAGACCTGCCTATGAGGACCTGACCGAAGAAAGCAAAACCATCAGTGCTGCCTCCGAGGTGTAGTTCTGATTGCCCGTATGATGACAGCGATTCCTGTGGCCGATCCAGGCAGATTCAAAGGTGGATCATGACTTCCGGAAACAGCGGTATAACATTAATTGAACTCATGGTTGTCATCGCGGTTCTGGGGATCATAACCGTGGTCGCAGTACCAGCCTATAACAACTACATCAAAACCGCCCGGATAAGTGTTATCAAAGATACCATGCAATCAATTTACCTTTTCCAGGAGGAACGTCGGATGGACAGGGGCGAATACGTTTCGGGAAAGTATGATCCCGCGGCGCCCGATACGGGTCTGGCGGCGGCTCTGGGTTGGCGACCGGACACCGGTTCCAGCATGATAACCTTTGACGTTGTATGCGATATAATTGGTGAATCGCCTCCCGAGTGTGCCAGGGGTAGTGGATTCACTATTACGGGCACGCACCCTGAAGAAGTTGATCCCGTGGAAAGAACTTTTCCCTGACCGGGTGGCCTGCCTGACAGGATCGTTTATAATCGATTCCTGTTTGCCGGAATAGCTCAGTTGGCAGAGCAGTTGCTTCGTAAGTAATTGGTCGGTGGTTCGAGTCCACTTTCCGGCACCATTAGATCTTATCGAAATCTTGTTTCTGCGGTTA
>JAPOOX010000097.1 GCA_026713185.1 Gammaproteobacteria bacterium
GAATGCCCCAAAGCCATCTGCGAACACACTCGTTAATGAAACAAGCCTCATCAAACATAACGAAGAAAATCCAGGTAAGCCAACCTGTTTGCTCCGCGACAGCGGCATGGCGAGTGTTTGGCCCGCTGAAGGCTCTCAATCGTTGATGCAACCCAGTCAACCCGTTACACTGGCATCCTCTCGGGGTGGGCATGAACGATAAGAAAGCACTGCTGGGCAAACTCAGTATCCAGGACAATCAACGCAAGGCCGGAAACAGGATGCCCCGGTTGCTGATCACAGGTATTGGCGCCATTGTACTTGCCGGCGGGGCCTGGTTCTGGCTTTTACCCGGGCAGGAACTGATTGAAGTCAATACCGTGGCAGCCAGACCCGCCAGTGGTTCTGCCAACACCGGCTCCGATGCAGTGCTTGATGCAAGTGGCTATGTTACCGCTCGTCGGCAGGCAACCGTTTCTTCCAAATACACGGGTAAAGTCACCGAAATACTGATCGAAGAGGGTGTCGTTGTAGAACAAGGTCAGTTACTGGCCAGACTGGACGATGTCACGCAAACCGCGGAGTTGGCGCTTGCCAAAGCCCGACTTCAGGCTACCGAGTCCAGGCTGAACGAGGTGGAGATCCAGTTACAGGAAGCGGAACTGGCACACAGGCGAACGATTGAGCTTGCAGACAGGGAACTCGCCAGTCAGGCAGACCTGGACGGCGCATTTCTTGCGGTACAGGGACTAAACGCAAGACTGAAGGCACTTGGTGCAGAGATCGAGGTAGGACGGCGCAGTATGAAAATACAACAACAACAGTTGGCAGATACCGAGATCCGGGCGCCATTTGGTGGTGTTGTCATCGCCAAGGCAGCTCAACCGGGAGAAATGATCTCCCCGGTGTCAGCGGGAGGCGGATTTACCAGGACGGGCATCTGCACCATCGTGGATATGACCTCGCTGGAAATTGAGGTGGACGTTAACGAGTCCTATATCAACCGGGTGACGCCTGAACAACCGGTAACGGCAACGCTGAATTCATATCCTGACTGGCAGATACCCGCAAAGGTGATAACCATTATCCCCACCGCGGACCGCAATAAGGCAACAGTCCGGGTTCGTATTGCATTCCTGGAAACTGACAGCCGTATTCTGCCGGACATGGGGGTAAAAGTCTCTTTTCTGGATGACACAATCAGCGGTGACGGACCTGCCAAAGTGTTGACTGGCGTTATGATCCCCGAAAACGCTGTGACCTCTGTTGATGATGAATCGGTTGTTTTCGTCATCGACGATGGTATTGTGCATCGCAGAACAGTACACGTAGGTGCTGACATGCAGGGTAACATCAGCAATATCACCTACGGATTACAGGCAGGTGAAAAAGTTGTCAGCAATCTGTCCAGCGAATTGACAGAGTTATTGCTGGATGGCAGACGGCGCGTGTCAACAGACATGTCATCAGCCCAATAAGCATTATCATATTGGAGACTTACTATGGGTGATGTGCTGATAAAAATCTCCGAAGTTGCCAAATCATATCATCGCGGCGCGATGGATATTCCAGTACTCGAAGATTTGAATCTGTCCATTGACAAAGGCGACTTCCTGGCCTTCATGGGTCCTTCCGGTTCCGGCAAAACAACACTTCTGAACCTCATTGGCGGGCTGGATTCTCCTACCGTCGGCTCCATCAGCATCGCTGGTAAACAGATCCATCAGCTTTCCCAGGGTCAATTGGCGGTCTGGCGATCTCGCAATGTCGGATTCGTCTTTCAATTCTACAATTTACTACCGATACTCACCGCACAAAAAAATGTAGAGTTGCCCCTGCTACTGACGCATATGTCCAGTAGTGAAAGAAAGCAACGGGCTCTGACCGCACTGCAGGTTGTGGGCCTGGAAGACCGTGCGAACCATCGCCCCAGGGAACTCTCCGGTGGTCAGGAACAACGGGTGGCTATTGCACGCGCCATTGTATCCGACCCCGAACTGCTGGTCTGCGATGAGCCCACGGGTGACCTTGACCGTACTACCGCTGACGAGATTCTGGAACTTCTGCAACTGCTTAACAGGGAGTATGGCAAGACCGTGCTGATGGTGACACATGATCCCAAAGCTGCCGACCATGCCAATCACACCCTGTACCTTGACAAGGGCAGACTGACCGGACAGCAGGAATCATGAAATATTTCAGCCTGATCCGGGCCGCTCTGTTTCGTAAACCCATCAGTAGCATATTAACCCTGGCGACACTGTTTATCGCATTCCTGTTGTTCGGGATGCTGAATTCAGTATCCATGGCTTTTTCACAAGGTATTGATTTTTCGGGTATCGACAGGCTCATCGTAGCACCCAGGTATTCCATCATCGACGACATTCCATTGAATTACCAAAACAGAATTCAGGAAGTACCCGGTGTGGAACTGGTAGCACATCGTTCCTGGTTTGGTGGCACCTACCAGGATAATAGGCAATTTTTTTCTCGCTGGCCGGTGCCTCCGGCGGCGTTTCTCGACGTCTACCCGGAATATAAGCTACCTCCTGACCAGGTCGAAGCATTTATCAATACCCGTACCGGAGCGATCATAGGGCGGGAGGTTGCCGACAGGCACGACCTTGAAGTTGGTGACAGGATTCCGATTATCCCCAATATATGGCTCAACAAAGACAATGGTCCCTGGGAATTTGATCTTGTCGGGATTTTTGATTCGGATGATGACACCGTCGACACCAATCAGATGTTTATCAACTTTGAGTTTTTCGATGAATACAGACAATTTGGTCAGGGCGGTGTCGGTACCTTTATCGTTAGGATTTCAGAACCGTCAAGAACTGCGGAAATCGCTAAAGAAATCGATGCGATATTTGCCAATAGCAATGATGAAACCAAGACCACAACAGAAAAAGCATACAACCAGATGTTTGCCAATCAGTTAGGTGACATTGGTTTTATCATGACCAGTATTCTGTCTGCAGTGTTCTTTACCATTCTGCTCCTGACGGGAAATACCATGGCACAGGCAATTCGGGAACGCATACCGGAATTTGCCATTTTGAAAACCATTGGCTTCAGCAATATGCATATCCTGTGGATCGTTCTGTCCGAATCCGTTTTGATGATTCTTCTGGGATGCATCCCCGGGTTGTTGACGGCACAGTTGCTGATTCCTTTATTCATGGGTGTGATTCCATTTTTTGATTCAGTAGAGATGACACCACTGGTTTACATACAGGGTGTTGTCCTGGCTCTTCTGTTGGGGATTGTCGTTGGCTTACCCCCTGCATTACGGGCCATGCGGCTGAATATCGTTAATGCGATGGGTGAACATGCAGTCTGATAAAGTCCCGGCGCTCAGTAGAAGGTGCGAACGATGAACAGTATCCACCAGACCCTGTCTATTACCATGATGAATCTCCGCAATCTATCTTCAAGAGTCGGTTCATCCATGGTCATTGTGGTTGGAATCGCCGGTGTGGTGGCTGTACTCATTACGGTGCTGTCCATGGCAAAAGGATTTGAGGCAACATTGAAGGGCAGTGGTTTCCCGGATCGCGCCATCGTTATGCGCGGTGGTTCCGAGAGTGAGATGTCAAGCGGATTGTCAGTACAACAAGCCAGACTGATTGAAAGCAATCCCTGGATTGAAACTGGTCAATCAGGCGCCATGGCGGCGGGGGAAATCTACGTGATTGCGGACATCCGTAAACGCGGAAACAACTCGGAAGCCAACATGCCTATGCGTGGTGTAGAAGAGAAATCCTTTATTATCCGGGACGAAGTAACGATAGTCGAAGGACGGAATCTGACATTTGGTCGCTTTGAGTTGATTGCCGGTGTAAAAGCAGCCGATCAATTCCAGGGGATAGATATCGGTGGTCAATTGAATATCAGGGGCGCCAAATGGACAGTGGTCGGTCTTTTTGAGGCGGATGATTCCATTTATGAATCAGAAGTCTGGGTCGATACCGTGGTACTCCGTTCTAATCTCAATCGAGGCGGTGGATACAATACAGTGTTCGTCAAGTTGAAGTCAGAAGATGACCTGGAAACATTTAAACAGTCACTGGCGGATGATCCCCAACTGGAAACCAATGTCATCAGGGAAACCACATATTACAGTGCACAATCCGGTGCAACCACTTCGCTCATCGAAACGTTTGGCTACAGCGTTGGATTCATCATGGCAATTGGCGCCATATTTGCGGCGTTAAATACCATGTATTCCGCAGTGTCTACCCGTTCCGTTGAAATTGCCACACTGCGGGCGCTGGGATTTGGTCCTGCTCCCATCGTTATCTCGGTGATGACCGAGGCTTTGGTCCTGGCCATTATCGGCGGCATTGCAGGCGCCTTGATTGCCTACCTTTTTTTCAACGGATACACCGCGTCAACCTGGGGAGGCACTTTTTCCCAGGTATCATTCGACTTTGCAGTAACGACAGAACTGATTACAAACGGTATCGTCTGGTCCTGTATTCTCGGACTAACCGGCGGATTGTTCCCGGCCATTTCAGCTACCCTGCAACCGATTACAGTCACTCTTCGGGGAATGTAATAATTGTGGAACATCCAGGCAGAAACCTGTCACTGACCCGGTGAGTTTCCTGGCTTCCGGTGGCCGTCATTATTGCCAGAAACGATCTAACTTAAGCCAGGAGCGTATCGGTATCAGTTCTCCGGTAATCGAATCCGAAGCCGGTGAGGCAAGGAACAGAGCCAGATTTGCCACATCTTCAGGGTTCGGCGGTAAATCCAGTCTTGGCACAGGATTCCCCTCTTTATCAACAGCAGGTGGAATGAAGTTATATCCCTTCAATTCCTCGGTGGCAATCAGACCCGGTAGTATACAATTCACATTGATATTATATTTTGCCCACATCATGGCGAGGTTATTGGTAAGACTGAGAACGCCCGCCTTGGCTGCAGAATAGTGCAACTGGTTCGGGTTGCCTTTGCTACCCGCTACCGATGAGACGTTTATGATCTTGCCACCACCTTGCTTGATCATTTGCCTGCCTGCCGCCATACACACCAGGAAACAACCCGTCAGATTGAGTTCCACAATATGATTCCAATCATCCAGAGGTGTGTCTTCTGCTTTCTGGCTCTTCCCCCAGCGGCCTGCATTGTTGACTATTACATCTACAGATCCAAAAGCCTCGACGGTCCTGCTGATTAATTCGTCGAGTTGGTCCTCGCTGGTAATATCAACCGGTATTGCTATTGCTTTCTGGCCCTTGTCATTGATCTCGTCTGCGACTTTCTGAATATTTTCCGCATTCCTGCTGGTAACCACTACATTAGCCCCCGCTTCTGCATAGGCTCGTGCCATCGGCAGGCCAAGTCCACCGGCGCCACCCGTTACAATTGCTGTTTTACCGATTAACTTAAAATTCGACATTTTCCATCCATTTCATCCAGGTTGATTCACTAAAGCACAAACAGTGTACAAGAGTAAAAAAATCCCGCAGATCGACAATCATGCAAATCATCAATTAAACAGGTTATAAACGAGGGTCCACGGGCTCTGATTCCAGTGCCAATACCGCGAACACGCATTCGTGAACTCGCCGCAACGGTTCGCGCTGGATAAATCGTTCCAGCCCCTCTAGCCCCAGGGCGAATTCCCGTCTTGCCAATGAACGCTTTGCACCCAGACCGCGTTGCCTTAATCGAGCCAGATTTTCTTCCATGGTGTAATCAGGACCGTAGATGATGCGCAGGTATTCTCGACCACGACATTTCACTGCGGGTTGCACCATGCCCTGCCCTTTCCTGACAACAAAATTCCAGGGTTTCACCACCATGCCTTCGCCACCGGCCGCAGTCAGTGTCTCCCACCAGAGGATGGCATCAGCACATCCAGCCTCGTCGTCAAGGTCTACAGTCCTGCAGGCAGTGGTCATCAACAGATCGTCGTCTTTGCAGAGTTCAGCGAGTTGCTCCATATGCCAGCCGTGATCTTTGTCCGTATGAACCACGCCTTCGGTAGCCAACAGGTGGAACGGTGCAAGTTTCAGATCGTCGACAGTAGAAACCGGCCAGTTGTAGCGTTTATATGCGTCTTTGTAGCTGTCAGCCAATACAGATCGTGTCTGGAAGCGTTGCAGCAGATCTGCAGAATCGAGGCCGCGCACTGTTGCGCTTTCAAGCGCCGCAATCGCTTGAGCAAGGCCGATCCCGGCTGCGTCGGCAACAGGCTGGTAATGAGTCTGCAACAATTCGCCTGCTTTTGCGGACCAGGGCATAATCTCGCAATCCAGACAAAACCAGTCGGTATCAAACTTTTTCCAAAAACCGCATTGGTCGGCGGCGTTACGCACACGGTCGAGAATTTGCTTTTCGAAACCTCTATGAAAACTATCGTCATTGAAGAAACCACGACCGGTACGGGTATAGATCACACCAGCGCTTTTATTATTGACGCCGAAGCGATTTCTGGCAGCGTCCCCGTCTCGACAGACCACCACGATGGCGCGCGATCCCATGTGCTTTTCCTCGCAAATTACCTTTTGCACACCATTACTGCGGAAATACCCGAATGCCTCTGCAGGGTGTTCCAACAGACCTTCCAAAACACTGGTTCCACAAGGCGACATGGTGGGTGGCAGATAGATAAGCCACTTCGGATTGATGGCGAACCGGCTCATGACTTCAAGCGCTGCTGCGGCGTTTTCCTGACGTACAGTGATATTGGACAAGTAGCGAGTATCGATGATGCGCTTCCCAAGCACATCGTCTATATCAAGTACTTCGTCATGGGTGTGTTGTGCTGATAGTTCAGGCACAGCAGACAGCCCGGGGCCAGTGGGAGCGTAGTATATTTTTTCTGCAGGAACAGAAACCAGTTCCCGCTCCGGGTACCGCAACGCGGTCAGGCTGCCACCGAACACACAGCCGGTATCAACACAAATAGTGTGATTTACCCATTCAGCCCTGGGCACAGGTGTATGACCATAGACGACGGCCGCGTCGCCACGGTATTCACCAGCCCAGTTATAGCGTACGGGAAAGCCGAACTCGTCGGTTTCTCCCGTGGTTTCGCCATAAAGTGCAAACTCACGTACCGCACCAGACGACCGATTCTGCATTTCTGCTTTCAATCCGGCATGGGCGACCACGAGTTTGCCGGCATCGAACATGTAATGGCTCACCAGACTATCAATAAAAGCCGCGACACGGTCATGAAATACTGGTGATTCGGCCTCCATTTGAGCCACAGTCTCGTCAAGCCCGTGAATGAGCTTGACGTTGCGCCCGCGCAATTTACGTAACAACTTTACCTCGTGGTTACCAGGAATGCAGAGTGCCGCACCACTTTCAACGGCATCCATAACAAGGCGCAAACAATTTACGATTCCAGGACCGCGGTCGATAATGTCGCCAAGAAAAATCAATCGTCTTGATTGTGGATGCGATACCTCAAAACGGTCGCTTTCGCGTTCGACTTTGTAGCCCAGTTTGTCCAGCAAAGTGGACAGTTCATCAAAGCAGCCATGGATATCACCAATGATGTCGAATGGTCCTGCGTCATCACGGCGATCAGTCCACAGGGGTTGGCGCTTGATGGTAGCGCTGTCTATTTCTGCCTCTGAGCGTAGCCGGAATCGATAGCGGGATCCCTTCCGACCAAGCTGCTTGATCGAACGGCGTAACAATCGAATGTGATTGTGCACGACGTGTGGGCCGAAGTTTCGATCCTGCCGTGTGGCATTACGTTCCTGGCAGATGCGTTCCGGCAGATCAAATATGATACTCACGGTAAATGCATGGTATTCACGGGCAAGGCGTACGAACCGGCTGCGGTCTTCAGTACGTACGTTGGTGGCGTCTATCACGGTCAGTCGTCGGGCGGCCAGGCGTTTTCGTGCAATGAATTCAAGCACCTCAAAGGCATCCCTGGTTGCCGCCTGGTCTGTGGCGTCGTCGCTCACCAGCGCCCGGCAGTAATCCGAAGAAATCACTTCTGTAGGTGCAAAGTGCTTGTGCGCAAAGGTGGACTTGCCGGAGCCGGAAGCGCCGATCAACATTACCAGGCAGTATTCGGGTATTTCTATTTGCATCGATGAAAAATCCCCATCTGGGTCGGTGGTCCAAGAACCGGATCAACTTCACCGACCGGTTCTATCGTCACCGAATAACCGTGAGCCTCTGTCACCTTATCAGCCCATGCCGTAAATTCGGTTCGCGTCCACTCAAAGCGGTGGTCGCGATGGCGGAACTCTCCCTGGGCAATATTCGGGTAATTGACGTTGTATTCCCGGTTCGGCGTTGTGACCACCACCGTCTCCGGTTTTGCATATTCAAATATCGCACGTTCAAAAGTGGTAAGTTGTCCAGGGTCCAGGTGCTCAACTGCTTCCACTATAGCGGCGGCGTCATAACCTTCCAGGCGGGCATCACGATAGGTCATCGCGCCATGCAGGAGCCTGATGCGGCATCTTTTGAGATCCGGCAACCGGTTTAACCTGAGTCGGCGGCCGGCAAGTTCCAATGCATTGACAGAGACATCCACTCCGACGATTTCATGGAATTGCGGCACAGCCAGGAGTTCCTTCAACAGTCGCCCTTCCCCACAACCTATATCCAGCAGACGATTAGCGCCACATTCTTTAAGTACACGCACCACTGCAGCGATGCGGATGTCGTTTAATGGCAGGAAATGTTCAGTGGCGTCCTCTTGAACCGTCCCCTGTTCCACCCCCTCACCGTCCGAAAGACGTACAATGGCTTCACCAGCCAGATCAGACTGGTGTTTGAGATAACGGCGCACGATCATGTCACGTAGCGGATGCGCATCAAGCCAGCCTTCACCTCGGGAAATCAACTTGTCGACTTCGGCGTCGCCCACCCAGTAGTGCTTGCGGTTGTCCAGCACTGGAATCA
>JAPOOX010000339.1 GCA_026713185.1 Gammaproteobacteria bacterium
ACATCAATTACCTATGAACCGGGAGATCACCAACGCTTTCAGTTGGGAATGATGCAACCCCTCGGACGTGGCGGTGATGAATTTGGTGGCATCCCTTTGCAGGATAAAAGCATCACATCAGGTGGCGGTACCAGGGTTGTCATTCGCTGGCTGTACTACTTGTGATCCTCAGTCAAAGCACATTTTTTTGTTGAAATGTCGCCTGGTCTCTTTAGAGGGGCTGCCTGCTACTGTTCTGCTCCAGCCGCGTCGAGACGGTCGAGAATGTCATCTGTCAGGGTCAGGTCGAAACCAACCAGGCTCTCACTCATCTGATCCGCCGTACTGGCGCCTGATATTGGTATGACACCACGTCCCGTCATCCAGGCCAGGATTAACTGGTTGGGTGTGACGCCTGTCTCTTCAGCGATCTGGAACAATACTGCTTTACGCGCATCTGAATCGCGATGATTGTATTGCTGCTGTATCTTGCGGTCTTCACGAATGTAGGCGCCGCCCAGCAGGGGCGAATAGGCAACCAGTTGGAAGTCCCGTTGAGCACAGTATTCGAGCAAATCATCATTGCAGGACTTCTGAAAGCCGAAATCGGCATCAACCCGTGGACGCAGGTAGGTGTAACGCTGCTGAACGCAGCAGAAGGCTGTGAAATTGTTGGCTGTACTGACAGCTGCTGCCTCTGCCAGTCGCCAGGCTTTAAAGTTGCTGGCGCCTACATACCTTACCTTGCCTTCCCTGACCAGTTGGTCCATGGCGCCCAACTGATCTTCCAAAGGCACTGAGCGATCATCACAATGTAAGTAATACAAATCAATATGATCAGTCTGAAGGCGTTTCAGGCTCCGCTCACACTCCCGCAGGATGTGTTCCGGTTTAGACGACATTGGAGCATCCTTGGTACGCCCACCCATCTTGGTCGCCAGGACAATCTGATCCCGGTTACCTCGATCAGTCATCCAGTTGCCCAGCATGGTTTCGCTTTCGCCACCCTGGCCGTTCCAGATGGCATAGTTGTTGGCGGTATCCAGAAAGTTACCGCCAGCATCAGCAAATTGATCAAGCATGGCATAGGAAACAGCTTTGCTGTCGCGGGAACCAAAGCTCTGGCCACCCAGACAGAACATGCTGACGTCAAGGTTGGTGTTTTTTATGGTGGTTGTTTTCATATGTTTTTCTCGATTCCAAGGTTAAATTGTTCTGTTTTGTTATACTCCAGGTTCGTTTTTTCAGCCCTGGATGGCTCATGGTTCATTATCGAGTATATCAACTGAGCGATCCGAATTCGTCCCTGGCAACCAACCTTGTTCGCGCGGTAAAAGAGACTGTTGCACCAACATTGCAAGCCGGAAACGTGCAGATATTCGGTCTGTTTGGGGGCCGCCTCGGTCTTGCCACGAATGAGGTCTACCTCGTGACCAGCAGCGAAAACGTGCAAGGTGATTTCACTGCCTTGCCAGGCGACTTCGAGATTGTTCAACAGACGGACCTCGTACCGACTGTCAGGTACAGTGTCTATTCGCGGAACCTGATCGAACATCCGAGATTGGCACAATGCTGCTCGTGACCTGGTATCGGGACCTGTCAGTCTGGGAGGTTTCACGGAAAGCTCCTGAAGAAGCCCGTGCGTTGTTCATCAGACGACAGGAAATGACTCTCAAGGCGAAGCCGATCGCAACACAACTGATTTAAACACATTCAGAGTTTGCGCTGGAACAAGTCAAAAAGCCGTTCCCAGTGTCGCTCTGCGGCCTCCTCGTTGTAAGCTGCGTCACGCTTGGGAAACACAAAACCATGAGCGGTCCCGGGATACCACTCGATTCGGTAGTCTGCGCCAACCTGCTCAAGATGCTTTTCCAGCGCCTCAATCATCCCCTCCGGAACATGAACGTCGTTCTCGGCACAACCAAAATACAGTTCACCCTTGACGCGATCTGACAGCAGATGTGGAGAGTCCTGTTGATCGGAACACAGCATGACGCCGTGTATCGACGCCGACGCCGCTACCCGCTGTTCCAACGCTGCCAGTGCAAAGGCAAACGGTCCGCTCATGCAGTATCCCACACAACCTATGGCGCCTGCACGCGCAGCCGAGTCCCCGGTAGAAAATTCGAGCATTGCTGATACGTCCTGACAGACTGCGGCAATACTGAGTGACGCCATGTGCTCACGCATGACGTCCCGGCCTTCGGCCTCCATGTCGAAAACCGGGGTACGTCGATAATACAGATTTGGCAACATCACATAATAACCCTTTGCTGCCAGCCGGCGTGCCATGTCGTGCAGTTCTTCACGCTTGCCCGGTGCATCCATCAGGAACAGGATCAATGGGTAAGGACCATCCCCCTCAGGATGAGAAATGAACGTAGTCATGTCCCCGTCAGGTGTTCGAATTTCAAGATCGCGATCAATCATATTTACCTTCTTTCAAAAAAATGGGGTGCGTTACTAAATATACATATCCAGGGAGAAATAAAACAATGGGGAAAACAGTCATTGTTCTATTTTGTATTTTTGTATTAACAAACAGGCACACATAAAGGCCGTGTCACAGTATCAGGAAGTGCTGTTCAAAGGGAAATCGGGGACAGTCAATCAATATTTTGTACAAAACATATTGTATAAAACTATGGCAAGCTGCTACACTTTCCCACATGTCACTCACAATGGCCGAATAACCATGCAGGCAATCACTTTTTCACACCTCAGGACTCATGCCAGCGAACTCAAGGAAGCCCTAAAGCGGGGTGAAGAGGTTGAGCTGACCAGCCACGGTCAGGTTATCGGCATTATCAAACCCAGTGCAAATACAACGAACAAGAAAGAGAGAGCAGAAGTATTACAGGCATTTTTCCAGTTGGGAGAAGATATTTCCCTGGAAGCCGAGCTAAGGCGAATAAAAGCCGGCAGAATGGGTCGCGATCATGCTATTTGATACCAATATTTTTATTTATCTGGAAAAGCAAAACGTCAAAGCCATCACGCTGATAGAGGAAACAGAAAATATACACATCAGCGCCATCACTTACATGGAGCTGGTCCAGGGCGCAAGTAACAAGAGCAAGGTCAGACTGGTTGAAAGGCTGTTGCAAGCGTTCAATATCCGCATATTGGAACTGAATGAAAATATCAGCATTATCGCTCGCCTTCTGATAAAACAGCATGCCCCGAGTCATGCCCTGACGCTGGGCGATGCTCTAATCGCAGCCACGGCCATCCAATCCAACTTTGAACTCATTACGGCAAATTACCGGGATTTTCGTTTTATTGATGGTTTGGAACTCAAGAATTTTGTACCTTCTTGAGAACAATAGCCCGCTGAAGGCTCTACTCTGACCAGGAGGCTGCCCGAGAACTGCGACCGTAGCGAGGGCGAGACTGATTGAGTCATATTTTTTGGTTATTTGAGGCAAATATTGTACATATTAAACGAAAATAAGC
>JAPOOX010000162.1 GCA_026713185.1 Gammaproteobacteria bacterium
CAACACAGTCCCAGTGACTGCGTTCAATCTCCCGACGTCCTACCTGCCGAAACAGCAGATCATCCCAGGAAGCATCTTGAGGCAGATGAGGTCTGTCCGTGCCGATGATAATATGCTGCATGGACCGGCTGACGGGATCGAACCTTAGTAAATTGACAATCTGAGTACGATTGTCAACTACCCGGTAAATCCAGGCTTATTGTTCAGAAATGTTTAATACCTGAACTGTCTCTCTGGCACTCAGAAATCTGATACCTTCAACTTCCTTGAGGGACAGAATATCGTTCTTATCACCTGACACCAATATCGTTGCTCTTCCCGTAATTGCTGTCGCAATTATTTTATTGTCATCAGGATCAGATGAATATCCGACGTACGGTATCGACTCAACAATTTCAGCAAAGGCGTTAAGCGTATCAAGTAAAAAACGTGCTTCATTACGGTTGATATATTTTTGTAACTTAGGATACAGAAACACTCGCTCTATTTCTTTGAGCTGAGGTTCAGAGGTGACAAGGTCAAAGTAACCTTCCCGCCACGCGCTATAAAGTAAATCAGGTGGGGTATTTTTAGTAATCAGTGCACTTACAAAGATACCCGTATCAAGAACGATCCTCACGCACGGCTCCTACTGCTTCATCTACTTCCGCCATGATGGTTTCCTGATCCAGACTTTCATTGCGAACTTTGATCCCCCTGGCTGTTTTATTAAACAACCTCTCTAAAACAGCTTGTTCAACGAATTTAGACAAATCACCTTTTTTTGAACCTTGCTGACCAAGATAAGTCCTTAAACTACGGTCAGTTTGGTCATCTACTACCAAACTCCATCGGGTCATAGTTGTATCTTCCACATAATTGACAGTTTTACGCTTATACGCTTATACGCTTATACGCTTATACGCTTATACGCTTATACGCTTATACGCTTAAGTCTATATTCCAGGTCATGCTTTAGTCAACTCGTAAAAAGGCGTTGCGGCACACTGACATCAATCAACACAGTCCCAATGACCACGTTCTACCTGCCGAAACGGCAGGCCATCCCAGGATATTGGCAAGTAATATTCGAATTAACCACTTTTTGAACGGTAGTACTACGACGATTTCAGGCTTGGAAATCTCTCCATGCGGAGGACATCCAATTGGCGCAGAGACCATGGAAGCAGATTGTATTAGAGTGGTAAGTTAAGAAGCTTGTGCATCAGTCACAGAATGTGTCTACATAGGGTGTCTGGAGGTACATTTACTGACTGAAAGAGGCAGGATCGATGATCATAGACTTGGCTGACCGGATGGATGCCTTCGATATAAGAGAACTGATCTCTTTGTCCATGGGGGATCCCAACGAAGCACAGATCTCCGAGACGCTTCAACGCTATCGTTCATGGGACGCCTGGCATCTCTTCGGCGAGGAACGGGAGCGTCATCTGCTCGGGTGTGTGGGCCTGAAAGTAGACGGCCGGGATGGAGAGTTGCGTCACATCGCAGTGCGATCGAAGCAACGTGGAAAAGGCATTGGCAAGGCGATGCTGGTGGCCGTAGTCGACAGATTAGGTCTGAGCGAACTGTCAGCCGAGACAGACCGGGAGGCGGTGGACTTCTACCGAAAGTGCGGCTTCCGAGTTGAGAACCTTGGTGAAATGTACGCTGGTACTGAGCGCTTCCGCTGTACGTTGCAGAAGTCGGGCTAAATCACATCACGTGTTACAGAAGACTCGAAAAATCGTTCCTGGAATTCTGTCAAGGCGAGGATTTGCTCATCTGAGTAGTCCTTGCCTTCAGGTACGACAATGAGTTTGTCATCATCGTCGTCAGACCGTTGAATGACGGCGATACACCTGCCTTTGAATGTTTCAAGAGGTTTGAAGACGCCGAGGATGTAGACATCCAAATCTTCTCCGTCAGGTGCTGGTACGTTCGGGAGAAATCCGTAATTAACCGTATAGATGATGTCTGCTTCAGGATGCCTGGAGTTAAGAGGTCGATCAATTGTTACATCAACAGTTTTGCCGATGAATGTCCTTGCGTCTACGAATTCTCCCATTATGGTTGTTTATGCATCGGGAGAATTTTAAAGTCCAGTAACGCTTCGAGCTTCTCGTCGAGCTTGTGTTGACGGAGATTCTTCGCGATGATCTCTCCGGTACCCGATTCCACCAGGTAGTTGTTGGGAACACCAGAGACTTTGTAGGCTATTGTCGCCTCTGCCTCGGGGTGTTCAGACAAAATTAACTGCTGGTAGTTTGCCTGCACCGCCTTGGTTTCCAAAAAATGTCCTCGCCAGGTCTTATGTTCGAGTGGCAATAAGCACCTCGATATTACTGACTTTCTCGAACACCTCTGATGGCACGGCTTCTCGCAGGCGCTCGGTAAGAGTTTGCTTGAATTCTTCAACTCGCGAGCCAAGTCGGCGAATGGATGCATAGGACGTGGATAGTTGTAATCCAATCACCTGTTCAATTGTTCGCGTTTGCCGTGCCGGGAACTCTAATTCTTCTACCACTCGAAAGGAAGATCTTCTCAATACGACCTGGTGATTATCGATTGGATGGGAGTATGTGCCCTCCGCAGCGCGACGCTCTGGACCGAGAAACTCTTGAATAACTTGCTTGATGACGTCTTGCCATGGTTCGCGCTCTTCCGTACCCCACGCACTTGATCGTTCAGATATGACAACAATACCACCTTCATCATCGATCAACGGCTCCAATGCGTTGAGCAGCAAATCACGATTTGTCCAATGGAAGGATGATCCCATAACACAAACTCGCAGGAGCGGAAGATTAAGTGAATCAATCGTCCTGTCCGATCCCAGCATCCACCTTGTACCCGGGATTCCGGAGTCTCGTGCTATCCTGATTCCTTCCTGGAGCATTTCTATTTCAGGGTCAACTGCGTATACCGGGATTTGTCTCTCGGAGAGTGGTAACGCCAGTTGGCCCGTACCGCAACCAAGATCGAGTACGGAAGATAGTGTCCCCAGATTGAAACGGTCTACCAGATGGTCGAACATCGCCACGGGATATTTCGGTCGATAGCGAGCATAGTAAGCCGCAACTCCTTCGAATAATCCCGGTACGCCTGAGCCAGATTCGGGAATTGACATATCTAATACAGCCTTAAATTTAATGTACGGGAGTTCCGCGTTTATCTGCTACTGTCATCTCCTCCCATGATCTGATCAGAATCACTTCCAACACGAGCGGTGCTCCAGATTCCGAACCTGAACACAAGTTTGTGGTTATGACAACTCACCCACTGACCAATAGATTAAGCCCGGAATGCGTAGGTTACTCTGGCTTTGGTACAAAGCCGATCATCATCGTCCGTGATTTCCACATCGACAACCGCCAATTGTCTTCCACGCTTGATTACGTGCGCTGTGGCATAGATATGCTCGCCGTGTGCCTGCCGCAGATAGCTGATACTCAATTCAGCCGTACCTGCCGGCTCCTCTCCTTTCATTTCTCCAAACACGGCAGCCAGCATCACGACATCGACCATCGCTGCCAGGACACCACCGTTAACGGAACCACCAATGCCCGTCGGCGTCTTTTCATTTTTCCTGAGGACAATACGACCATAACCCGGTCCCTGCTCCAACAGTGTAAAGCCCAGCAATCGATTCAAAGAATCAGCATTAAATTTCTGCAGGTATTCATTACTTATCGACATTAGCAGTACGCATCCAATCTCTGATTCCCTTTCAGTGGTACAGCCGCAGGATACCGCTGGTAATTTTCATTTATCTTCATCATCAGTATTAACCTTTATCGGATTTTCTTTCAAAACTCAGTCGGGCGGCAAGGACACCAGCACACAGACCAGTCAGATGACCTTCCCAGGAAACAAAACTCTCACCAGGGAGTACACCAAAGATTAAACCACCGTAGCAGAACACGATAAATGAGGATACAGCCATGGGTACCAGGCTTCTTTCATAAATCCCGAGAGCAATCAGATATCCGAAAAATCCGAATACCAATCCACTTGCACCAACGTGATACGCCTCGCGCCCGATACACCATACGCCCAGACCACCGATAATAGTGATGAAAAGGGAAACCAGAACAAACCGACCCACACCTCGAGTGGCAACGAAGAAACCCATCACCATCAAAGGAACTGTATTCATGATCAGATGTTGCAGATTGCCGTGCAAAAATGGCCAGAACAGGATGCCAGGCAGAGAATGTAATTCCCGGGGATAGACGCCATGGGTATTAAGGCTGTGATTCAAAATACTGTTCACCAATTCCACACACCAGATGATGATGACCAGTACACAAATCGTCCGCAATCCGATAACCCAGTTGTCAAACAGTTTTCTCACGAATTGATCAGACCACTAATTCACGTACCCGGTCTGGTTGATAATCCGAATTATGTGACACCATCAGATAAAGTGCCTCACCGGAAACCACCTGATCGGGCTCTGGATTAACAACAATCCTGCCGTCCAGTCCCAGGTATCCAAGCGGTGTTCCCAAACCATTTTTCAACAACCGGCTTGCCATTTCTCCCCAGGGCTGGCTTTCAAAAGGAACATCGTAGCGCCTGGTGTGACTGCCCTCATACTTGAACAAGTCTTCAAGTATAGTCTCGGTACCCGGGGCTGCCATGGCACGCACGACAAGTTCCGGATATGCCCGTACTGGTCGTAAAACCGCGTTTGCCCCATGATTGAACAATCTATCCCGATTTGACTCCTGTACGCATTCGGCAATGATGTAACCTTTCTTATCGAAATTGGAAAGCTGGTCCAACACATCAAGGGTTAAACTGTCCGAGCGGTAATCGCTTGTATCCTCTGCCATCAAAATGATATATCGAGCAGCATCAACATTAACCTCAGCCAGACTGCTGACCCCTTCCGGATGGCCTCGATGCAGAACTACACCTGATTCCATCAGGTCATTCGGTAAACCATCCTTGAAACCTGACGACATGACCTGTATGGGAAAATCCGCAAGTAATGGCGTCCCCCGAATCTGTTCTACCAGGATAAATAGATACTTGGACATGTCCTGGTCCGGTGCGTTGATGATGACAATGTGATCGTGCATTTTCCATCTCCAAAGCCCTTTACGCATTCTCTCTTTGCGATCAAGGCGATAGTCAATCCACTCCCCTGCTATCTGCGCCAGCAGGAAAATGCCAAATAAGTACATGAGGGCAACAGTCGCCAACCGGCCAAAAAAAGTGCCCGCACTGATATCGCCATAGCCTACTGTGGTCATGGTGGTCATGGTGAGCCAGATGGAGTCTCCGAAAGAAAATCCTTCGAATACCATCATGGCTGTTACATGTATCAACCCCAGAATAAGGAGTAAGAAAAGAAGTGCGGAAATCTTCCTTCTTCGATCATCTTTTGTCTGCAGGCGATACCATCTATGTCGACGGCGCAAGATCTCTCTATATATCTTGATAAGATAAGGTCCTGTTTATAATCCGTTAAGATTGTATCCGGTTGTTGTAATGATTACCCGGATTCACTACCCTTCAGATGATCAATCAACTTCTCGGCCGCCAGTTGACGTATTCGGATCCGGTCATCCCACGATACGCTGAACTTATCCGCCAGAATGCCAAAATCAGCCTCGGAGAGTGATATGGAAAGTCTTGGGCGCATGGGTTTTTTCTGGACAGGCAACCCCAGAATCTGACGGATTCTGTCGGGCGGGTTTATTCCCCTTTCAAGAGCTTCCTGACGGATTCTGCGATTCACCTCATCGCCTACATCAAAAGCAATCTGTACAGCCTTGACTGCTTTCTTTTCTTCCTCCCATTTATTACCCGTACTCATTTTTGTTGCTCAATCTGATTCGGATTCAGCCGGCCACAAATCCCTGATGTCTGTAAGGTCACGATACAACGTCAGGGATACATCGGTTTCTCCACCCTGGTATACCTCAATTTCCACACCATGTGTTTCTTTGTCATTCACCAGACAGTAGTAATCAAAGGGCTCACCAACACCCTCATGATCTGGTGGACGTGATCCCCGGTAATCACTGTCGTAGAAATAACCGCGCTCTCCCATCGCTATCTGGTGATATTCTTCGGCAACCAGAGAATCCATACCGGCTGCATCCTGCAAACGCAGAGACGTCGAAAATTCATCATCAAAGACAGAACCAAATTCCTCCAGGTCAAACAGTTGCTCAACTACATCCCTGTTGATGGCAAATGAAAATGCAGCGAGCTGACGACCGGCATCCTCCTCTATGGTCAGATCAACGGTATCATCTGTCGCACTTTGTAATGCAAAAGTGGTGCTGAAGCTGTGTTCAAACTGGCCTGTGTTAATCCCGACAACCTTGAATGTCTGATTCCTGAGTTGATCCGGCAACCCGAAACTATCCGACATCTGTAGTAGATCGCCGGACTGCAAGTCCCGGGGATGATCGAGTCGCCGTACCGCTGGTCCCTTTTTGGTACGGCTCCACAGACCTTTTATGAAAGAACTCACTAACGCTTCGCTTTGATACGGTCGAGTACCGCATTCGCGGATTTGTCTCCACCGCCTTTGATACCAGCCGATTTCATCCGTTCTTCCAGACTCTTGTCGGAATTCTCCGCTTCCAGTTCTTCCGCCGCGGCCAGACGATCAAAGTTGTTCTGTTGTCGTTCCTTGATCCGTTCCAGTGAATCCCTTGCAGACAGAATCTTTGAATTGCTTGATGCAAAGTTATCGGTAATCGCGGCACTTGCTCTCTGAACACTCTCAGTGGTCTTTACCATGGCCAGTTGCCGTTCATAGTCCTTAATCTGTCGTTCGGTTTTCTTCACCAGTTCCTTCAATCGTACTACGTGACCCGAAAAACTCTTATGGACTTCCTCCTGCTCCATCAGGTCAGCTTCCAGTTGCGCGATCTTCTCGGCGATTTCAAGGGCAAGATCCTCGTTACCTTTCTCCAGCGCCTGCCCGGCATAACCTTCATGCTCGGAAATTTCCTTTTTCAGTGATTCCACTTTTCGACCAGCCTGCATCTGTCTGGCCATTACATCGGTCAAATCCTGCTTGGCTTTTCTCAAGTGAATCTCCGCATCTTTTATCTCCTGTTCGAAAATGCGCGTTCCGTTTGCGTCGACAATCAATTCTCCGACTTCACGGGCTCCGCCTCTTACAGCAGTCATAATTTTCTTTAATACACTCATTTAACACTCCTCCTGAATTGACTCCAGGTACTGATCAAAATTCTATTCCAGGTAATCTTCCAATGCGGTTATTGCTTCAACAGCATTCTCGGTCAAGGTGATGATTTCAAAACCGATATCCTCAATGCTGGAATTGATGGCCAGCGCACCAAATATTACGTATCTGTCCCCAATCCTCGAAAAGGACGACAACGGCATAGGTATATTCAACTCCAGCATCTCCTCCAGCAATTGGGTCCGGCTGTCCGCCTTTACCTCATCTTCTGTAAACAGGTAGGTAATACACAAAATCTGAGTATCAGTCACTGACACATAACTGGGTAACTCATCAAAATCACCGACCGTAATCTGCAGTACATCTGTCTCTCCAGGAATCGGTTGGCAATCCAGTTGATAGCCGTTTAAGTCCTCGAAGTTCGAGAGTTGCATTGCCAGATCTTCAGTATTCATTCATTTGCTCCTTTCTGGACATATTATGTCACGAAATCAAGTTTACGCTTTCGACATAATATGTCAAACATTTATTTAAATTATTTTCAGGTCAACCTTTATATCCCGTTAATTCATGGATCAGGAATTTGATATGTAAATAATATAGGGTCCTAATCCCGGTATATTCCCATTTCTTCCTTCCAGGCCCGTGTATGGTACTGGTAGACACGGTTGGTTCCTAACGCATTCACGAAAATTGTCTCCATATCGTTGAAAAAACCGTGTGGAAATTCGAACGAAGCGACCAGCAGGTCACGTGTTAACCACCAATGATCAACCGGAAGTCTCTCCATTGCCAGTATCCGCTGACGAACGCCGACGCGCTGTTTACTCGCTACTGACCATCCCCATTCACCAAAGCTCGGAATATTCTGCCGGTATTGCTCCACATGTGGAAAACCGGATGCAGACAGCGTCTTGCCGATGCTCATAAAAGCATCCTTCGAATGGTATGGAGAAGTGGATTGAACGGACATCACACCGTTGGTCGATAAAAGCTGATGCAATCGGTGATAGAAGTAATCGCTGTATAGCCTGTCCAGGTCTGGATGACTCGGGTCAGGCAAATCAACGATGATGGCATCATAGACTTTACCCTCTGCATTTAATCTGTCTGCTTCAACAAAGGCATCACCTATCACCACTTCAACCCGCTTATCCGCAAACGCCCTGCCATTGAGTTCCACCAGAGCTTGCCGGTACGACGCCATATCGTCCCCCGGGGAAAAAAAATCGACAAGATCCCGATCCAGGTCCACCAGAGTGACGCCGATGGGGTCAAAGCTCAATACGTCCCGTAATGCCAGGCCATCACCACCACCGATGATCAGGACTCGCGCTTTCTCACCGACCACGGACATGGGTGGATATACCAGCATACTGTGGTAGATATGTTCATCATTACTTGAAAACTGCAGTCGCCCGTTGATATGAAAAGCGTACACGGGTTCAAGGTTGGAAACACGACGACGCTCCGTAATGGTCATGTGCTGGAACCGCGATGAATGGCTGTAGACCACGGGGTCTTTATAAAGCAGACTGGTCATCTGCAACGTCCAGTCATCGCCGAACCGGTATATGCCGGCTGCCAGTATCAACACAAGACCATGTGCCATGAGCAGCAGACTGCGTAGCACTATTTTTTGCCAATACCACATCAGAAAGACGAGGCCTGCAATCAGATTGGCTGTGGCAGTCAATACCGCTGCCTGGGTAATCTCCAGAGACAACATCAGCCCGACCCAGAGGAACGCACCAATGCCGGCGCCGATATAATCCGCACCATAAATTGTACCGGTGTTATGCTCCAGATGCTCTCCATAAACCCGCTCCCTGATTCGGGCAATCAATGGAATCTCCATGCCGATCAGCAGGCCGATGACAATTCCGAAAAAATACGGACTGTACCGGGCGGTTTTATGCAGCGTCTCAAGCAACCCTCCGCTGGGCATGAGGTCGGGAGGTAAATCGAATGTGTGGGCTATGATCTGGGGTAACACCGAACTGAGGGAAACCAGTGTGGCAATCAGCAAAATGCAGCTTACGCCACAGACGGCAATGACAGCTTCCAGCCATGCAAATCCGGAGAAGGGGTCCTTGACAAGTTTTGCGATGAAGGCCCCCATACCCATGCTCACGATCATTAAACCAATCATGGTGTAGATCGCTGATTCCATAGTGCCGAGAATGCGACCTGCATAATGGGACAGCAGATATTCATAGATCAGGCCACAGGCGGCCAGAATACCCATGGTGCCGATCAACAGGATATCGTGAACCAGTAACCGTGGTCCGGCCCAGGGCATATTCACGGGAAGACTCCCGCTTTGACAGGCTTACGCAAACAGAGCGACGAAAAAGAGACCCGTGGATATTGCGATTGCGGCTTCAATAGCGGCGACGCCAACATTGTTCTGCTGATCGACTTCCTCGACAACATCAACGCCCATCAACACAACCATTCTGGCCAGAGCTGAAATCAGCGATACCAGGATTGTGAAACCCAATGACACGAGCGCCCAGAGAATAATGGCAACAATCAGATCGTCAGCTTGATAGGCAACCACACCTGATGCCGCTGTAATGGCAAGAGCAACACCCATCAGATGTCCAAAAAATCTTACAGACAATGCCGTCTGACGGTCAGCAAACGCTGACTGCAGACTATTGCCATCATGCCGGCGGGCATATACCCAACCCCGGTAGCTGGCAACCAGAGCCATCAGAAGCTGGGTAATCACAAACGCCGCGAGCACAGAGAGCAGTCCACCCAGGGTGTCGCTTTCTACCCAGATCATTACGGCCCTGAGCACAAGTCCAGTGGCCAGAGTATTTGCAGCATCAACCAGGGCCGCAGCGGTGTTGCCGGATTTTATCTGGGACTGGATTTCTATACCCCGCAGGACAGTTTTGTCCTGCATGAGTCTGCCTACCTTGATTAATAAGAGACCGAGAATACCGTAAGCCAGGACACTGACGATTTCATTGATATAGGTAACCCCCGGTTCTCCGGATACTGCACCCGTCAACATCAATGCCAGCGCCAGAATACCTGCTGCCATCGCGATACCGAACGCCACGTTATCCCGGGTTGCCAGTTCTTCGGCACTGTCCACATTCGCTACAATACCGGTAATGAACCTCAGTGCGGAAATCATGGCAACTGCAATCACCAGATCAATCAGGAGTATCTGGTATATATAGGTATCAATGGCGCTGAAGTTGATTATTTCGTCCATAGTCCTGCCCTTTTGTACGGATAATGTGGAAAACGCTTATTTTCCACGGGAAAAGCCCGATGATGTCCTGAAACCGCTGTTTCTGGAGCTACTCTGGAATTTACTGGTTTTACCCGATGATGAATACTGACTTTTGAAAGTTGACTTCTGAAGCCCTCTACTGCCTGAACTGAGCCCTGCAGAACCTCCCCGAGTCCTGGCATAGGGGCTTTTGTACCTGCCCTGTGTACCAAACTGTTTCCTGGAACGGTTGTCCACATCCAGTTGACTGGCTCTCTGCGACCGGGATGTATAATGGTTGCGACCCACATCATGATAATAAGAATAACCGCGATTTCCGGCCCAGTCGTGGTAGTAATGATTTCTGCCAAACATGCTGGAGAAGAAAGCATACTGGCCATACCAGGCCCAGAATGAACCGCCTGCACCGTGCGACCATTGGCCGTAATGGGGATTACCGACGTACTGACTGCCGGGACCCTGGTCCCTGGATTTGTTTAATGTCTTCTCAGCCGTCTGACTGATGGCATTGACTCTTGCCAGTTCACCTTCCGATAAATCCGCAAGTACATTAACGGTATCTGACAAGGCATCGTTGTAGGTTTCCCGAACGGTGGCCGAGTTAAGTTTTGACGCTTCATCCAGTTTCTCTGTCCAGGAATCGAAACCGGCGCCATCCCTGACTTTCTGCAGCCTGTCTTCCAAACCAAGGAATAAAGGTCCTTTAACGGTGGCATCTTTTTCCAGTTCTACCAGTAACGATCTGAGTTCCGGTCTTTTGTTTTTCAGGACTTCCGAGTATTGCCGGATGATCGTGGCATTTCTGATACCGTTCGCACTCAGGGCATCCCTGATACCATTAAGATTCTGTTCGACCGCTGCAATTTGATCCTCGACTCTGGCCTTGCCTGATGAACAGCCCTGTAACAGCAGCACCAAACCGACAATGAGAATCGGGATTCCTGCCATTCGCCTATACATCATCGCACTTTCCCTTTGGCGCCTGCATACCTTTGAGGTCCGAATCGACATAATATGTCGCTAATTATCGCACAGCGATTTGAAATTTCCAGACATTTTTCCGACATTGGAGTTCTTGCAATTTTCAAGGCTGAACCAGTCATGGAATAGCTTTTACCCTATCACGAATCCGGTTGCCAAATGCCATTCTGTCGCAAAAATCAAGGAACGCATCCATCGTAACCGGGGTTATCTTCAGATCATTCAACGAGATGTCGAGCGGTATATCGCAATTGATCCTGGTGATTGATCTGTATATCTCCACTTCTTCACGATGCCTGGCAAGTATCTGCTGCACTTTTTTGGCGCCCCGCAGTTTTATATCAACCACTTCCTCCAGAGACCGGTAGATACCGTCGACAGAACCGAATTCACGAAGCAGTGTCGCCGCTGTCTTTGCTCCGATACCCGGCGCCCCGGGAATGTTGTCGACCTGATCTCCCGCAAGTGCAAGATAGTCCGCGATCTGATCCGGTCTGACGCCGAACTTCTCCTCCACTTCTGCTGGACCTGCATACTCGTTACCTGAGAAATCCCACAACAGGTCTTCCGGCCCCAGCAGCTGTCCCATGTCTTTGTCCCGGGTAACTATTGTTACCGGCAAGGAAAAAATTTTTTGCAGTGTTCCGATAATGTCATCAGCTTCATAATCAAACAGACACAGGTTATGAAAACCCAGCAAACCGGTGATCTCCCTGCATCTGTCATACTGGAATTCAAAGTTTCTGTCCGGCAGGTCACGATTGGCCTTGTATTCAGGATAGATTCGATTACGGAAACAACTGACGACATTTTCATCAAACGCCACAGAAATATATTCCGGCTTGAGGTCGATCAGGTCCAGCAGAAACTGCGTATAGCCATACACCGCATTAACTGATTCACCGTTTTCAGCACGGAAACGATCTGGTATGGAAAAATAGGATCTGAAGATATAAATCGACGCATCCACCAGATATACCGGATTCATTTCAACTTCCTGTAGAAATCAGAGTGCTCTGCCCGGGATGGGAACAATAAATCACCCCTTGCGAATCCAGAATCGATATTCCGTTTTGGATGATTCCTGGTGAACCATTTCATGATTGAGGAACTTGCAGTAATTTGGAAAATCCCAGGAAGTGGACGGGTCAGTGGCTACCACCATCATGACCTGGCCTTTTTCAATGTCCATCATTTTGTTGCGTACTACCATGAGCGGTTCCGGACATTTCAGTCCCTTCGTATCTACTTTTACATCTACTTCAACACTCATGTCAGTATTCCCTCTTGATGTATCTTCAGTATCCCTTCCTCAACTCATCATGGAGTTTGTGCGCCTCATTTATGATGTATGCCTGTACGGCAAAAGTATCCTCCTGGTCCATCACATCCGCAAAACCAATCATACCACGGTCTTTCAGAATTCCAGTCAACACGATATCTTCAAATATCAGATGTTTGCCGGCTGTCATGTATCTCAGATCAGGAATAACACCACCGCTTTTCAGGCCTGAACCATGACAAACGCCGCAATACTGATGGTACACGGCAATGCCGCGATTTAATTGACTCTCCGATGCTTCTGGTATTGCTGGTGGTGCTGGCATGGGAGCGTCCGGCTCTATCGGTGGCAATTGAACATTACCTCCCAGCTTGAATGTCAATATCCTGCCTCTGCTGCGTTGCCCGATTTTCTCTGCTGCACCTCCGGCGGCCAGTGCAAAGGCGCCGCCCCAACCGGCGACAACCGTTACGTATTGTTCACCGTTGATCATGTATGTGACGGGTGGTGCGATGACTCCTGTCTGTGCTGGATGGTTCCACAATTCTTCTCCGGTATCTGCTCGATAGGCGACAAACTGACCATGAGATGTACCCTGAAATATGAGATTTCCCTGCGTCGACAGGATACCGCCGTTCCAGGGACCTGCATGTTGGATACGCCACACTTCTTCCTGCCGGACAGGGTCCCAGGCAGAGATATGACCACGCACCAGGCCTTCGATCTTGTCATCCAATGACCGGACCCCGCTGGGAATATTGAGTTGCCAGTCAACCGCGATATTCCAGTGACCTTCTTCATATTGGAACTGCGGCTCGTTGCCAAAAGAAAAGGGGATGTCCAGCGCCGGAATATAAATCAGTCCCGTCTCAGGACTATAGGACATGGGTTGCCAGTTATGGCCACCAAATGGAGAAGGTTTGTGCAGAGCCGCTTCGATCTCTTCGGCAGACATGCTGCTTAATACTGCAATCTGTTCCCCGGTGGTCAATTCAGACAACGGGCTGGTAAATTGATACCGGCTGTTCTGTGTCTCTACCGGACGACCAGACTTCGGATCAACATGCGTAGCCCAGGTAATCGGTACGTACGGCTGCGCGGAGATGAACTCACCAGTGACTCTATCCAGAACATAGAAAAATCCATTTTTCGGCGCCTGCATGATTACCTTGCGGGTCTCACCGTTGATGATGAGGTCCGCAAGAATCATGTGCTGTGTCGCGGTGTAGTCCCAGGTGTCTCCAGGGGTAGTCTGATAATGCCAGACATATTCCCCGGTATCCGGATTCAGTGCAACAATGGACGACAGGAACAGATTGTCACCACCACCGGGACTGCGTACGACCTGATTCCATGGCGCGCCGTTTCCAACGCCGATATACAGCAGGTTCAATTCCGGATCATAAGACATGGAGTCCCACACGGTACCTCCACCACCCATCTCCCACCAGGTACCCGTCCAGGTTTGGGCTGCATGTTCCATCGCTGCCGACTCGAAGGGTTCAGCGGGATTGCCCGGGACAGTGTAGAATCGCCAGACTTGATTTCCCGTAGCGGTATCATAGGCAGTGACATAACCGCGAACTCCGTATTCTGCACCGCCATTGCCGATAATCACTTTGTCGTTAACGATTCTGGGAGCGCCGGTGATGGTATAGGGCTGGCTCCGGTCAATAGTGTTGATGTCCCATTGCACACTGCCGTCAGCAGCGTCCAGTGCGATCAAACGGCCATCAATCGTGCCCACAAAAACACTTCCCTTCCAGACAGCAACCCCGCGGTTAACCACATCACAGCAAGCATTTGCACCCCATGCTTTGGGCGCCTGTGGATCATGTTTCCACAGCAGTTCACCATTTTGCGCATTATGGGCAAACACCACACTCCAGGAACCGGTGGTATACATCACCCCGTCGATCACAATGGGTGATGCCTCCAGACCCCGATTGGTTTCCGTGTCAAAGTACCAGGCAAGTCCCAGAGTCTGAACGTTACCGTCATTGATCTGAGTCAGCGGACTGAAACGGGCTTCATCGTAGGTTCTGCCGTGCGCCAGCCAGTTTTGGGGTTCACTGTCCGCATCCCGGATACGGTCACCATCAACAGTCTGCGTCACTCGACTGACATGAGCGGCAAATTGATCGTTGTCAATCTGATCGGAAATATCCCGTGGTGGGTCTTTCTGCATCATCAGGACCAGAATGACCCCACCCAGAAAAACGAGTCCCAGAACAAGCATGGAGGTTTTTTGCATACCAATACCGGCAGTTTTCATGGACTCACCATTCTACAGGACTCCCATCAAACAAATTGTTTCCAAACCCGGGTTTCGGGGCAGCCACCCCGTACAATGCTATCAAACAGACACTATTCCCGGCATACAGCAGATGGCTTTGGGGTGTTCATTTGATGGAATGGTCCGCCCCGCTTCATTCGCACGGCCTCGTAGGCCAGAATAAGCGTTTCTTTCAATAACACGGAGCGAACCATGACTGA
>JAPOOX010000191.1 GCA_026713185.1 Gammaproteobacteria bacterium
CAGCCGGTATTGCGGAATATCAATCTGCACATAAAGGCAGGAGAATCCATTGCCATAGTGGGCAGGGTAGGGTCGGGAAAATCAACTCTGCTCAAACAGTTTACGCGGATGGTGGACACCAACCCCGGTCAATTATTTCTGGACGGTCACGACATCAGGGATTATCCCCTGCAACAACTGCGTATGGAGGTAGCACAGGTATTACAGGATCCATTCCTGTTTGGTGAACCTCTCAGGCACAATATCAGTTATGACGACCCGGAAAGACAGCTGGATGCCGTCTGGGACGCAGCAGATGACGCTGCACTGAGGAGCACCATCGAAGATTTTCCGGCACGAATGGAAACCGTGGTAGGTGAACGCGGAGTCACTCTTTCCGGTGGAGAGAAACAGCGAACCACGCTGGCGAGAGGATTGATTCGAAATGCACCGGTATTAATTCTGGATGATTGTTTCAGTAGTGTGGATACAGAAACAGAGGAACATATTCTTGGCAGATTGAAAGCGATACGCCGGGGTATGACAACCATACTGGTGTCCCATCGGATATCGACTCTGCGTCATGCAAACCGAATCATAGTGCTTGAAGAAGGCGGTATTGCTGAAATTGGCACTCACGAAGAATTACTCCGATTAAACGGCATATATGCTGAACTTGAACGGATACAGACAAAGGGACAGAACCGGGATACCGCTGTTCTGTTGACAACTTGACGTCATGAGTGAACAGCAGAATCAGATTGTTCGTGACTACTCCCTGTTTGAAGCGAAACTTTCGGGCAGAGTTCTGAACGGGCATCTGTTTGTCCGACTGATGCACTGGCTGAAACCCTATCGATTGAATCTTGCCATCAGTTCCATTTTGATCCTTTTAGCCAGTTATCTTGCGGTAGTCATGGAGATAATCATCAGCCTGGTTCTGGTGGACTACATTATCGTCGGTGAAAGCGAAAGCCTCATGCCGGACCTGTACATGATTGAACTGACGCAGTGGGTGGAAAGGCAGTTTGGTATTGAGCCCTTATATGCCGCCGGGCTAATCTTTTTCGTTGTCATGGTTTTGTTTACCGTGGCAGGTCATGCTCACCGGATGACCCTTATTGGTTCAATCGTCAAGGGATTGCGGGACCTGAGGCAGGACCTGTTTGCACATCTGGAGACCAGGCCCAGTTCATTTTACGACAGGATTGCAGTAGGACGAATCATGACGCGGGTCACCAACGATGTTGAGGCATTGTTCGAAATGTTGCGTGGCATGGGCAGCCTGGTGGGTGAGTTTGTGCCTTTTTTTGTAGCATTGGTCATCATGCTTTCCACCAGTGTTGAACTCACTCTCATCATGCTCCTGCTGGTGCCTGTTGTTGGCGTTGCAACTTACTTCTTTCGTGAAATGTCCCGCGAAGTTTTCCGGCTGGTGAGGAACAGTGTGTCCGCGTTGAACCAGAATCTGCAGGAAAATCTATCAGGAATGCAGGTCGTTCAACTCAGCCAGAGAGAAGAGAGAAACCTGGAAACCTATACCAGAATCAACAGGAACAATCGCCGCTATGAATTCCGGTCGATCAATCTCAATACTGTTTACTCTGCATTCAATGATTCCCTGGCGTCCATTGGTCTTGGTATTATCATCTGGTACGGCGGAGGTGAGGCAATTCAGGAGAAAATTTCCCTTGGGGGTGTCATCCTGTTTACCCGTTTCATGAATATGTTGTTCACTCCTGTGGTAACTCTGGGAGAACAACTCAATATTCTTTATCGCGCGATGGCTAGTGGTGAGCGTATTTTCCAGGCACTCGACTGGGATGAACAGATTCATGAACCGGAACATCCAAAGGAATTTCCCGAAAATCTGCGCGGCAAAGTCGAATTTCGCAATGCGAGCTTCGGTTATTCACCAGACACCACCATCTTGAAAAATGTGTCAGTGACGGTAGAACCTGGAGAAAAGCTGGCTATTGTTGGACCTACCGGATCAGGCAAGAGCACCATGATTCGGCTACTGAGTCGATTGTATGATTTTCCCAGGGGTATGATTTATCTGGACGATATCGACCTGAACGATCTGAAGAGTCGTGATGTGCGCAGCAGGATTGGAGTGGTGTTGCAGGATTTTCACATCTTTTCCGGTACTATTCTGGATAATATCATTCTGGGAAATCCGGATATATCACGAGAACGAGCTATTGATGCATCCCGAACGGTTAATGCCCATGGATTTATCAGTGATCTGCAGTACGGATATGAGACTCCATTGATTGAAAGAGGCGCCAACCTGTCGCAGGGGCAGAGACAATTATTGGCATTTGCCCGCGTACTCGCAGCAGACCCGGAGATCCTGATCCTGGATGAGGCTACCGCAAGTATTGATACAGAAACCGAGATCCTGATTCAGGATGGCTTACGGAAACTTATGGAGGACCGCACATCAATCCTGATAGCCCATCGTTTGCAGACCATCAAGGAGGCAGACAAAATACTTGTGTTGCATCATGGTGTGGTTCGGGAGTACGGTTCCCACGATGAGTTACTGGAACTGAAAGGACTGTACCATATTCTGCATGAGTTGCAGTTTCAGGAAATCAGTCTCGATGACGCCGGCAATCCTGTCGATGCATAGCCTCCCATCGCCAATGATGAATCCTGCACGCTCATATACTGAGGACATTGCCCGCACTTGTCACAATGTTCCCGACAGCCAGGGGTATTCCCCATGAGTTTCAGGGCAGCACTTGTCTCATTTCTGATCAGGTATACTGTCAAACGGCAATTCGACCGGATACCGGATAACATCACCGCGTATCGGGAGCGAGTATCCAATTCTTTAAAATTTTCTTCAGACCCGCCGCGGAAAGTGATTGTTACAGCAGTTGATGCGGACGGTGTGTCCTGCGAGTGGGTCAGTTATGGGGACCCCGGTGATCATGTTCTATTATATCTGCATGGAGGCGGTTTTGTGTTTGGCAGTCCTGAAAGTCATCGGGGAATTGCCTGGCGGTTAGCGAAGGCGAGCGGTGCAAAAGTGCTTCTTGTCGACTACAGGCTTGCCCCGGAGAATCCTTTTCCAGCTGCATTGGAGGATGCAACCCACTGCTATCGCTGGTTGCTTGAACAGGGTTACGCTCCGGGCAAAACAGCAATTGGTGGTGACTCCTCTGGTGGTGGACTTGCTGTAACTACCATGATTAATTTAAGAAATCTTGGACTGCCATTGCCCTGCAGCGCCATTTTGTTATCACCCTGGGCTGATTTATCAGGATCTGGTGATAGTATTTCTGCCAATGAAAAAAAGGACCCGATGTTAACTTCAGCAGCATTAAACAATCTGGCTCGTCTCTATCTGGGTGACAGAGACCCTGGAGCACCACTGGCTTCACCTGTATTTGCCGACCTCCAGGGATTGCCGCCGGTTATGGTACATGTTGGCAGCACAGAGATACTGTTAAGTGATGCCAGTCGACTGGTGCAAAACATGAAGCAGGGTGGTGTCGAAGCCGAATTGAAGATCTGGCCGAATATGCCTCATGTGTTTCAGATATTCGGTAGTAGAATTCCGGAAAGCAGACCGGCTATCAACCAGTTGGCAATGTTTCTTAAAACACACATGACAGGAGCAGACGGTTAATTCGATGCAGGCTGTACCTATTGCTAAAGAACTTGTCCTGGTTGGCGGAGGGCACAGCCACGTGACTGTGCTGCGTCAACTGGGAATGAATCCGATTCCGGGATTGAGTATTACCTTACTCAGCCCTGACACCAGGACCCCTTATTCCGGAATGCTGCCAGGTTTGATCGCCGGTCATTACGAGGAAGAGGATGTTTACATTGATCTTGTACCCCTTTGCCGATTCGCCGGAGCCAGATTCATCCGGTGTCGGATTGATGCTATTGATCCTTTGCTGCAGACGGTCCGGACAGCAGGGAGGCCAGATTTTCGTTATGACATTCTGTCAATTGATATCGGTATAACCCCCTTGCTTGATGTTGTGCCAGGTGCTCGTGGCAATGTGATCCCGGTAAAGCCGATCACAGGCTTTCTCAAGGAGTGGTACGCTTTTATCAAACGGGTTGCCTGGGGACAGCCTGGTAAAGTGGGATTTGTCGGTTCTGGCGCCGGAGGTGTTGAACTTTGTCTGGCGGTATACCACCGGCTGTGCCAGGACTTTGCACCTCAGTTCCATGGTCTGGAGTGGCATCTGTTTTCAGATGGAGATGACATTCTTAACGACTATCCCAAAGCTGTGCGAAATAAGTTCCGAAAGACACTTGAGGAACGTGGCATCAATATCCACCACCAGTATAGAGTCGTGTGTGTCCGGGACCACACATTGATTTCCATGAATGGTGACCAGATGACGCTGGATGAAATATTCTGGGTAACCAGTGCGTCTTCTCCTGACTGGCTGGCTGACACCGGATTGAAGTTGAATGAACATGGATTTATCTGTACACGAAGTACCTTGCAGACCCAGAACCATCCCAATGTGTTTGCCGTCGGTGATATAGCTCACCTGATTGATAATCCCAGACCCAAGGCAGGCGTTTTCGCCGTCAGACAGGGTCCCGTTCTTGTGGATAACATCCGACGATTGCTGGAGAAGAAGACACTCCGACAATTTAAACCACAGTCGGAATTTTTGTCACTGATCTCCACAGGAGACAAGTATGCAGTGGCTTCACGAAACGGTCTGAATGTCGGAGGAGGCTGGGTGTGGCGATGGAAGGACTGGATAGATCAGAGATTCATGCGTCGATACAATGACTTGCCTGTAATGCAGGTGGAACCCGGAACCGGGTTGCTCGCAGATTTTGATCAACAGATGCATTGTGGCGGCTGTGGGTCCAAGGTCAGTGCAGAACTTCTGACCCAGGTACTGGATGACCTGGTTCCTGTCGTTCGTGACGATGCAGCTTTGTTCCGGGTGCCTGAAGGCAAAATCATGCTTCATAGTGTCGATTTTTTCCGGAGTGTCACTGATGATCCCTATGAGCTGGCACAGGTCGCTGTTACTCATGCCCTGAGTGATATATATGCCATGGGAGGACAGCCGGTGACTGCACTGGCAATAGTGACAGTTCCCTATGGTAAACCTCCGGTTATACAATCACTGCTCCAGCAGATAATGGCCGGCGCGAAATTTCAGTTGGACCAGGACAATGTTGCACTGGTTGGAGGCCATACGACGGAAGGCGCAGAACTCACCATCGGTTTTTCCGTCAACGGCATTGTGGATGACGACCAGGTATTACACAAATCAGGGATGCAGAAGGACCAGTCCATAATCCTGACCAAGGCTCTGGGAACAGGTACGCTCTTTGCTGCCGATATGCAGTACAAAGCTCAAGGCATGTGGATTGAAATGGCTTTGCGTTCGATGAAACGTTCAAACCAGGAAGCATCACAAATCCTGAAGGAATTCAATGTAAGTGCCTGTACCGATGTCACCGGTTTTGGACTTGCGGGACACCTCCAGGAAATGATGGATGCATCCCACTGTGGTGTTTGCCTGGACCTGGACAAACTGCCGGTTTTAAAGGGAAGCAACTATACGATGATTGAACTGGATATCAGGAGTACATTGCATGCCGGAAACCGTCAGTCAGCATCTCAAATACCGTTGTCTGATCATCAAAACTATGAATTGCTGTTTGACCCGCAGACTTCTGGTGGTCTTCTGGCTTCCATACCATCGGAACTGGCCAGAGACTGTGTCCAAAGCCTGACAACTGCCGGTTATCCGAACGCTGCCATCATAGGCAGAGTTACCGGAGGATATTCACTTTCTTTCACCCGGGCAGATCCATTCATGGATGGTTAATATTAAATTCATCTGGAGTTCAGGGATCCCTCGATAAGGTTTCAACTACCAATTGATCTGTCGAGGAGATCGAGATGAAAAAAACTGTTCTGTTACTACGTGCGGAAGAACGCAAGGAACTCATCGTTTTCAGGTGTCTGAAAGGTCGTGGTTACCGGATTCTGGGTTGAATCCAGCCGGATTATATTCGCAAAATCTGACTTGAAGCTGGTGTAGGAGATTATTGAAATAGTAAAATTCATGAAAATACTCAATACTACCGGTTCGGGAGAGCGTCGTCCCCGGTGGGGCGTGCGGCCTTCAAAGCCGTTGAGCTGCGGAAAACGTGGCTGGTGGGTTCGACTCCTACCTCTTCCGCCATGTTTCACTCATAGTTGGGTTGTAGATGGACTACTTCGTCTTTGCCAGAATCAGGGGTTACTACCTGCTGCTCGATCCCCGGTACAATGAATTTGATCATGAGTTGTTCTTTGCCGCTGATACCCTCTCCGCTATTCTGAGCAATGAGACCTGCCACGCAGAGGATCTGACTGCGGTGTTTGGCGACAGGATATTATTCCCTCATCCCCGTTACAGAGTGCTTGTCAATACGGATTACTTCCTGCTGACACCTGTTGCCAGCAGACTTCGCAGACGCAATCTGCTTGATATATTGCAAAGAGAAGCCGGACAGCGAGTTACGGAATTTCAACTTGCCATCAGAGACCGTCTCATCAAGGCTCTCTACGGAGAAAATACTTCCCTGAGGGAGTATGTGCGGGCATGGGCTGATTATTTCTTCCTGGATCATTATTCATTCTGGGTATACAACAAGTACACAAAGGTGTTCAGTTGTTCGGCCTCATCCTTTGAACTGGATAGAGGTTACATTTTTGAGAAAGAGAACAGTTCATTGAACGCAGTCCTGGTTGATGATTATCAGACGGAGTTCCGGGAGCCGATCAAGAGCTTTGGGCCGGATGACAATGCCGCTGCTTTTGGGGATATGCAGACTATAAATCGCCTGAAACTCACCCTTGGCTACGACGGCACAATTGGCGTTCTTTCTCTTTATTCACGTCATCGTGACTATGTACTGACAGAGGAAAACTGTAATGAAATCCGTAACTCCATCGAAACCAAGTACCTGCAGGTTCGTCACATGGCCAACCAGGCAATGGATCGGATCAATCTGCAGTTTATCGAATCCTACCAGTCCGGACAGCTCGATCAGTTCCTGTTTGGGATCGTCTGTCAGGTCAGAGAGTGTTTCCAATGTGAAGCATGTTCCATTTTTCTTGCCAATGAAGCCAATAAGAGTCTGGACCTTGTTGCCAGTTGCGATAATCGACTGCATGGTCAACCGGATGAACCTTATTCCTACCCGATAAACAGCAAATTGCCGACAGCAGAGGTCTTCTGTAACAGCAGGATGGCTTTTTCATACGATCTGGCTGCAGACGATCCGGATAATGAGGGATATACCGAATCCATGGACCACCCACCTGTAAACTGGATTGGTCTTCCATTAATGAGTTCAGGGCGTTGTTTTGGCGTTCTGCGAGTGCGTAACAAGCATGTGTCTGACGAAAACGGTCAGACTTCAATAATCAACTTTCGTGCCGGCGATTACATGAATCTGTTGTTGCTATGTACGAATCTGGGCAATCTGATCCGAATAGAATGGCTGTTCAAGGAAACGGAATCAAAGCTTGAAAGGACAAATGCAGCCATCGACGAAATGAATGATTTTAACAAAGTGTTCCTGCATGAAATCAGAACGCCAATCTCAAAATTTACGATGGCGCCGGAAATCATAAAACGGACATTGAAGCGGAAAAATCCGAGTCCGGAAGACATTGAAAAAGTCATGAGACAACTGGATGATATACAGGTAATGGGTGACCGCCTGGAATTTGTCGCCAAAACTTTCAACTTCAATCAGATTGTGACGCGCAGAAATTTTGAACCTCTGTCGGTACTGCGCGATATAGTTTTTCCGGTAATCAATATCACTCGCGCATATCTGAGGAAGCAGTATGATATAGACATCAATCTGGACACGACTGGGCTGCAGTCAAGCCGGGTTTATGGCGACAAGACGCTGTTGAACATTGTGTTCAACATCCTGATAGACAATGCCGGGAAGTATTCCACGGGAACACGAAAGCCCATCATGGTATTCGGCGGGCACCATATTTCGGGAGATTACTTTGATATTTCGGTCAGTAATTATGGTATCCCGATTCATGACAGTGAGAAGGATTATTTATTCGAAAAAGGTGTTCGTGGAAGAGAAGTGATTAAACAGGGTATTGGTGGTACGGGTATCGGACTTCATCTTGCAAAGAGTATCATGCAGGAAGGGAATGGATTCCTGCTTTTAACTTCTATGGAAGATCCTGTCAGTTTTACCATGAGAGTGCCTGTCAGGATGGAGGTCCTGGAAGGAAGGACATAAGATTGTGAGGTAAATCAGGAAATGGTGAGTGAGTGATGTGTAACGTCCTGTTAATTGAGGATGATCGATTTCTTATTGATGATTTAAAGACTTTTATCGAGTATGAAGGTCATAGCTGTACGGTATATACCGGTCCGGACGAAGTCATAGAGAATCTTGAGGCTCTTGGTCAGTATGACGCCATCATACTGGATATCATGATGACCAGGGGAACCTATCTGCAGGAAGAAGATCCGGATTTTGAAACCGGTGAGTTGTTGTACCTGAGAATTCGAGCGCAATACCCCGATCTGGTCATTCTGATTATTTCCGCAAAAAATTTCAGTGACATGCAGATTGATTTTTCAACAGAAAATAATGTTGAAACCATATCGAAGCCCTTCGACAGTACTGCCAGTGAACTGATCAAATACCTCCCACAAGATCTGAAATGAAGTATATCTACCTGAGTTTTATAGTGCTGGTTTCATCTGTCTGCCTTGCTGGAGAATTGCCTGGGGCAACTGCGACACAATCCGAGTCGTCGAATCTGCCAACCCGTCAAGATAGCGAGACCACTTTCCTTGACATCTATGAGCAGCAACTGCAACTGGCGTCAATGGACATGCAGGGGTTTAAAACAGATACCACAGACAGGTTGTATGAACTCGAGAAGCAGAGTGCCATGATATTGACCAGGCTTCAGCATCGTGACAGTGACATGGGAAATTACATTGATGCACTTTCATGGACGACCGGAATTGTGTTGGGTTTCGTTGGCATCATTTTTGGTATCGGCGCCTTTATCCTGTACCGGGAGAATCGGGATGTCTCCAACAGAATCAACGCCCATCTGGCAGAATTGAACAAACAGACTGCAAATCAACAGAACAAATTTGATCAATGG
>JAPOOX010000204.1 GCA_026713185.1 Gammaproteobacteria bacterium
TGAGTATTGATCGTGTTGTTGGTCACCAGACTCTGCATGGTCGCATTCATCAACATGTCATAGGAAACTGCGTGCCCGGGGGCACGGACCAGTTTTGCCAGCATCCGAAACTCTGTTCCCGAGAGGTTTATAGCTTCGCCTTTCCAGAATATCAACAGCGCTTCCTGATCGATGGAAAGATCGCCAACTGTTTTTGACGAGACGGAACCACCCCCGTATTGAACCCTAGCCTCGTTGATGCGCAGGAGACTGCTGATTCTCTCGGCCAGATAATCCAGGGAAATGGGTTTTGGCAGGTAATCCCAGGCACCGAGTCTTAGCCCGCTGATCTTGTCAATTTCTGCGATACGTTCCGTCAGAAAAATCACCGGTAATGTCGGGGATCGGAATAACAGGTCACGGCATATTTCGAAACCGGCATCCACTTCATCACCAAGGATAATATCAAGGATTGCCAGATCGGGCAGGTTACTTTCAAATCCATCCAGCGCATCCCGGCGATTGCTGTAAGCAGTGACTTCGTAACCTTTTTTGACAATGGCATCGACGTAGTTGGACCGTTGGTCCGGGTCGTCTTCGACTATGACGATTCGCTTGGCCATGGATACTCCTGATTGAACTGTGATGGATACTCCTGATTGTGGTGTGTCTGTATCGGTTAATTACTATGACAGCCTGACGTTAAAAATTCTCACACCTGATCATGGAAAAGAGCAGGTATTGTACCCGATTCACTGTTTCTCCATTTTAGTTCAGGAAACTTTCACTTTCCGTTAAGGAATAATTGAACATTTACTGATTAACTATACATCTTTATACATGACAGCCAGAAAAGGAACGCAAAAACCACATGAAAGTATTTGTACCCATGTCTGACCTGATTTTGAGAGAACGTAGTGAGTTGACCGGTAAACCTGTACCCTTCAACCCCGAGTTTCTCGGGCCGGGGATGAGTCAGAACACATCAACCGATATACCACGTAACTGGACAGACGACGATGACGTGTCTGCCTGCAGGAGACTGAAGGCAATTCAGGGATTATCCGGTCCCGTCATTGCCTGAAGCTATAATTCTGCAAGACGGGGTATGGAAGTTGCCGCTCCCTGCCGGGTTACACTTAGCGCGGCAGCATCGCAGCCCAGTTTTAAACATTGGTCAATGTCATCTCCCCGACTGTATCCGGCAAGAAAATAACCTATAAAAGTATCACCCGCGCCGGTTGTATCCACCGGTGTAACCGGGCTGGCGGGTTGGCTGATCCGTTGCGCAGAATCCTGGTAGATGGCGCCTTCGGCGCCCAGGGTCAACACGATTCCGGAATTCGGGAATTTTTCCAGCATCCGGTTCAGTATCATCTCAGGTTCTTCTTCGCCGCTGATTGCCGCACCTTCGACTTCATTGACGATAAACAACTCAATTTTATCCAGAGGATATCGGTTGACCTCAGCGGTAATCGGTGCGGCATTGAAAACGATCCGTTGGCCGTGGACCGCCGCCAGTTCGATAAGGGTCGGGAGCGAGGAGATTTCGTTCTGAATCAGCAGAAAATCCCCAGCTGCCGAGGATGACAGAACCTCTCTGACATCATTTTCAGTAACGGTTCTGTTGGCGCCACCAAACAGGACAATGGCATTTTCTCCATCAGGCGTGACCTGAATATTGGCATGACCGGTGGGACTCGCGGCAATTCGGGTCAGGCGGGTATCAATGCCTGCATTATCCATGAGTGTCTTCAACCATACACCATCCTCACCGATTTTCCCCGCATGTCGCACTTGTCCACCGGCAAATGCGATTGCCAGGGACTGATTAAGTCCCTTACCTCCCGGATGCACCTGATAATCAAGGCAGGGTAATGATTCGCCCGGATTGACGAAGTAGGGAACCTGGTAGACATTATCGATGCAGATAGACCCGAAATTTGTAATCATGAAATACCTCTATATTCCTGCTTTAAATTTGTTCCTGTCCGGAAAGTCGACTTCCAAGAGGTTTAGTTGCGACATTCGCATATTGTTGGTTTAAAAATCAACGGCTTGACAGGAAGTAATCACCGCGGTGTTGAATTCTTGGTCAAGTACAAATTAAATTTTATTCTTGTGTTGACTCGAATTGTAAGACCGTATTGATCGAAGTGTCCTGGTCAGTTCAGTTTGAACGTTCTATGGTGAATCTCACAAGATTTTCCATTGAATTTTTGTATTTTGATGGCGTTACCATATGGATACACTTCATCGCTTTCTCCTGTTCCATGCTGGCGCGAGACATGGTATATCGCAGACCCCCGGTGTTCCTGACCATTTCAGTGACTGCAGGTAATTGTTCGGTTCCACCTGCCAGGATGGTCTCCCGGATGAAATTTGCCTGGGCTTTATCACCATTGCGCATGGCAATGATCAATGGCAGCGTTACCTTGCCTTCGGCCAGATCATCACCAACATTTTTTCCGAGTTCCTGTGCATTTCCGGCATAGTCCAGCATGTCGTCAATCAGCTGAAAAGCCAGACCCAGATGCAGTCCAAAATCCCGCAATGCGGATTCGGTGGCCTGGTTGGCGCCAGCGAGCACGGCTGCCGTATGAGACGCTGCCTGGAACAACATGGCTGTTTTCCGGTAAATCACCTGAAGATAGCTTTGTTCTGAGAAGTCCGGATTTCTCACATTGGCGAGTTGCTGCACTTCTCCTTCGGCGATGACATTGGTTGCCTGTGCCAGTATTTCCATCACCCGTAAATTGCCGATTTCCACCATCATTTCAAATGCCCTGGAATGCATGAAATCTCCAACCAGGACGCTGGCGGGATTTCCCCAGGCGGCATTGACGGTTTTTCGGCCTCGACGCAGGTCTGACTCGTCTACCACATCATCGTGCAACAGCATTGCCGTATGCAGAAATTCTATGATTGCCGCAAGCTTGATGTGGTCCCTGCCTTCATACCCGCAGGCTTTGGCGCAAAGCAATACCAGTAAAGGTCTTAGTCGTTTCCCGCCGGCTTCCACCAGATAAGTGGAAATTTGTTCAACAAGAGGAATACGGGATGAGAGACTGTGCTGGATGAGTTGATCCACTTCGGCAAAGTCGTCAACGACAGATTGATAAAAGGGGGTGGACATCGGGGTGTGAGTGCAATACTCAAATTGATTGTGCAGAAATGCTATTTCCGCCTTGCTGGTGTGTCAAGAAAACCTGATGGCAATTCAAGTCATGGTTGATGGAGTTTGAGGCTCACCGGGAATTGATTTGCCTTCGTCAGTAAGGTATATTGCAGCGCAAGTCGTCAGGGCTGACCCACAACAAGGCTCAAACCCTGTCATGTCGGTTCAATTCTATTCGAGTCAAATAAAATGTACGCTGTTATTGAGAGCGGTGGTAAACAACATCGCGTGGAAACTGGCGAAACTGTCAGGCTGGAAAAGCTGGATGCTCCAGAGGGCGAGTCGGTCACTTTTGACAAGGTGATGATGATTGGTGACGGGGCGGACATGCAGATAGGGACACCACTGGTTGAAGGCGGTTCTGTGACAGCCGAGGTCATCTCACATGGTCGTGGCGACAAGATCAGAATCATCAAGATAAAGCGACGCAAGCACAGTCGGAAGCAGGCTAATCACCGACAGTGGTTTACTGAAGTCAGGATTAAAGAAATTACAAAAGGTCAGTCCAGTGGCACATAGTAAGGTCAGTCCTGTAGCAAATACAAAAGGTCAGTCCAGTGGCACATAGTAAGGTCAGTCCAGTGACACATAAAAAAGGTTAGTCCAATGGCACATAAAAAAGCAGGTGGTAAAACCCGCAATGGGAGAGACTCTGAGTCCAAACGACTGGGTCTGAAGATTTTTGGGGGCCAGAAAGTGTCTGCCGGTAATATCATTGTTCGCCAACGGGGTACGCGTTTTCATGCCGGGGTTAACGTTGGTTGTGGCAAAGATCATACATTGTTCGCCATATCCGACGGGGTAGTGCAATTCCAGGTAAAGGGCGCCAAACAGCGTAAGTATGTAAACGTTGTCGCCGAGGCATAATACCTGTCTTTGACAGACCCACCAGACACTTCCAATGAATCCCGCTGAAGGCTCTTTATGGAACCCCGCTGAAGGCTCTTTATGGAACCCCGCTGAAGGCTCTTTATGGAACCCCGCTGAAGGCTCTTTATGGAGACCCGCTGAAGGCTCTTCCAATATTTCCAATATTGTCTGGCGCCACTCAGCATACTGTATATGGCCGTGAACCTTCAGTTTAATCTGAGGAACCATTGGTACCTACACCATGAAATTCGTAGATGAA
>JAPOOX010000329.1 GCA_026713185.1 Gammaproteobacteria bacterium
AAGTCACGGTTACGGTGGATGGTGTCAGCCTTGATCCATTTACGCCTGACAATAACGCTGTTGGTGGCGTGACACACGTTTCCTTCCGATTTGGTGACAACAGCGGCGTGCGTGAAGCTACCGGCAAATTTAGCGTTGATGACATAGTGATTTACTCGGACACGGATGGAATGACTGAAGTGTTCTCTGACGATTTCGAGTCATACCTGGCGGGTGACTCGCTCGATACAGACAACGGCGCTTCGCCCTATCACTCAAATACATCTGAAGCGACTGTGGAGACAATTGGCGGGCCAAACCATGTAGCCGTTATTGTTGATACGGATCCCGGTGATACTGGTGAGCTTCGATATGCACTGGGTGACGATGGCCCTCTCGCGGCAGGTCGATTGGAAGCAAAGGTCAAAAGACTGGACGATGACCTTGGGGATGGAGATGCATTCATTACCCTGTTTAACGAAAACACCAATAACGCTGGCGCGATTCTCGATCTCCGTATCCGGGACAGCAGCTTTGGAGTCAGAAGTCCAGGCAGTATCGATACTTCGGCTCTTACGGTTGTGCTGGACACCTTCATGGATGTGGTTATTACCTGGGAGTACCCGGGTGGAGACACCATGATGCTCCCGGAAGTCACGATTTCGGTGGACGGCGTCAGCCTTGATCCATTTACACCTGACAATAACGCTGTTGGTGGTGTGACACACATTTCCTTCCGATTTGGTGACAACAGTGGCGTACGTGAAGCTACCGGCAAATTCAGTGTTGATGACCTGGCGATATACTCTGATACAGCAGGCGCCACAGTAGTATTCTCTGATGACTTTGAGTCTTACCTGCCCGGCGACTCGCTCGACACGGACAACGCCGCTTCGCCTTATCACTCAAACACATCTGAAGCGACTGTGGAGGCAATTGGTGGGGCAAGTGGTCCTGGAACCAGTGGCAATCAACTGGCCGAAATCATCGACACAGACCCAGGTGATACGGGCGAGCTCCGATTTGCGCTGGATGACAACGGCCCGCTTGCGGCAGGTCGATTGGAAGCCGCAGTTAAAAGACTGGACGATGACCTTGGGAATGGAGATGCATTCATCACCCTGTTTAACGAAAACACCAATAACGCTGGCGCGATTCTCGATTTCCGTATCCGGGACAGCAGCTTCGGTGTCAGAAGTCCAGGCAGTGTCGATACCTCGTCTCTTTCGGTTGTGCTGGGCACCTTCATGGATGTGGTTGTTACCTGGGAGTACCCGGGTGGAGACACCGCGATGCTCCCGGAAGTCACGATTACGGTGGATGGTGTCAGCCTTGATCCATTTACGCCTGAAAATGACGCTGTTGGAGGCGTGACACACGTTTCCTTCCGATTTGGTGACAACAGTGGCGTGCGTGAAGCTACCGGCATTTTCAGCGTTGATGAAATAGTAATTTACTCAGACACTGATGGAATGACTGAAGTGTTCTCTGACGATTTCGAGTCATACCTGGCGGGTGACTCGCTCGATACAGACAACGCCGCTTCGCCATATCACTCAAATACATCTGAGGCAACAGTGGGAGTGGAGGAATAAGATGCAACTGCACATAACACTTATAGAGACTATTCAGACCAGAATGAAAGATGCGAGATTAAGCATGTATGCACCAAAACAGATCAGATACCCCAACCTCTTACCGCAAAAAAAGACCGCGCTTTTGATTGCAGGTCTGGCCTTATGGACCAGTGCAGGGATGGCTGCGGAGGAAAGTGAGGAAATTGAGGAAATAGAGGAAATCGTTGTTATTGGGACGAGAGCGACTATCCAGAACTCGATCGACCTCAAACGGATGTCCACACAAGTGGTTGATGGATTGTCTGCCGACGATATCGGCGAGATTCCGGCGCTGTCGATAGGCGATGCACTCGAAACAATTACCGGCGCCACCTCGCACCGTGAAAATGGCGGCGCAACAGAAATCTCCGTTCGCGGTCTCGGACCATTTTTGGGAACGACAGTGGTAAATGGCCGCGAAGCTACAAATGGTGGTGGTAACCGTGCGGTCAATTTCAGTATTTTCCCTTCTGAGATGTTCAACAAGGTTGCGATTCATAAAACGCAATCAGCTGAATACATTGAGGGTGCAGTTAGTGGTCAGGTTCACCTGGACACGAAAAAACCATTGGACTATGGAAAACGCCTGGCCCAGGTAAATGCAAAGCTTGCGCAGAGCCCTGATGAGGCGAATGTCTACGGTGGTCAGGAATATGGGTCACGCGGGACGCTCGCATACATCGACCAGTTAGAGCTGGATAGTGGCGCTCTTCTTGGTGTCTCTCTGGGCATACAGGTTAGAGATGAGACTAACCCCGAGCAGGAATATCACACAACTTCGGGTGGCGGTCGCCTGGAAGCCTGTGAGTTGACCTCATTCGATTCCAATGCGTTACCAACTGACACCACCGGTCGATGCCATGATGGCGCCGGAGACGTCAGTAATGACGAAATTCAAGGATTGATTGACGCTAACCCAAACTACAACTCAGTCAGTGATATTCCTTTTGCCTATATTCCGCGTGATCACCGCTATCGTCAGAACACAACGGATGATGAGCGAGAAGCGGTCTTCGGAAGCCTTCAGTTTCAACCCAATGACCGCCTGGATGTTACTATCGATTACCAATACTCCAAACGTGATCAAAGGGAACTTCGCAAGGATCTGCAATTCGGAACCACACAGGAAGATCTTTCCGCACTGACCTCCAATCCGGCGACCGGGTTGGTCTTTTCTTCAGTTTCTGAAACTCAGATATATTCATATACAACTGATTTTCAGCGGCTTGAAGAATATGACGGGTACGGTATCAATGTTAACTACTACCTGACTGATGATCTGAAGTTGAGCCTTGACTACGCGACTTCGGATACGATTCGAACCGAGACTGATGTAGAGCTTCGATTGGGAGCATCCGACAACAATATTGTCGGCGGTAACAGCGATGATTTCACTGTTCAACTGGATGTAAACCAGGGACCAGGGGCTGCAATTGCCACTATTCTTGATGATGGCGGCAACAGCTTTGAAGTCACTGACCCGAGCTACTTCAATGCAAGGAACCGTGGTCGAGTCCGGGCACGTCAGATTATTCGTGACAATACGCTGGATGCTTTTCGCGCCGACCTGGCCTGGACAAAGGAACTGGGTATGATACACACCGTGAAAGCTGGTGTGCGATTCTCTACCATGGAGTATTTCTCACGGGGAGGACTGAGAAATGCTCCTGGTGAAAGCCTGTTTGAGGACGAGGATCTGGTAACGCCGAATGGCGGCGCAGACAATGATCTTACGGATTCTGTTCTAGCCAACGTGCTGGCCTGTGCTGACCAGCGCTTCCCGGAATCAGGTTTCCTGTCAAATGTCAGGGACGAGGAGCTCATCACTAACGCAATCAGCGGAACCGCAGTTAGCAAGTTTGCCACTTTTAACTTTGAATGCGCTGCCAACGCCTGGTTAGCAAACTATGGTGGTCTGTCCGGTATACAATTCCAAAATGGCATTACTTCCGGGACTAACGATGTAACGGAAGATACACTCTCGTTATATGTTCAAGCGGACTTTGAAACAGAGATCAGCGGTTATCCGATAAGAGGTAATTTTGGCGCTCGGGTTGTCAATACCGATATCACATCTGTGGGCTACCGAGGCCCAATTACGGTAGAACAGTTTGATGAAGGCTTTGTTGTTACAGAAGGTTCCACTGATAGTGGATTCGAAACCGATACGCAAAAAAGCGACTATAGCGAGATCCTGCCCAGCCTGACAGTTATTGCAGACCTGAAGGAAGATTTGCTCCTGCGAGGCGGAATTTTCAGAGGGTTGTCACGTCCAGACCCTAACGCTCATGGTAACGGCCGTTCGGTCCAGGATAATGATATTGCAAACGCATACTCTTCGCTGTCTGAAGCAATCAATGGCATTAGCGCAACCGGCAACCCTTACTTGAAACCAATCCTGTCGACCAACGTTGATCTGGGTCTGGAGTGGTATCCAAACGAAGATACCATGGTTGCCGGTCTGTTCTACTGGAAGAAGTTCAATGGCGCATTTGAGACCGTTGCCCAACTCGAAACATTCGATCTCGATGGCGCCCAGGTCGAAGGACTGGTTGAAACTACCCAAACGAGCGATAACGACAGTACGCTCAAGGGCTTCGAACTCTCGTTGGCACACGCGTTTGATTACTTGCCAGGGTTTTGGAGCGGGTTTGGCGGAAAGCTCAGCTACAACTATGCCGATTCAGAATTCGAGTATGAAGACCAGCATGGTGGGGATGCTGTGGCAGTGACGGTTGATCAGGATACCGGGAGTATCAGTGAAACTCAGTTAATCGGTATTCTTTCACCCGCCAACCTCTTTGGTTTATCCAAACATGTGTCATCGACTCAATTGTATTGGAACAGCAAAAAATGGAACGTCCAGGTGATCTACAAAACGAGATCCCAGTACTTTCAGCTGTACACTCGAGACACTCAAGGCCGAATTCGATACACAGCAGACAATGATACGCTGGATCTTCGAGTACGTTACAAGCTGTTCGATAATGTCGACTTGAGCCTGGAAGCCAAGAACATTCTGGATGAACCACGTATAGACTATCGTGCAGTTGAAGGCAATATTCTACAGGCACTCTCTTATGGTCCTCGATTATTTCTCGGTGTAAGGATCAAGATGTAAATTGAGTGGTTCATGGATGGAATACTCCGACCACCGAACCCAGCAGATCAATATTTGGCTTCATTGCCGGTTCAAGACCCGTCCAGTCCTTTTTGGTTGAGGTACCGTGAAATCTCTGACTAACGGACTTCAACTGGCGATGATGATTTCTGTCCTGGCAGGTTGTGGTGGATCAGGTGGCAACGGGAGCCCTCCGAGTATTGTCAACCCTCCGTCAAATGTCGCTGGAACCGTAGTGATTGACGGTAACCCAGTGGTGGGTGAGACCCTCACAGCAACCGTCGAGGACGAGAATGGTCTCACACTGTCAGAAGTGTCATATCAGTGGGCTGCTGACGGCCAGGACATTCCCGATGCAACGAGTGCAACTTATGTACCGACCCAATCGGACGTGGGATCTACCCTCACCGTCACGGTAACCTACACAGACCACGACAACTTTTCGGAGAGTCTGGTCTCGGCCCCAACTGTTGCGGTTGCAGATACAGGCTGGGGAAGTGACGATTCCGTCCTTCCGATCAACTGCTCCACGGTCGTGACCTCGCTGTCTGAGCTCGAAGCGGCCGTTTCCAACGATATGCAATCAGGCGCCACCGTTTGTCTGGCGGATGGCAACTATTCCGGCGACCTGGACCTGGTCTTTGGTGGATTCGGCTCCCTGTCCAATCCCATTGTGGTCACAGCAGAAAATCCAGGTGCGGCAATCATCTCTGGTACCAGTAACGTGCGAATGGCTGGAGAATTCGTTGTGCTGCAAGGGCTGGTATTCCTTGAGGGCGAAAGTGAACACAATGACCTGATCCAGACCCGAACCAGCACCAGAGTTTTCTGTCACTATTGCCGGATCTCAGAAATATCCATCGTTGATCTGGGCACAGTGGAGAGTGATAGCGGCAAGTGGGTAAACATCTATGGCCATAACAACCGAGTCGATCACAACTGGTTTGCGGGCAAGGCAAATCAAGGCGCGCTGTTGATCATCAACAGGCAGGCAGACGATTCAGACCCTGCCAGCACAGAAATCGACTATGCACAAGTAGACTACAATTACTTTGGCGACCGTCCGCCTGCTGATGGCAAAGCCTATGCCCACGGCAGCGATAATGAATACGAGGCGATTCGTACAGGAACCAGTGATTCGCACGCATACGACTCGTTTTCAGTCTATGAAAACAACTACTTCGAACGCATTGACGGTGAAGCCGAAGTTATCTCCAACAAGGCCGGCAACAATCGTATTTCAAACAACACCGTACGCGACAGCTTCGGGTCGATTACCTTGCGACACGGTTCATCGGCTGTCGTTGCAAACAATTTTATCATCGGCGATGGACACCCTTTCGCAGGAGGCATCAGAATCATCGATGACGGCCATCGGGTCATCAACAATTACGTGGAAGGCGTGCGCTACCTCACGACTAATTTCCACGGGGGCATCGCCGTTCACACGGGCAATGGTTCAACGACTAACGGGTATCAGGACGTTGAGAATGTGTTGATTGCACACAATACGATTGTGGACAGTGCGAACAGTCTCAACTTCCACGCCGGGCGCTCGAGTCGCAGTCCGACCAGGTTATTTTTTGTCAACAACGTTGTCGACAATGCAATTGGACCTCTCATCACCAATGGCGACGACGGGCTACCCATGGATTCGGTTTACGCCGGCAACTATGTGGATGCTGCCGAATTTTCCGACAGCACCAGCCTGTCATCAGCTGCCGGATTTACCTTGCTTGATCCCGCGCTGCAGCAGGGATTCGACGGTCTTCAACGTCCAACCTCTAACGGTTCAGGCAACATTCCCGCTGCCACCGTTATGACGGGTAACTTTGCGCCTGTTGAGGAAGACATGGATGGCCAGGCGCGGACTGCCGAGACGCTGAGCGGAGCAGATGAGATTTCTGCGGCCCCAACGACTACCGGAGTCCTTGATCGACGCGATGTAGGACCAAAGCGCTACGTACCGCCAGAATCCAGGGGTCACGTCATTCGTTATCCGATTATAAACAGTGGTTTTGATAATGGCGCCACAGGTTGGAATCTCTCCGGTTCGGCGGCAGTAACCAACAATGCTGATGAGGTTTTCGCTCGCGGCGCATCTGCAAGGATAGATGCTGCAGGACGAATTGCCCAGACGTTAAGCATCGACGCGCAAACCAACTACACGCTCTCTGCCTTTATCCGTGGTCCCGTGCGCCTCGGTGCTACCGTCGATGGTGTTGATTCTTTCAGTGCCAGCGATAACAGCAGATACCGCTTCGAACGCCACCAGTTTTATTCGCACTCAAACACAACCGTCACGATTTTCGCTGCGCTAGCCGGG
>JAPOOX010000244.1 GCA_026713185.1 Gammaproteobacteria bacterium
GTCTTTCTCCAGGATGGTGAAAACGACCTCAACCTCATCCAGGGAAACTGGACCCTCTCGAACCTCAGCATGGAGTCTGCGCTGATGTTTGCCCGGTACGACTATCGATTCGAGATGGGAACTGGCGGACACTCTCTGGAACACGGCGGCGCAATATTTCCCGACACCCTGCGCTGGATCTGGCGTGACTATCCCGGCGTGGTGGGTGCCGGCGAAGCAGCAGACCTTGATGCAGTCGTGGGCGAGTGGGATGTCGTAATCAACGCTGGTGGTGTAGTTGTAAATCATCAGTTGACGGTTTCTGAACAAAACGATGTGCTTAGCGCAACCATAATTGATAAAGCGCACGGTGAGATCAAAGTCACGGCGATCAACTATGAGGATGGTATTTTGAGTTATGAATACATACCACCTGAAGCGCAGTCACAGTGGGGCAAGAAACCGGGCGAGAAATCAACAGTCTCCATGATGAGTTGGCTCAAGGTGACAGGAGACACTTTCAGGGGTGCATTGACCAGCGGTCCGGATGCCAATACCGAATTCGACTACCTGATCAGTGGTCGCCGAAGTGGCACGACTCCCGGAGACGACTGACATGCCGGAACAACAAGCATGGCGACCAATTGATGCCGGCGATGAAACACTGCGTGACGCGTTGAATGAAGCAAACATCCCTGCACTGATGACGGCACTGGTACATCTCACGGGCAATGCAGACATTATTCGCGGTGATATCAGACCAATGGAGAATGCATTCACTGATCTACAGGGGGCAGGAATCCCACCGGAACAGCAACAGGAAATAAGAGACCTGGCGTTTGATGTTATTCGCGAGTTTCGCGATAGCGGCAGTCAACTGCCCGGCATCCCTGACGAAGCAACCGTGCAGGAGATGATGAACTTCATCTCGGGACACGAGCTTGAAAATGACTACATTGACTTTCTTCAATCAGAATTGTCATTGCAGGGAGAATCGGCGTTTTCACAACCTGCCATCGAGCTTGTGGAGGCATCACAGCGAGAGAATTTTTCTGTACTGGTGATCGGCGCCGGCATGTCTGGCATCCTCGCAGCCATCAAACTGAAAGAGGCCGGGTTTACTTACACGGTGGTGGAAAAAAATCCCGAGGTGGGAGGTACCTGGTTTGAAAATACCTACCCCGGTTGCCGGGTGGATAGCCCCAATCATGCTTACAGCTATTCGTTTGCGCCAAAGGATTGGCCGCAATATTTCTCGGAGCAGCCCGTGTTATTGGATTATTTCAAGCAAGTGGCGGAAGACAACGGGATCATGGACAGCATCCGTTTTAATACGGAAGTGAAACGTGCCCGATTCGATGAGGATACTGCTCTGTGGGAAGTCACCATTGAAACGCCAGACGGTCGCGAGGTTCTGTTCGTTAATGCCGTGATCGCCGCGGTCGGCCAGCTCAACAGACCCATGATTCCTGATATAACAGGCCTGTCGACTTTTGCCGGGCCTGTTTTCCACTCGGGATACTGGGAACACGATCACAATTTGACGGGGAAGAAGATAGTTGTTGTAGGAACCGGTCCCAGTGCATTCCAGTTTGTACCCCGTATTGCTTCCGATGCAGCGGAGGTCAATGTCTTTCAGCGTACCGCTCCCTGGGTCTTTCCGAAGCCGGAATATCAAGCCTTCATTCCGGAGGGTAAACACTGGCTGCTCAAAAATCTGCCCTATTACGCTCACTGGTATCGCTTTTTTGTATTCTGGCACACATCTGAGGGCATGATGAAAGCTGCGATACGTGACCCGTCCTGGAATGATTCCAGAGCCGTCTCGAAAGAGAATGACATCATCAGACAGTTACTGCAGGCCAACGCAAAGAGTATTGTCGGTGCAGATCCGGAACTGTTTGCCAAGGTGATACCGGACTACCCCCCAGCGGCCAAACGCATGCTGATCGACAATGGCGCCTGGTATAACGCGCTTAAACGGGACAACGTCAACATCATTACAGACCCAATAAAAAGAGTGACTGAGCACGGCGTCGAAACAGAGAGTGGGCAGACCATAGAAGCCGATGTACTGATCTTCGGGACCGGTTTTCATGCCACAAAGTTCCTCTGGCCCATGGAGATTGTCGGCCGGGGTGGTGTCGACCTCAGATCTCACTGGGAGGATGATCCAAGGGCATATCGTGGTGTAACCGTTCCAATGTACCCTAACTTTTTTATAATGTACGGTCCCAATACCAACATCGTGGTGAACGGCAGCATCATATTTTTTTCCGAATGCGAAATGCGCTATATCCTTGGCTGTCTGGCCGTTCTTCTGGCCGGCCGACACAGGACGATGGAACCCAGGCAAGCGGTACACGATGCATACAACGAACGTATTGATGCGGGAAATCTCGCCATGGCCTGGGGAACAGAGACCGTTAACAGCTGGTATAAAAATGCATCGGGTCGTGTGACGCAGAATTGGCCGTTCTCCTTGTGGGAATTCTGGGAACAGTCAAAATCCGCTGATCCCAATGATTACGAATTTACCTGATCTCAAGCGATTTGGGGTCAGAGTCAGGCGCCAGAGCTATTCATGAAACACTGGCTGTCTCTTTTCCATGAATGCAGAGATTGTTTCACGTGCTTCTGTGCCGCCACCCTTGATGCTGACCAGTTTGGATGCATTACCTGCGAGCACCAACAAATTTCAGCAATTCGCTGTAATCATGTCCATCGGCAGCTCGAAGCGCAGCAATATATTTATCACGGCGTTCATTCATCCTTTCCAATTTGTAGCCACCTGCCCAGTCTATAGCAGGCTCATCCAACAACCTGATCAACACTGCATCCGCCATGATCCGTGCATGCCTGCCATTCCCATTCTGGAAAGGGTGAATATATACCAATTTATGATGAAACCTCGCAGCCAATTCCCTGGGTGGATATGTGTCATTCTTAACCCAATAACTCACATCATCCAATAGCTGACGCAATTGTGCCGCTATTCTATAAGGATCGATACCGATATTCTTTTCCGTTTTACGAAAGCTCCCTGCCCACTTCCACACATCACCAAATAGCCGTTTGTGGAGGTCACAAACAAATCCCTCTGTTAAAACATCAGGGTTCTTTTGTTTGTCTAACCACTTCATTCCTTCGGTAATACCAGCCTGCTCCAGTTGGTCGAGTTCGCCTCTCGTGGATATATGCTTAAAACGCAAGCCCTCCATCTCGTCAGGATCAAGGGGCGTTGCGCCGTCAAGGTAATCCATGTCCATGCTTATTCACCACTCCACAAATCGGACGGCATCTTCTCAACGATATCCGTTGCGATACGTTTCACCTCAAATGCAAGCTGCTCATCACTCAATGATTGCGCCTCCAGCGCCATATGGGTCGAAGCTGCCTTGACTTGAGCCCGTGCCTTTTCTAACGCTCGCTTTTTGATTACTTTTTCGACTTCCTGCGCGGGAAAAACCGCATATACAAACCGACATCCCATGGCTTCAGCCATGGCCTGCATACTTTTTAAGGTGACACTCCCAGAAAGCTCATCAAATTCGGCTTTTGAGATTCTTGCCTTGGTAACCCCCAGCCTTTTGGCAAGCTGCGGTCCAGACATACCGAGTGCTTTCCGAGCAGTACGAATCCACCCTTCCGGTGGCAGCATGGGAAAGCCACCAAACTGCTTAACTACCTGGTTTACTTTATCTCTGTACTGTTTAGCGACAATTTTTTCTATGCTCATGGTCAATGCTTATATTTACTTTTAAAATATAGTAGTAAACATACTTATATACTTATAATCATTTTAGGTCAACTTATATATTTACTTTTTCATTGCGCTGAGTAAATCAACAACTTTGCGCGCCTTCCAAATATTGAAATAATCTTGCATGGCGAGCCAACTCTCCGCAGATCGGCTTTATACTTTAGATAATCTCAACGCCATTTGCGGTGCAAGGGCCACTTCAGCTATCAGGCGTTGCCAAATTAGTCGGCGAACAAGCCCTGGTCGCGACATACCCTTTAAAACCCATTGTCGTCGATATCAGGACAACCTTGCCATGGTTGGGGTTCCTACCTTCGAAGCCTCTTCGTGACCTTCGATTCCAAATCCTGCATACTGGCCTCACGTTCATAGAAGACCGCAATGATGTCAAGGATCTCGCCGACATAAGGAAAATCGAAACGCAGATGTTCGGCCCAAGCACGATATTTTGCTGCGAGGTCGCGCTCCTGTTGACCCCCTTCGTCCAATGCCAGGGGCAGCACTCCCCGCGCTGTTCGGACCAGTGATGTACACGGACAGAGGACAGACCAAAAGGGGACATTTTAACTTTGGTTTGACA
>JAPOOX010000340.1 GCA_026713185.1 Gammaproteobacteria bacterium
CAATATGGAAAAAATACGGCACCAGGAAATACAGGTCGTGGGTAATGGAGACTGGTGTATCACATTGGGGGGCAGGGATTGCAGCCTGCAGATGAACGAACAGAAACTGCAGGAGATTTCCGTAACCCGGGAAGAACTCTCAATGGCCATAGCTCAGGCTGAATGTCCAGAGACCAGGGCAGCTTTGGTGACTGACCTCGGGATTCTTGAAAGTATGGAATTGGAAGCGGCGCGTTTTGGCGCCGCCGTCGGGCTTGATTCGGTTTCCACCTTTGAATGTATCGTGGATGGAGATCACCACTACTTTATGGAGATGAATACCCGGGTCCAGGTTGAGCACAGGGTTACGGAATTGTGCTACGCACTGCGGTTTACCAATCCCGATGATGTGGAAGATTACTTTACGGTAAATTCCATTGTCGAATTGATGGTTCTGTTGGCGGTGCATGGCAAGCGACTTCCGGAACCGGAACGTGTATGTCGTGAAAAGGCCTCCCTGGAGGTCAGGTTGAACGCAACTGACCAGGCTTTAAAACCGCATGCCGGTGGAATTATCAGTCAATGGTCCCCTGTCCTGCCTGGAGAAATTCGTGATGAACAGGGGATTTGCCTGCATAATCCAGATACGGATGTCTTCATGAAGTATCACCTGGCGGGTGCTTATGATGCCAACATAGCATTATTGCTGAGTACCGGTGAAAGCAGGATGGCATCACTGGAATCCATGGCAGAAATTCTTCGCTGTACCCGAATCTCAGGGGACAATCTCAGGACAAATCTACAGTTTCAATATGGTCTGCTGAGTTGGCTGCTCGGACAAAATGTGCAGGCAAGGCCGACAACGGATTTTGTTTCAGCGTTTCTGACTGCAACAGGGCAGTTGAAGGCAATGGCGGATAACCTTGATATCGCAAGGACATATGCCGCTATTGAACAGGTACACATTGCTCAGACCGATGACCGGGAAACAGCAGCGGCTATCAGCGAAATCATGAGCCGAAAGGCAACGCTGCTACTTCGCGTTATCAATATTCTGTTTGCTGAACCCCATTTTCTGGCTGGCTGGTTGTCTTTGAACAGACATCGATTCAGATTTACAGAGGGTGGCATCATCTGGATGTCGAATCCCGTACAAGTACTGAGTGATCTCTATCACTATCTGAATATGGAAGCTGGTAATGGAAGCCCCGCGTTATATGTCATCTGGGACCACGATCAGGTCCTGTTGCAGGAGGCATTGGATTTCTATGAAGGTGTGCAACAGACAATGCAACAGACAGTGCAACAGAAAACAGGCAATGATGACTGGATCGAAGTGCAAGCCTGCCTTGGCGGTGAAGCTGACATATTCGGCTCCCGGGCTGAGGAGGTCAGGGCTGCTCATAAGGGATTTCAATTGGGTCTGGAAATTCTGACAATACTGCCCTATATCGGTATGCAAACCGGTTTTTTTGACTTGTCCGTATTATCTGATCTTTCAATTTCCATACCAGACCGGTTCACAGAAGAGTTGCTCAGGCAGGAAAGCATGAGGGCGTTGTCGCCTCCACCAGTGACTTCCGGGGATGAGATTACTGCACCCGTTGGCGGCATGTTTTACTCTCGTGAGGCTACTGACCGGCAATCGTTTGTGCAGGAGGGAGATCATTTTGAAACGGGGGAACCGCTGTTCATCATCGAGGTGATGAAAATGTTCAATAAGGTTCTGGCGCCGTTTTCCGGAACGATCGACAAGGTGTTGATCAACATGGATGCAACCATCGTTAAACAGGGTCAGGTGGTTTTCAAGGTTACACCGGATGTTGAAATGACTCAGGAATCGGAATCAGACAGTGCGGACAGAATAAGGACTGTCACGACTGAATTTTTTGATTTCATGGGGTATCAGCAGAACCCGGGAATTAAATCATGATTACGTCACTGGATCACATTGCCATTGCGGTGCCGGACCTGAAACGCGCCATCAATCGGTTTCTGGAAGATTTCGGGTTGAATTTCGAAGGTACGCAAGACGTGGTTGAGGCGCAAACCACGACTGCATTTTTTCCGATTGACGGATCCAGTATTGAACTGGTCCATCCGCTGGAAGGGCAGGGCCCACTGGTTCGATATCTGGAGAAACATGGTCCAGGCATACATCATCTTTGCTTTCGCAGTAATGATCTGGATGCTGACGTAGCACGGCTGAAGTCAAAGGGTTACCGGTTTTTGTCTGAAGAGCCAACCCCGGGAGCACACAATATGCGTGTGATCTTTATTCATCCAAAGTCCTGTGATGGTGTTTTGATAGAGCTGAATGAACCCGGTGATCACTCATGAGTGATGAAAAGACACCTTCGTCCTCCCTGGAGAACTGGCGGGCCGAGGCGGAAAAACAACTGAAAGGCAAATCAGTTGATAGTCTTACGGTCACCACTGCGGAAGGTATTGACCTGAAGGCCTTGTACACTGCTGCGGATTTGGCGGGACTCGAAAATACCAATACCATGCCGGGACTGGAACCCTATATTCGCGGCCCCCAGGCGACAATGTATGCCGGTCGACCCTGGACAATCCGGCAATATGCGGGTTTTTCGACTGCTGAAGAATCCAATGCTTTTTATCGTCAGCTACTGGCGGAAGGCGGGCAGGGCATTTCCGTGGCATTTGATCTCGCGACCCATCGTGGATATGACTCGGACCATGATCGGGTCACCCACGACGTTGGTAAAGCCGGGGTTGCCGTCGATTCCGTGGAGGACATGAAGATACTGTTTGACGGTATCCCATTGGACAGGATTTCTGTGTCGATGACCATGAACGGCGCAGTTCTACCCGTTCTGGCTGGTTACATTGTTGCCGCGGAGGAGCAGGGCGTTGCACAGTCTGATCTTGCCGGCACCATACAGAACGATATTCTTAAAGAATTCCTGGTACGCAACACTTATATCTATCCACCAGCACCGTCAATGCGCATCATCGGCGATATTATTGCTTATTGCACTAAGCACATGCCACGGTTCAATACCATTTCCATATCCGGCTATCACATGCAGGAGGCAGGCGCCGATGCTGCCTTGGAACTGGCCTACACCCTGGCAGATGGCAAGGAGTACATTCGTACGGCGATTGCCGCGGGTCTGAAGATCGATGATTTTGCCCCGAGATTGTCTTTCTTCTGGGGTGTTGGCATGAACTTTTACATGGAAATCGCCAAGATGAGGGCGGCGAGGCTATTGTGGTCGCGAATCATGGATGAGTTTAATCCAAAAAACCCACGGTCCAGGATGCTGCGAACACATAGCCAGACATCCGGATGGTCTCTGACCGAGCAGGATCCCCTGAATAATGTCATCAGGACAACCGTTGAAGCCATGGCTGCGGTATTTGGCGGCACCCAGTCTTTGCATACCAATGCCCTGGATGAGGCAATTGCGTTACCTTCTGAATCCGCAGCGCGCATCGCCAGAAATACACAACTCATCCTGCAGGAAGAGACAGGGATTACCAATGTGATAGATCCCTGGGGAGGGTCCTACATGATGGAATCACTGACTGCAAACATCGCTGACAAAGCCTGGCAATTGATCGAAGAGGTCGAATCCCACGGTGGAATGGCAAAGGCCATTGAAACCGGATTGCCGAAACTTCGTATAGAAGAGGCGGCAGCCAGGAAACAGGCTATGATCGATCAGGGTGTTAATGTGATTGTTGGTGTCAATAAATATCAAACGGATCAGGAAGACAGCGTTGATATTCTGGAAATTGATAATTCCACGGTGCGGGCCAGACAATTGTCCCGTTTACAGGAGATAAAGGGTCAGCGTAACCAAAGCAGAGTGGAAGATGTGCTGTACAGGATTCGACAGGCGGCTGCCGGTGACTCTAACCTGCTGGCATTATCGATAGAGGCCATGCGTGCACGTGCGACCGTTGGCGAAGTTTCGCAGGCAATGGAGCAGGTGTATTCCCGTTTTGAGGCAGACACAAGAACCATATCAGGAGTATATGGCAGCCTTTATCAGGATGACGGTGGATGGCAATCCATCATCAGGCAGGTACAGGAATTTGAAGAGCGCAATGGTCGACGCCCCCGTATGCTTGTTTGCAAGATGGGACAGGATGGCCATGACCGTGGGTCCAAGGTGATAGCCACAGCCTTTGGGGATGCCGGTTTCGAGATTGTTTTGTCTCCCATGTTCTCCACGCCTGCAGAGGTTGCCCGACGGGCAGTCGAAAATGATGTTCATGTCATCGGAGTGTCTTCCCAGGCTGCCGGGCACAAAACCCTGATACCACTGCTTGTTGAAGAACTGGGGAAAGCCGGTGCTGATGACATTATCGTTATCGTGGGTGGAGTGATCCCGAAAAAGGATTATGCCTTTCTCGAGAAGTCCGGCGTACAGGGCATCTTTGGTCCAGGTACGCCCATTCCCAAGGCTACGGAGAAAGTGCTCCGGATCATTGAGTTGGCTATCAGGGATTAATGGTTAATAAAATTGGATAAGGAGTCTCTGATTTCAGGTTTGAAATCAGGTGACAGAAGAGCGCTGGCAAAGTGATTACCCTTCAACGAACAGATCTACGAACAATCGGTCCAGGCCATCATTATCACCGGCAATATGCTTGTAGCGATTACTTCTCGCCGTTTCCGGATCGCCCAACTCATAGCCTTTTTCAAACTGAGACACTACCCATTGGTCCACTCACCCCAAGGGAGGAAATTTGCGTGATATGCCAAATCTCTTGCGTAAGCGATAACGTCATCTCGTCTTTCTTCGGCATCTAGTGATACGGGAATTATAATATCTGCATGATAAGGATTTTCATCTAAGGGGGACTGCATTACACTACAGCCAACCTCCTCTACCGCATCCTTGGTTAGGATATACCAACCCCAAAACAAATTCCCGAGTGAAGCTGCATTCCGCTTACCCAATTCTGCCAATGTGTTTATGCGTGCCAAATCCATTCGGTTAACTGAGATTTCATTGCTGTTTTTGGGTGGTTTAAATTTTGAGACCGGAGCCCATGCATTACCTACATTCAGTCTGCGAAAAGATTTCCTGGCATTGGTTTCGGAACTCTCTTCCCTTCCAAGTCTTTCCCCTTTTACTACGGAATTCGTTGCTTCCTTATCCAACCTTTTCTTCACTAACGAATTCCAACCCTCTTGAGTTCTGAAAGACCACCCTCCTGGATCAAATCATCTGCATCATCAACCCGAAGGCGACCTTTAGAGGTTTTAGTCCGGTGGAAAAGCGCTCCAGAACCATCTTTCTCTACCAGGAACAAAACTCCGCTCATCTTTTCAGAACCCCGAAAATCAATTGCTATGCTACCCTCGTCCATCGGATATATGTCCGGCCGCTCCGTTACGTAAGCAGAGAGATTTTCTAAGAACTTCTTAGCCTTCGACAGTCCAACTTTCGAAGGTTGCTCTAATCCTTCTTCAGATGCTTGATTGGGACACTCCTCCAACTCTTCTAACGATGCTTGCAACCATGTCGCAAAGGAATCTACCGAATCAGCTAATCCAAGATTAGAAAGATGCAAGGTCTCCTCGGAGAAACGTCTAGCCTGAGCCTGCGCGAGAGAATTTAGAATGAGCGAGTCATGCTGGCTCCCAACTTCATCGGAATTGATTTGGCTGTTGGGCATTTGTGTTGGTACACCAATTCCACTGTAATCATTGCTGTACTGGAAACTCCCTCGTATCGGCCAAGGCGGAACAAGGCGATTGTTTTCTAAATATCGGTCCGTGTTAATTTTTACAGAAGAATCATGATGTCGGACAATCCGCGATTGTCGTCGGTCGTCGGATGATGTATGTCGTACTGCAGGTGACACCAACCGATTGTTTAATGGATTATTAAACATTGAACCTTGTTACTCTACCACCAAACCCAGTTTGTCGATAACAGACTTTGTTACCATGGAAAGATGCTCGGTACGTTTGTCAAAATTGTTGAAATGGGAATCCGTTTCATACTGACTAGAAATCTCTAAGAATAAATGCGCATTCGGTATCGCCGACTTGTCCACAGTAATCCTGGCGGTCCATTGGTCTTCAGTATTAGAACAGTCGAACCTGACTTGTGAATCTACCTTGTTCGAACTTATTTCAAATGGATCGTGAGACTCAGGAAGCCAGGTCAAACGCCTAATGAGGTGTCCAACCGCGTCCATACCTTCCTCGACCGTTAACCAATAGGGAGTGACGAGTCTCCAACGTTTGGGGATTCCATCAGTCAAGAATCCAAGTATAGCGGATTCAAAGAACGTGGTGTGCCGCTTTGCTTGGTCAAAATCTTCCGTTGTTCGGAGGTTAAGAATGTCTGCTTTGTATCCATCTAGTCTCGCTTCAAACACACTGAGCCCGGAAAACAGGGTGAGAGTGACTCCAGCAGTTGCGATAGTGTTTCCATCTTCTAATTTTATCGCGTCTGAAGGAATCGGAAAATCTGCGCTAAATGCGTCGTATATTGGTTCTATGATCTGTGAAAACGATGCAAGATGGCTGAAGGCTGGACGAGAGAAGACCACTTCGTAGTGCATATCAAATCTAGCTATTTGAGTCTTCATTTTCCTGATCTCGAACTATAGGTAACAACACTATTATGACTTGTCTTGATAAATCAAGCACAGGATAGTAAGTAATATGGTAGCCAGCAATTTAATTTTAAAGGGTTTTGAACTTTATGTTTTAGTTTTTCTGACAATTCCCCCTCCTATTTTGATGTCCGTCAAACCCGGGACAGCTCAAACTGACCCAATTCTGAAGTGAACTGATCTTCCCCCGAAATTCTGGACACCGAGTTAAGAAGTATATTTAGCAAGCGATTATTAGCTGCGGGAGCGTTCACGACCTGATGCTTTTGTGCCTCCCGCTCAACAACAACCCCTGCATTGGATCTCAGGCAGCTAACCAAACCCACACTTCAGACACGTAACGGCGGCAAACCCCGGACCACTTTCATGGTTTCTATGGACACAGTAATGATGCGCTGCAGAAGTTCCGAAGGGTATGCCGGGTTCTGCATCGATTCAATGTAAGCGGTTCCCATCAGGTAAATGCAACCCGCGAACACCAAGTCAACGCAGGTTATGTGTTAAAATGGAAGGGAATAAATCGCGTTGTGAGCAAAGACAATATGGATATAAACCCATTCCAACCGGGCAGTGGCCAAATGCCGCCGCTCCTGGCCGGACGTGACGCAGCACAAAATGACATCAAAAAGCTGCTGGTAAAGCTGGATCTGCCTAGTGGGGTACCGAGCGATGTTTTGCTGTACGGGCCACGCGGCATCGGGAAGACGGTGTTACTGCAATGGTTGGAAGAGTATTGTATTGAAGAACACAAGTGCAGGGTGCTCCCTATAGTGCCTTCAGACACAATGGCATTAAAAGATCAGCTGATGGAGGCGCTGGACACTCCTCAGGCCCAGGTGACGACAGAAAGATCAAGTTCGCTGGGTATTAGTCTCCTCAAAGCGCTTGTAAAGCGCACTGTAGTACAGTCATCCCAGGCACGATCCCTGGTCAGCTTTCTGATAGATTTAGCAAATAAAAAACCTCTGGTGCTTCTGGTTGACGAGGCCCACACCATGCCTGCCAAATGGGGCCGGGAACTGCTTAATGTCAGTCAGGACGTACGCAAGAAAGCGCCCTTCCTGCTGGTGCTTGCAGGCACCCCCGGGCTTAGGGATTGTTTGCTTCCCATGAAGGCAACATTCTGGATTCGGACTAATAAAATACCAATGGGTAGGCTTACTGAGTCGGCAGCCACTGATGCCATTTCCACGCCCCTGCACAACGAAGGTATATCGATTGACCCGGATGTATTGACACAGGTGGTCACCGCGAGCCAATGCTACCCGTATTTCATCCAGCTTTGGGGGTCGATTTTATGGGACGCAGCCAAGGAGGCCAAATGCGACCAGATTGACCAGGCATTACTGGATAAGACAAGGGGCGCGTTTGACTACAAAAAAGGTATGTTATACCAAGAGTATTACGAGGAGTTGAAACAGCAACATATGGTGCCAGTGGCTTTGTCGATAGCCCAGGCATTTGAAGGCCGAGAGGCAATATCAGACATCGAACTACACGACACGGTGGCTGGGAAACACGTTGGGGTTAATCCACCTGATATTGTACTGGAGACCGTCCGGGAATTGAGGAAGTTGGACTACATATGGCAGGGTTCAGAAGGGTCTGTTTGGCACCCAGGTATCCCCAGCTTGATGACATATGTGCAGACAGAGGCCCAGAATCTGGAGCCGGACAATAGCAGTGCCTTGGCTGGGGCGTGGATGCATCCCCAGGGAGCGCTGGCGCTAAAGGGTGCGTGGGGCGATCTCGATGATCAGGTTGTGGACAATCTGATGGATGAAATCTACGAGGCACGGCGCATTGACAAGGGTCGCCCAGTGGAGATGGGAAACTGAAGTATTTATTGGATACCGACATACTAAGCAACCTCATGAAGTTAAATCCTTCAATTGGGTTACAGGCAAAGATCCAATCAGTTCCTGCCAGCAACCAGTTCACATCCAGTATCACGTTGGGAGAATTGACTTTTGGTGCACGGAAGAAGGGGTCTGTAAAATTATTTGAGAAAATTCAACTGATAGTCACGACGAATCTTCCAGTGCTTTCTTTCGACTCCAATGCAGCCATACGATACGGCGAAGTCCGAGCGACGCTTGAGGGGCAGGGGACTCCAATTGGCGATGCTGATATCAGAATAGCCTCGATAGCCCTGGTTAGAGGACTGACTGTGGTCTCTGGCAATATCAAGCATTTTCAACGGGTCCCAGGTCTGTCTGTTGAGAACTGGTTATGACCTTACGCTAATCCAAGGTATTGATCTTCCCCCGAAATTCTGGACATCAAGTTAAGAATTCCGGGGGAAGATCACTTTCGACCTACACTTCATCGGTTTGTCATCCAGCATGGATACAAAATATCACCCAGGTTGCGCGACTTTGCGATTCACAATCAAACGGGGACCCCTACACACATTGCCATGTGACCCTCTATGATAACTTCTGGGTTGCTTGGACATGGTTTCCTTCTGTTGTTTTTTCCATGGCAATCAGCTTATTGTACTGTTACAACTGTTCCAGTTATTGGGTCCACTATAATTTTCAATGAGTAGCATGCTACGAAAACTGGTCGTCCTGTCGTAGCTCATCGCAGAACACTCGAAGCTATTGACCCAAGCTTGTGCGCCGACTTGGGCGTAGCGGCTCAAGGGCGTGTTTGACATAGATATGGAGAAGTGTGAAATGTGTGGTGGGCCTGTACCGATCATAGCATCTATTGAAGTCCCTGACGTCATTCAGAAAATACTGCAGCATGTGGGCCTGGATCAGCCGGGTGATACACAGAACCGCCCACCTCTTACAGATCAGGGTGACCAACCAACAACCCTATTCTGAATTCAAACACATTGGATAAGCACCGGTGACTGTCGCGTTTGGCCGGGGTCTGAATTCGATTCCCAATTCGCCGCAATTTCGATCAACCCACAC
>JAPOOX010000167.1 GCA_026713185.1 Gammaproteobacteria bacterium
CGGGGTTTTTGCCATACCATTTCCTGCTCGATGCCCGTGGCGCCCAGATTCAGCATCATCACCACAAATACAAATAAAACCATGATGGCGCCGGCGTAAATGACGACTTCCAGCACAGCGGCGAATGGCGCTCCCAGCAGGTAGAAAATAATCGCTGACGACAACAGCGATATAATCAGGTAGATCAGGGCATGGGTTGCATTATATCGGGTGAGCGCCAGGATAGTTGAGACCACTGCTATCGTTGCCGCAAGATAGAACAGGAATTGCTCGAGTGTCATGGCAGAAGACTCCGTATATCCACCGGCGGAGACTCGTTCTCGGCTTCACCCTTCGCCTTGCCGCCAATGGCTTTTCCGGCAACACGATAAAAGTTGTAACCGGGATATTTTCCGGGGCCATCAATGAGCAGATGTTCTTTTTCGTACACCATATTCTGGCGATCGTATTCGCACATTTCAAAATCCGGTGTTAACTGGATGGAATAGGTCGGACAGGCTTCCTCACAGAATCCGCACATGATGCATCTGGAGAAGTTGATCCGGAAAAACTCCGGATACCAGCGACCGTCTTCGTCCTCGGTTTTTTGCAGGGCAATACAATCGACAGGGCACGCTACGGCACAGAGATTACAGGCAACGCACCGCTCCACCCCGTCCGGGTCCCGGGTCAAAACGATTCGCCCTCGATATCTGGGCGCCAGATAGGGTTTTTCTTCCGGATACTGTACGGTTTCGTAACCGCTGAAGGTATGCAGCAGGATTTGCCACAAGGTCCTCAACTGACTGATGATCGCACTGAACATTGATTTCAAGCCTCCATCATGAGAATAACGGCGCCGGTCACCATAAGATTGACCAGCGTCAGGGGCAGCATGACTTTCCAGCCCAGAGCCATCAGTTGATCATACCTGGGCCTTGGAATGGCGGCGCGTAACAGAATGAAGAAACACACCAGGGTAAAACTTTTCAAACCGAACCAGATGATGGGAGGAAGAAAGTCCGGTCCAAGCCAACCACCCAGGAAGATGGTGGTAATCATGGCTGAGATGAGGATAACACCCAGATATTCCCCCAGCATGAACATGCCGAATTTCATACCGGAATATTCGGTGTGAAACCCGGCAACCAGTTCGTGTTCCGCTTCCGGCAGATCAAAGGGAAGACGATGACTCTCGGCGATACCCGCCACGACAAATACGAAAAATCCCAGGAACTGGCTGATAATGAACCAGCCATTTTCCTGAGCATTGACAATGTCCACAAGGCTGAAGGAGCCTGACATCATGACGACCCCCATTAACGAGAGACCCATGAAAACCTCGTAACTGACCATCTGGGCTGCAGACCTGAGACCACCGAGTAACGCATATTTGTTGTTTGAGGCAAGTCCGCCCAGCAGTACGCTGTAGACTGCCAGTGATGTCATGCCCAGAAAGAACAGCAGGGCGATGTTCAGGTCGGCTATGTGGATTCCAGGTGCATAGGGTACCACCGTGAAGCCCAGAAGCATCGCAATCATGACGGCAGTCGGCGCAAAGATGAATACGATGCGATCCGAGAAAGGCGGAACCCAGTCTTCCTTGGCAAAGAGTTTTATGACATCCGCTATGGCAAGACCAGCGCCGAAGGGACCTACACGATTGGGACCTGGCCGGTCCTGCCATAATCCAAGCAGCCGGCGTTCAAACCAGACCAGAACCGCGGCTCCGCCAATGACGCCAAACAGTGTACCGAATATCACTATGCCCGTTAACCAGATTGATTGGCTCATCGTGACATCCTGTCGCTGCCTATAAGATTGGCCGTGTCGGGTGCTGTCCAGTCCTGGTCACGCATCAGGTCTGCAGTCGTGAGGAACAGAGGGGCCGAGTCCCCATTGAACAGACATACGGCACAATCATCGGCCACGTTGTGGTCGATGGCTACCTGAAAGGTGATGTGGTGATTACCGGATTGGCATTTCAGACCGTCGCCCTGACCGACATCAAGATTTGAGGCGGTTTCTGCATTGAGTATTGCAAAGGGAGCAGGTGCAGCATCACGTATTGCGGAACTCCGGCTGCTCATTTCATCGCTGCTGAAAATGTGATGCGCCGGAACAAGATCCAATGCCTTACCCGATGTACTCGCCGGTAACAAGGGTTCCAATGGAGTGTCCACTGAAAACAGCAGCTTCCCGGGATCACCACTACTCAGGTGACCACCAATTTCATCCTGGAATTTGCTGATGGACTGGTTTGAATTCCAGCCGGGCGCCCAGGTGTAAGCTTTCACGGATGAGGGTGCTGACTGATTGATCCCCTCCATACTGTAGGTGAGTGCGGATTGTTCATCACCCGGTTGTTGTGGTTCGTGCACATTGACATCAGCCCGCATTGCCGTTCGACCACTGTATCGATGGGTCATCCGGTTCACTTTCAGGCCGTGTCCTCTATAGTTTGCATCCGGTGCAGCAGCAACAATTCCGGCAAGACCCGGTATCGCGTCGGCACATTCGTGAAGCAAGTCGTCGATAGCGTCGCAGGACGGCTTGTCGCAGGCGGCGGCAAGTCGCATAAGCCATAACCATGAAGGAGCGATTTCATCCTTTGATTTGAAAGCGCCGTAAGAACGCTGGGCGCGTCCCTCATTATTGATACAGGTTCCTTCACTCTCTGCGAATGTTGCTGCCGGCAGTACGTAATGTGACGCGGACACGGTCCGTGAGTCCGAGTGATCTATCGTTACCAGATGAGATACATTGGCGAGCAGGTCAGAAAATGCCTCGGGGCTGCAGTGTCGTTGCAGGTCATTCTCGACAACTATCATCAGATCAGCCGATTCCCCTGGTGACGGCATGTGTTGTGTCGCCAGTGTCGCAACCGCCAGTGTATTGCATTCATCGCCAGCCAGCACCAGCCGGGTCTCGGGATTGATCTTCTTGAGTGCGACTGCAACGTTGAGTGACGCTTTTACGATCTCGACATTCTTGAGAGAACTGCCGGATACGATCAACGGTTTTCTGGCTGACATCAGTACGGTCTTCATCTGGGCAACAAGCAGATTTTCAGAGTCTGTATCGTCCGGCGCCGCAATGGCATTGGCCAATGCAAAGCCCGTGTCCGCAATCTCCCGGGGAGAAAGCCGAATTGCCGCTGTACTGACATCGTCCAGTCGGTCAGCATAGGGTGTCAGGATGAATACCGGCGATTTTTTATCCTGCGCCAGTCCACGAACAGCAGCGTCATGCCACAGCGGGATACCTGCATCGTGAGCCAGCGACCTGGCCGCGTTGTGACTTGACTGTCTGAGTGACAGTGCCAGTCTCGGGGCATGATTGGTGACATCCTCTCCCAATATGATAATGGCATCACAGTCTTCCACTTCCGTCATGGATGCTATGCCCAGATTGCTATGGAGGGCACGCAGATGCAGGTTGGCTGTTTCAGCCTCAATGTCATCGAGACCGGAAAAATAATTCTGTTCGCCAACGAGTTGCCTGAGCGCGTAGTTGGACTCCAGGGATGCTCTGGCGGAACCGATACCAATGATGCGTCCGGCATCCTTGATGAGAGTTGAGATGTCGTTGACGGCATCATCAGTGGACCGGGGTTCAAATTTCTGGTCGCTGTTGCGCTGACCGCAGCGGGGTATTCGATTCTCACTGTTGACAAACTGGCCGCCGAACCGACCCCGGTCACAGAGGAAGTACCCGTTGATTTCTCCGTGATAGCGGTTATGGATACGGCGTAGTTCACCATAGCGTTCGGAAACCGAGATGTTGCATCCGAGAGAACAACCGGTACAGATGGCGGGCGCCGAGGCAAGGTCCCACTTCCGGGTGTAGTGCTCGCTCAAAGTCTTGTCTGTAAAGACGCCGGTCGGGCAGACTTCAACCAGATTACCGGCAAATTCATTTTCCAGCACACCATCTTCAGCTCGTCCAAAATAAACTCTGTCCCGGGAGGCAAAGGCAGCGAGATCACTCCCGCCCGCGTAGTCCTGATAGTAGCGAACGCAGCGGTAACAGGTAATGCACCGGTTCATTTCGTGACCGATGAATGGGCCAAGGTACTGATTTTCGAAAGTCATCTTGAGATGCCGGTAACTCCGGTCGCGATGACCTGTCATCACTGTCATATCCTGAAGATGGCACTCGCCACCTTCCTCGCACACAGGACAGTCATGCGGATGGTTGACCATGAGATTCTCAACCACTGAAGCACGAAACCCGGAGGCGGTTTCATTCTGCACTGAAAAAATGGCGCCTTCCGTGATGGGTGTCATACAGGACATGACAATTCGGCCCCGTTCATCTTCCTGATTCCGATGCTGTACTACTGCACACTGACGACAGGCGCCCACTGATCCCATCTTCGGGTGCCAGCAGAAGTAAGGCAGGTCCTCTCCGCATGCCAGCAACACCTCAAGGAGATTACGGGATTCATCAGCCTCAATCTCTGTGCCATCGACGATTATTTTTGCCATCTGTTATCCGCCTGCATAGGGACACCGCTTCCCTTGTATGTGTTGTTCAAAGTCTTCCCGGAAATACCTGATGGCACTGGACAAGGGTTCGATTGCGCCGGGGGCATGGGCACAGTGTGTATTACCGATCGCCCCGATAAATCTACCCTGACGATCCAGTACTTCCATGTCTTCCGGCATACCCCTTCCCTCTTCAATATCATCCAGAATCCTGAATATCCATGGCAGCCCTTCTCTGCAGGGAGTACAAAAACCACATGATTCCCTGGCAAAGAACATCTCCAGGTTTCTGACCATTGCCACAGGGCACGTTTTGTCGTCCATGATAATCATGGTGCCGGTACCCATTCTGGACCCGGCCTGCATGATGGTGTCATAGTCCATGCGAAGGTCCAGATGTTCCGGCAGCAGAAAGTCCGTTGAGGCGCCACCCGGTAGAAAACCCTTCAGCGCCAGACCTTCCCTCATACCACCCGCATGATCTTCAATGATCTCTCCAATAGTCGTGCCCATTGGAAGTTCCCAGCAGCCGGGACGTTTCACTTTACCGCTGGCGCCGAATAACTTGGTTCCGGAATCGTCGCCAAGTCCCAGGGATTTGAACCAATCCGGTCCCTTGCCAACAATATGGGTGATGTTGCACAGCGTCTCCACATTGTTGACGATGGTAGGTCGGCCAAAGAGACCACTGACCTGCGGGAAAGGTGGTTTGGCGCGAGGTGTGGCCCGCTTGCCTTCGAGTGAATTCAACAGGGCGGTTTCCTCTCCACAGATGTATCGCCCTGCACTGACGTGAACATAGAGGTGAAAGTCATATCCCGTCCCCAGAATATCATTGCCCAGATAGCCCTTCTGTTCCGCCTCCGCAATAGCCTGTCGCAGTCTTCTGGTAGCAACATGATATTCGTCCCGGATGAAGATGTAGCCAACGTCGGCGGCAATGGTATACGCTGACAATATCATGCCTTCGATCAGTTGATGCGGGTCGTATTCCAGAATGATTCGGTCCTTGAATGTCCCCGGTTCCATCTCATCGGCATTGCATACCAGATACTTGTGGCCGTCTGTCTTACCCATGGGCACAAAACTCCACTTCATGCCCGTAGGGAAACCGGCCCCTCCTCTTCCACGGAGGTTGGATTCCCTGACCATATCCAGTACATCAGCCGGTGAACGTTGGCCAATGGTCTCACGGACTGCCTGATATCCATCGTTTGCTTCGTAGGTTTTGATCCAGGTGGGTCCTGCCACCGGATCAATGTTTCTGGTCAGGGGTCTGTCACTCATTGTGATTCCCTTTCACCAGAATTTGATCAATTGCGGCCGGCGTCAGATCGTGATGCAGTTCATCACCCACCATCATCGCCGGTGCATGGTCGCAATCCCCCAGGCAGGTTACAGGCAGCAGTGTATATCTGCCATCTGCCGTTGTGCCACCGTAATCGATATCCAGCTTCTGCCGGATATGATCGCAAATATTATCTCCTCCCATCAGCCAGCATGAAACACTGTCACAGAACAGGATGACTTTCTCACCTACAGGGTGTCTGAAAATCAGGTTGTAGAAAGTGGCAATGGCATCAAGTTCCTCGATGCTCATGTCCAATAGTCTGGCAATGGCAGCCAGACTTTCATCAGATACCCATCCGCGATGTGCCTGCACGATTTTCAGGGCATCAATGGCGGCGGCATCACGAAACGGGAGATGACTCACCTCGTTCTCAATGGCTGTGATTTCCTCGCTTGAGAGCGGTTGGATGATTAAAGGATCTTTCCGGCTCATATCAGTTCTCATCTGTCTACATCGGCCATAACAAAGTCGATGCTTGCGAGGATGGCGATCAGGTCGGCGATCAAAAGGCCGCGGCTTATCAACGGAATCTGTTGCAAGTGTGGAAACGAGGGTGTTCTGATCCGGGTCCTGTAGGATTGGGTTCCACCATCGCTGGTCAGATAGTAACTGTTGATACCCTTGGTCGCTTCAATGGGAACGCAACATTCACCCGGTGGAATCACTGGCCCCCAGCTTACATTCAGAAAGTGATGAATCAGCGTTTCAATGTCATGCATTGTCTGTTCTTTTGGTGGCGGCGTGGTCAATCGATGCGATGATTTACAGGGGCCTTCCGGCATGTTGTCAAGACATTGTCTGATGATGGACAGACTCTGTCGAATTTCCTCGATTCGAACCATGGCGCGGTCATAACAGTCACCGTTTTGAAAGACTGGTACTTCAAAATCAAACTGGTCATAGCCACCATAGGGCCGGTCACGACGCAGGTCAAAGTCCATGCCGGTTGCACGCAGTCCGGGACCGGTAATCCCCCAGTCCAATGCTTCCTGGCGGGTATAGATACCGATATCGACGGTTCGCTGTTTCAGGATACTGTTCTGCATCGCCATTTTCTGGTAGTGGTCCAGTCGTTTGGGCATGGCATCCACAAAGTCGCCGACCAGTTTCCGCCATCCTTCAGGCAGATCCTGAGCGACACCACCAATGCGGAACCAGGCGGGATGCATTCGACCACCGGTGATGGCTTCAATGATGCCGAATAACCGTTCCCGGTCGGCAAACATATAGAATACGGGAGACATCTGACCTACATCCTGTGCGAAGGTACCGTAGAACACGAGGTGGCTTGAGATGCGGAATAATTCAGCCAGCATGATTCGGATGACTTTGGCCCGGTCCGGTACTTCAATACCGGCCATTGCTTCGACTGCCATTACATACGGCAGGTTGTTCATGACACCAGCCAGATAATCAATACGATCGGTATAGGGTATATAGGTATGCCAGGTTTGCCGTTCACCCATCTTCTCGGCGCCCCGATGGTGATAACCGATTTCCGGTACCGCGTCTTCTATGACTTCACCATCGAGTTGTAACACAATTCTGAATACACCGTGTACCGAAGGATGATTAGGTCCGAGATTCAGGAACATGAATTCCGTATGTTCGTTTTTTCGCACCATGCCCCAGTCTTCAGGACGGAAACGCAATGCTTCCTGTTCAGCATCCTGACGCACTTCAGTCATTTTGAACGGTGGCAGTTCGGTCGCCCGTGCCGGGTGGTCCTTGCGCAATGCATGACCTTCCCAGGTGGGTGGAAGCAGGATACGTGCAAGATTGGGATGACCGGTAAACTCAATGCCATACATGTCCCAGGCTTCACGTTCATACCAGTTTGCATTAGGCCAGATGCTGATGATGGTGGGAACAGAACAATCGGATTCATCGAGGGCAACCTTGATGCGGATATCGGTGCGATTCCGGAACGACATCAACTGATAGACCACGGTAAAGTCACTCTCGGGTATGCCATCCCGATGTTCACGCAGTCTTTCATCAACACCGCACAGGTCGAACAGCATTTCAAAATGATGCTGTCGTTTGAGGTATTGTAATACGGGTATGAGATCCCGCCGGCTGACCCAGAATGTAGGGATGGCATCAACTGTGGTTTGCTCTGTCATGGCTGCCTGCGGGAATTGCTCTCGCAGGTCTGCACCCGGGCTGCCTTCTCTGTCGATAACTGCTGTCACAGGGATGCTCCGTGTCTACACTTCATCCGGGCCACGTAATGTAGTGGCTCTCATACGTTCTTCGTTCCAGATGTCGCGTTGACTCTGTTTAACCGGTTTGACCGTCTGATCATCCACAACCCAACTAAGGGGGCGCCTTTCATTTTTGACGGCATCCTGCAGCA
>JAPOOX010000228.1 GCA_026713185.1 Gammaproteobacteria bacterium
CCCAATTGAGTCAACATCGGGAGAAAAACATGGCATTGCCTCAAGTAGGACAGCTTGCACCCGCATTTATGCTGCCAAACCATGAAGGAGAAATGGTCAGTCTGGAAGACTTCAGGGATAGCAAGAACGTTGTTCTGTATTTTTATCCCAAAGCGATGACACCAGGGTGTACCGTACAGGCTTGCGGCATCCGTGATACCAGATCAGAACTCTCAGAGAGACAGGCAGTGGTGCTGGGAGTTAGTCCAGACCCCATCAAACGCCTGGTGAACTTCCGTCAAAAACAGGACTTGAACTTTGACCTGCTCTCCGACCAGGACCACAGTATTGCGGAGAAGTATGGTGTGTGGGGATTAAAGAAATTCATGGGGCGCGAATACATGGGAATAAATCGGATTACTTTTATCATCGGCAAGGACGGTAAATTGAAACACGTGATGGAGAAAGTAAAGACCAAAACCCATCATGATGATGTTCTGGATATACTGGCAGAAATGGATTGACAAGTGACGGATTCACCCCTTGAGAATAACCCGGGTACCGTTCCTGTACAGGAGCACCTCAGGTTTGATACGGCAGCACTCCAGGACTGGCTGGAGGATAACATTGACGGATTCAGGGGCCCATTGACTGTAGAAGAGTTTGCCTATGGCCAATCGAATCCAACCTACCTGTTGCATGCCAGAGACAGTCAGTATGTATTGCGCAGGAAACCACCCGGTATTCTGCTCAAGTCTGCGCACGCAGTAGATCGGGAATACAAGGTGATTACCGCACTGCAGGATACTGATGTGCCAGTACCCAAAACCTATGCATTGTGTACTGATGATGATGTGATTGGTACCTGGTTTTACGTCATGGAATATCTACAGGGCAGAGTAGTTGCAGACAGTATTTCGGGACCCTGGTCGACACAGGATCGCGGAGAATTCTGGGATGCGGCTAATGACGCGGTAGCGCGATTGCATAATGTGGATTACAAGATGGTCGGCCTGTCGGATTTTGGCAGGCACAGTGACTATATAGCACGGCAACTCAATCGTTGGGGTGGTCAGTATGAGTACACCAGAACCGTGGACAATCCCTATATGGACAATCTGCTTGAATATCTGCCAAAAAATATTCCCGAGGATGAGTCTTGCACGGTTGTTCATGGTGATTTACAGATCGGCAATATGATCATGCATCCACACCGTAATCAGGTCATTGCATTACTGGATTGGGAACTCAGCACTCTGGGTAGCCCGCTGGCTGATTTTGCCTACCTGTGCCGTCCCTATCGGGATGGTCTGCGTAATGTAGATTTGAAAGCGCTCGGGATACCCGGTGAAGAGGAATACGTGGACCGCTACTGTGAACGTACAGGTCGGAGCGGAATCGAAAATTGGGATTATTATCTTGCATTCAACTTGTTCAAAATGGCGGCTATCTTGCAGGGAATTGCCCGGCGAGTACTGGATGGTACCGCTGCCAGCGCCCAGGCGGAGACTGCGGGAGCGGGGGCATACCACATGTCGAAAGTGGCATGGGCACAGATCGACAAGAGTGTAAATCTGGATTCCGCTGAACCGGATTAGTTACTTCTGCAGTGCCCTCACCTCGTTGGCAATTTGTGTCACATGAGGGTCCGACACATTGATCGATGACAGTGCTTCTTCAAGTCTGTAGATATATTCGATATTCTCGCCACTGGGACCTTTTGATCCGATAATCTGCCGGGCGATGGTATGCGGATTGGCTTCTCCCAGATAATTCGGATTATTTTCACAAGCAAACCATGTAATGCCTTTTACCGGTTGCTCATTGCTCAGATAAATATCGATATCAAGTCGGTCGTAACCACCTCTTTCACGATGGTCCAGGTGATCCAGTATGTCTGAATTATTCCCGGCAGGTAACCGATAAGCCATACCCCAGCAGATCTCATCAGGACGTTCAATCAGGGTTACCACGCGTCCGGGTTGGCCAGGTATACCGCGGTGATCGATAGAACCTTGCCAGAACCGTCTC
>JAPOOX010000135.1 GCA_026713185.1 Gammaproteobacteria bacterium
AATTATGATGACTTAACAATGGATCAGCATCAAAAAGACGCAAAATAGCGCGAAATACAACGCCAAGGACAATATCAAGAGATCCCTGATGCGGCAGTATTAAGACGTTTTAGAGGATGTTATTTTTGCGTCGACCCTAAGCATCCCAAAGTGATCCTCTTTCTGGTTGACGATATGGGTTGGTGAAGATCAATTGTCTATGTTTTGCATTAAACAGTTCATGAGTAAAGTCCGGACAAGTGAGTCACATTTACGTGATAAGATTCGCGTCTTCGGTCCCAAACTGGATTAGCACGGTGAGATTTTCAGGATTATGTACCTGCCTGGCACTCTGCATGGCAATCGCTGATTGCAGCTCGCAGAACAGCCCCGTTTCCGTCAGGGACACCAAAACAACCAACATCGAAACCAAAAAAGAGAACATGTCTACGACTACGCGCAATATTGAATTGGAAAAAGAGAAATTCATGAAGGAGATGCCGCCTCGGGAGGAGCCCCCTCCCATAGATGGCACTATTGTCCACTATCAGGACTTCCCCTCTGTATTGATACGACCCCGCCCGGTGGATGTGTGGCTGCCAGAAGGCTACGACAATGTATCCAGCGAACGATATCCGGTGATCTATATGCACGACGGCCAAATGATGTTCGACGTTAACACCTCGCCTTTGTCCGGAATAGGCGCCAGCTGGGATGTCGACAAGGCTATTACGCGCCTCACCCGCAATGGTGAAATCAAACCAGCTATTGTCGTGTCAGTATGGATGTCCCAATGGGCCAAAGGTGCGCGAGGGGCAGAATACATGCCGCAGAAACCGGTTACCAACGAAATATGGATGATCTTGAGGGAGCAGGGTAACAACTTTAGTGTAGAAGATGGTGGTGAGGTAATGTCTTCCGATAAATACCTGAAGTTTCTCGTCGACGAACTCAAGCCATTTATTGACGAGAATTACCGGACGCTAACGGATCGCGACAACACCTTTGTCATTGGCTCCAGTATGGGCGGCCTCATCTCCGCCTACGCCATCTCGGAATATCCGGACGTTTTCGGCGGCGCAGCCTGCATGTCGTCACACTGGCCCATCGGCTACGGGGTCGTTGTGGAATGGCTGAACGACCACTGGCCTGCCGCGGGAGACCATCGGATTTATTTCGACCATGGGACCGAGACACTGGATGCTGCCTATGAACCGTATCAAAAGAAGATGGACGAGGTCATGCGTAAGTATGGTTATATAGAAGGAGAGGACTGGGTCACGCTGCGTTTTGAGGGCGCCGACCACTCGCCGCGAGCCTGGCGGGAACGACTGCATATTCCTCTCAAATTCCTCCTGGGAGACTGACGTACAATTATGAGCAACAAGAGAGAAACAACAGGGTTAATTATATTCGCCATTCTATGGTTGTTCTGTGCCACCCACGTGATCGGCGCAGAGACACGTCCCAATGTCATTCTGATTTTCGTCGATGATCTTGGTTATTGCGATAGTGAGCTTTACGGATGTGACGCTCCGACACCACATCTGAAACAACTCGCGAATGAGGGCGCCTTGTTTACTGCCGGCTACGTCAGCAGCCCCGTCTGCTCACCCTCCAGGGCAGGTCTCATAACGGGTCGCTATCAACAGCGTTTTGGGCATGAATTCCTTCCTGAAGGTGCGCCAAACGGTGACGGCGGGCTACCCATCGGCGAACGGACACTGGCCGATGCAATGAAAGAGGCCGGTTACATTACAGGAATGGTAGGCAAGTGGCATCTGGGTGAAATGGCCCGGTTCCACCCGGTCAATCGAGGCTTCGACGAATTTTTTGGCATTGTTACCGGGTTTACAGACTATATCGATCCCACCAGAACGGATGTGATTAGTCTGGGTCGAGCACCGAAGTTCATAACGTCGATGCGAGACGGGACACCGGAAACACCAGATACCCGCTGGGCAGGCCGTGGCCCCAATACAGTGATGCGGGGTACTACACCGGTCGAAGAGCATGAATATCTGACGGACGCTTTTACCAGGGAATCGATAGCGTTTATCAACAAACACAAGGATGAACCCTTTTTCCTGTATCTGCCCTATACCGTTCCTCACACGCCAATACAGGTGACCCGGAAATACTATGACCGCTTCCCACATATTGAACACGAGCCCACACGCGTAAAAAGAGCAATGATTGCTGCGTTGGACGATGGAATCGGTGCGATCCTCACGACGCTGCAGGAGAGTGGCCTTGAGGAGAATACGCTGGTGGTTTTTCTGAGCGACAACGGCGCGGGGGCAGGTGGTACCGATAACACTCCGCTTCGGCTGGGTAAGCATACATTGTTCGAAGGTGGCATCAGGGTACCATTCACTATGAAATGGCCGGCGAACATTCCCGCGGGTATTACCTACGAACACCCGGTTAGCGCGCTGGATATATTCCCCACCGCCGTTGCCGCAGCAGGGGGCGAGCTACCTGACAATAAAGAGTTGGATGGTGTGGACCTCGTCCCCTTTCTCAACGGTTCCGTGAGTGAATTACCCCATGAGCAATTGTATTGGCGGAATGGACCGAACTGGGCAATTCGCGCTGGGAACTGGAAACTCACCTATGCGGCAAAGCGATACTGGTTATACGACCTGTCCAATGACATTGGCGAGATAACCAACCTGGCAGAGAAACAACCCGGCACTGTCAAAAGCCTTTCTGCCAGGTACGAGTCATGGAATAAAGGCAACATCGATCCGGCCTGGCCACCACTGGGGGCAAAAACAATGACATCGGTTTCAGTGGATGGCGTCCCCATCCACTGGGTTTTCTAGACTGTTGCCATACTAGTTCGAGAACCGTTTCATAAAGTCCCAGGCCATGGCGGTCGTATTGATACGGCTACCCCTGTTCGGATAGATAACGTGACCACCCTCGTGGATAGTAACCAAAGTGACTTCAGCGCCTTGCTGACAATCCTCATAGGTCAGTGCGTAGTGTGGTCCTTCTCGCCAGGACTCAACCGGCTCGCCACTGCATTGATTCATTGTCGCCCAGGTCTCAAGGTTTTTCATGGCGCCAGGAAAATGGCCTGCTTCACTCCAGTTCACAACGGAATCTTTTGTGCCATGAATTTCAAGCGCCGGAACAGGCGTGTAGTTCTCACTTTCAGGGACCAACAGATACAAGGCCAGGCTCGCCGTGGCAGCAACAAGATCGCTCGCTTCATTGGCGAAACGCTGCGACATCGCTGATCCGTTGGACAATCCGGTAACGTAGACCCGACCCTGGTCAATATTCTGCTGACTGCCAACCCGAGCAATCATTTTGCGCAGAAAACCGACATCGTCCACATCATCCGCCACCGAGTGACCGCAACACAGCGGTCCGGCATTCCAGGAGGAATTCATACCCTGGGGCCAGACAACGACAAACTTTTCCTCGTCAGCAAGACGATCAAATCCAGTCAAACGCTTTTGTCCTTCTGCGGTACCACCAAAACCATGCATATCGACCAGCAGCGGCACGGGACCTTCAAGATTTTCAGGAACGTGAATATGCCAGCACCGGTGATAGCCATCATGCTTGACACAATCGTCTGCATAAGGTTTCTCGTAGGGCGTGTAATCTGCCATGGCTTGTTTCTTTTCGGGAAACGTAATTTTGCTGCCGTCGTAAAAAGCAGCGAACTTTCTGCCAGCAATCCTTATATAGAGATTCTTTCCTTCTTGCTGATAGTCGCCGTGCAGGGTTGTTTCATCACTAATCATGGTGACTTTGCTGTCAGTGAACTGCCATTGCGCGGGCTTGTCACCACCCTCGCCGTGGATAGTTTTTCCTGCTACGGAGGGGAAATCATGGCCTGCACTGACATTCCTGGTCTTGCGAGCGGCAGTATTTTTTGTATCCGCAGACTGCGTCGGTTTTTTCTGCTTCTCATTGGAACGCTGCTTCCATCCCTCCTGGAATCGTGCCTGGTGTTGGGCAACCTCAGACTCAGAAAGCGTATAAACCTTCCCATCGGCCCAACCTGACGGTTGCTGAACAGCACAGGAACAGAGCAATAAAACACAAACCAGCAGAGATACTTTCTTCATAAAACAGCCTCCTTGATAAACCAGGACGACACACGTCATAGCTGTCAGGTCGAGATCACTTCTCCTCGAATGCCAGCGTGCGAACTCCGGTTGCACCTATCTTTTCCACGTTGAGGGGAACACCGAAATCAATGTACCGTTCACTGGTCAGGTTTTCAATGGGTTTACGGTGGATCAGAATCCTATTGAAACCTGTCTCATACGATGTACCTGTTCTAAGCCAAAACTGCAGATAAATCCGACAGACTGCCAGGCTGGCGCCGATCGATTGGTATTACCAAAGTATTGACAGCATGATGATAAAGATGTAAAAGATTGTCGGTAATTTGGTAATATCAATTTGTCCGCTATTTATTTAGCAAAATGTAAGAGGCATTGGTGTATTTGGTAATACCATTCAACTGGCTAGATCGTTATGCACCCCTCTCAAATCAATGACAGCCAGGCCAAGTCACTGAAAAGAGTAATAATATGATTTTGGAGTTCAGGATAATGCATCAGAAGATCTTTTTATGCGCTTTATGTGCTGCACTGTTGTCGATGCTCGCCGGTTGCGGCAGCGAAAGAGATGACACGCGTCTGGTGCCGGGCTCAAACGGGTCCGTGAGTCTGGACGGTGAAGCCACCGTAGGCGAAACCTTGACCGCATCAGTATCAGATGCCGATGGAGTTCAGTCTGGCAGCGAGAGTTACCAGTGGTTCTCGGATGGTGTCCTGATTGCGGGCGCGACTGCCTCCTCCTATACGTTGACACCAAACGAAGGGGGAGAGCAAGTTACTGTTGTCGTTCGCTACACCGATGACTCCGGACTTCGCGAGACGGTCGAATCAGCCCCAGTTGAAATTCAATCTGCGTTTAACCTGGCGGCGGTCTTTGTTCATGGTTACGTGGACGGCGCCATGTGTGAAATCTTTGCCGTCGATTCCAGCGGTACCGCAGCAGGCACTGCGTTGGCTTCCGGTACGACCAGCGGAGGTTTCGCTGACCTCGGTACACTGATTCCCGTTGATGGCACAGCATTGATTTCCTGTAGTGGCGGAACTTATGCCAGCGAGGCTACCGGACTCGTACTCGATGCACCTGTCACCCGAGCGGTTGTCAATGTTGACAGTGACGCCACCTTTACAGTCTCGCCGTTGACAGAAATTGCAGCCCAACTTGCCGAAGCGGCGGGGGATCTGAATACAGCAAATTCCACTCATAACAATGCAGTTGCCACAGTCTTTGGTATTTCGGGTGACATTACCGAAATCCAGCCAACGGATTTGGCGACGACGGTTGCTGAAAATGATGAAGCAGGAAGATATGCGACGGCCGTGACTATAATTTCCCAGCTTGACGCGAACGACGATGGAACTTCTACGGCGGACATCATCAACAATCTCAGTAGTGATTTGGCAGATGGCACATTGTCAGAGTCCTCTGTGGACGCTCTTAACGCAGCGATAGCAGATTTAGGCATGTCTGCAGTGGCCGGCAATTTGGATAACACCGCGCTGCTCGTCGTGGAGAGCGCAATCAACAATGCACCAGAGCCAGCCACTTTCGAGGGTTTGAGCGCTACTATTCCTAATGATCAGGCAACTCCTCTCACAGGCACAGTCACTGTTATTGATGTGAACTTCGGTGAAGCTTTTGTCGTCGCGCAAACCGATACCCAAACCACATACGGGACATTCAGTATCGACGCGGACGGCAATTGGACCTATACAGTAGACACGGCTAATGCAACAGTGGCAGGCCTGGTAGTTGGCACATCTGTCAACGACAACATTGCAATCACGTCACTCGACGGCACAATTGCTGTTTTGGTAATTCGTGTTACTGCGCTGACACAAGTCGCTGAAATCACCAACACCATTAATGGAGATACAGGTGAGTTGAGGCTCAACCTTGAGAATCATCTACTGCAGGGAAAACTCTCGTTTTCGTTTTTGAAAACAGAAGCTCTCGCAGACGATGGCAATCAGAAAGACGCATACATAACGCTTTACGGCTCTTCTGGCAGCTCTTCGGAATCACTGGTTGATTTACGGATACAAGGACAGGCTACCGAAGACGATGGCAGCACCAGAGAGCCAAGGTTCTTGGTTCGCAACACCGACAGCGATGCTTACCCCGGCGGTATCATTACAGCGCCATTCACACCAAATGAATGGTACGACATTGAGATCATCTGGGACATGTCCCAGACGAATCAGATTACGATTATCATCAATGGCGAGGTTTTGGACGGTGGGGCATTCTCAACTGCAGCGGTTGTAGACAGCGATTTCACAACGCTGGATGCGTGGTTTGATGAGGGTGTAGAACGCATTCAGTGGCGCTTTGGTGACAACGGTACTACCATTCCATTTGGTTCCTACCTGATCGACGACATTGAGATCTATTCTGACACCACTGGAACAACCCTGGTATTCGAGGACGATTTTGAAGGGAACAACGTCGGAGATTTATTCCCTGGCTCCATGGTCTATCCCGATTCGGTCGATGCGGAAGTTGTAGTTTATGACGCCGGCGCCCCAGCAGAATCTGTATCTGCTGCCTTCTTCAATCTGGTTGGAGCCATCAATAGTGATGACACCCAATTGTTAATGGGCATGGTGACCATCATTGATCCCGATGTGGGTGAAAATATGATCATCGAGCAAACGGGGACAGCTACTGCATACGGAGTGTTCTCAATCATGCCATCCGGCGCCTGGGAATACGTGCTCGATACAACAAACCCAACTATTGCAGAGATGGTTCAGGGGG
>JAPOOX010000065.1 GCA_026713185.1 Gammaproteobacteria bacterium
GCATCAGACGATGCTTCCATCCGGAATTCCAGTGTTGCCACCTTGCCCAGAATCTTTTTTGCCTCCGCGGTATCCTGGACTCCGGGCAGGTCCACGGCAATCCGGTTTCTGCCCAGTCGTTGTACCAGTGGTTCCGCTACTCCCAGTTCGTTGACCCGATTGCGTATCGTCTGCAGGTTCTGGGTAACCGCAAAGTCCTCCATTTCGCGAATCGAGGCTTCCCGCAACGTCAGCATGAAAAATATATCGGCATCCTCACCAGTGACATAGTCAAATTCGCTGAAACGGGACTCTATTTTGTCCTGGGCACGGTCACGCAGGTCTTCGCTGGCAAAGTTGATTTGCATTACGTCTTTCCCGGGTCGCTCCAGACTGGTGTAGCGAATACGGTCAGAACGTTCACGCAGCAGCCTTTTGATATCCTGCTCAAGGCTCTGCATCCGGTCTTCGACAGCTTTTTCTGTATCCACTTCCATCAAAAAGTGCACACCGCCACGCAGGTCTAGACCATACTTCATAGGTTCTGCGCCGATACTGCGTAACCAGTCCGGTGTGGTCGGCGCCGCATTCAGTGCGACGATATAGGGTCGGGGCAGATCATGCAGCGCCCTCTGAACAACATCTTTGGCACGCAGTTGGGATTCATCATCACTAAATCTGATCAGTGCCTTTTGATTCAGAAGCTCCTCGCCGAAGAAGGCGATTTCATTGTCGGACAATGCTCTGGTGGCAGTATCCAGGGCTCGCTGCTCCACGGTGGCACCTGTTTCCTCCGTTGAAATCTGAACAGCAAAGTCCGGTGGATATATGTTCGGTAACGCAAAGATCACACCCAGCACAACAATGATGCCAAGGAACAGATTTTTCCAAAGTGGATAGCGATTGATCAACAGGTTACCCTTGGGTTGCGGCTAAACAGGGGCGTCTGACCTGGGATTGTGCTTTTCATCGTTCTGCCTGGTCTATATCGACTTGATCGTCCCTTTTGGAAGCGCCGCAGAAACAGCGCCTTTCTGCAACTTCAATTGCACTTTATCGGAAACTTCGAACACCAGATATTGATCTTCGATCTTGACAATTCTGCCAATCAACCCACCATTCGTTACTATTTCGTCGCCCTTGCTCAATCCTGCAACAAGTGCACGATGTTCCTTGGCGCGTTTGCTCTGCGGTCGCCAGACAATGAAGTAGAACACCAGAGCAAAGGCCACAATAATGAAAATGTCCAGACCAGGTATGCCACCGCCGGATGATCCCTCGGCAGCCATGGCTGGAGGTATCAGAAAAAAATTCGTCATCGATTTATCCCCGAGGAGTACTTAAAACTGCATTGTCGCTGAATCCACAGCATTCTGCACTACATCTATACCACAATTCAGATATCAGGCTTGATATCCCATCCACAATAGAGTGACTCTATATGGTCCTCCAATACTCCTTTTTCAATAGCCAGACGTAAATCCGCCATCAAATTCAGGTAATAATGCAGATTATGAATGGTATTGAGTTGTGCACCGAGCATCTCACCACATTTATCCAGGTGATGCAGATATGCACGTGAAAAGGACCGACAGGTATAGCAAACGCAGTTCTCATCCAACGGTCTGATATCCATCCTGTGTACCGCATTTCTGATCCTGACCACACCAGTGGATGTAAACAGGTGGCCATTGCGCGCATTGCGGGTAGGCAGGACGCAGTCCATCATATCCACGCCCCGGCGGACGCATTCCACAATATCCTGTGGTGTACCCACCCCCATGAGATAACGGGGTTGGTCAACCGGCATCATTAACGACACCTCAGTGACCATTTCCATCATCTCATCTCTGGTCTCACCCACAGAAAGACCTCCAATGGCATAGCCATCAAATCCGATTTCCTGCAGTCCCTGCAGAGACTGTTCACGCAACGGGAGATGTACTCCTCCCTGTATAATACCGAACAATGCATTCGTACTGTCAGTAAATGCTTCCTTACTGCGAACAGCCCATCGTAATGACAGCATCATTGATTCGCGGGCTGTTTTTACATCCGCCGGGTAGGGAGTGCATTCGTCAAACACCATAGCGATATCGGCATTCAGACTCTGCTGAATCTGCATGGAAATTTCCGGGTTCAGAAACACTTTGTCACCATTGATTGGTGAGCGGAAAGTAACGCCTTCTTCGTTGATATCACGAAGATCACTCAGGCTGAATATCTGGAACCCACCGGAATCTGTCAGAACAGGAGCATCCCAACCCATGAATCCATGCAGACCGCCGTGCTGTTCGATCACATCTACACCCGGTCGCAGCATGAGGTGAAATGTGTTTCCAAGGAGAATCTGTACGCGATTATCCTGCAGTACGGCCGGCGACATTCCCTTCACTGAACCATAGGTTCCGCAGGGCATGAAGACTGGCGTCTTTACCTCTCCGTGAGCCAGTTTGAGTGTACTGCATCGTGCGGCTCCGTCTGTGTGAGTAACCTCGAATTCCATTTTTCGGGATGGCGTCAGCGAGTAATCAACATCGCATCACCATAACTGAAAAAACGATAGGATTCCGCAACTGCAATCCGATACGTCTCCTTGATCAGATCCAGTCCTGCAAATGCACTTACCAGCATCATCAGGGTGGAACCTGGTAAATGGAAGTTGGTTATCAGCGCATCTACGGAGCGAAACTCGTATCCTGGATAAATAAAAATATCTGTATCGCCAGTATATGGTACAAGTCCGCCAATCTTCGACGCTGTTTCCAAAGCGCGTACACTGGTCGTGCCTACCGCAATGACTGAACCTCCTCGAGACCGGCACTGTCCAACCGAGTCACAGACTTCCTGAGTAATCTCGAGGTGTTCGATGTGCATTCTGTGATCTTCAACGCGGTCAACCCTGACGGGTTGGAAGGTGCCTGCACCGATGTGCAGTGTAACCTCCTGTCTGCCTATGCCACGCTCACTCAGTCTCTGCATTAAATCCTCATCAAAATGCAGCCCGGCGGTTGGCGCTGCGACCGCACCAACTCTGGAGGCATAAATCGTCTGGTACCGCTCGATATCCGATGCCTCATCCTGGCGGTTTATATAGGGAGGTAAGGGGACGTGGCCATATTCCAAGGCGATTGCCAGGACCCCCGGTGGGGGGAAATAAACAGTAAAAAAATCACTGTCGCGCTCGATCAACCTGAGCATAACATTGCTGTCCCTGAGCGTAATCTCTGCCCCTGGCTTAGGGGTCTTGCTGCTGTGCAACTGGACTCGCGCCGTGTGCGTATCAATCACACGCTCAAGCAATATTTCTACCCGACCACCGGTTGATTTGTTGCCATACAGTCTGGCCGGGATCACCCTGGTATTGTTGAATACCAGTAAATCCCGTGCTGATACCAACCTGTCCAGATCATGAAAGTGATAATGCCGGATCAAACCCGTGGAGACATCAAGATGCAAGAGACGACTGGCAGAACGAATTTTTGTCGGGTATTTTGCGATCAGGCGTTCAGGCAGTTCGAATTGGAAGTCGCTTACCTGCATTCAAGCGTATCCTGATCCTGTTCAGATGCATATGCCAGACACATCCAACCAGCCTGGAATCGGCTGGTTGGATCATGTGGTTTAATCCAGTAGTTTCAGCTAATCAGTTCCTGTCCTGAAAGTCGACAAAAACCAGTTACTTCTCTTGAATCACTTCTGTCTCGCCACTGGACTTGGCAATTACACGGCGGTTATTCTGACGGCCTTCTTCGGTGCTGTTGGTATCGACAGGTTGGGATTCGCCATAGCCTGTTGATGTGATCCGTTCGGAACCAATACCGAAGTTTTCGACCAGAATATCGGCGATAGTTCGTGCCCGGCGCTCGGACAATTGCTGATTATATGCCTCGGGGCCAATACTATCCGTATGGCCTTCAACAACGACATCCGATTGGGGATGTTCCCCCATGAAGTCTGCAACCCGACTCACTTCAGATTCATGTTCGGGACGCGCTTCAGATGAATCAAAATCAAATTCAAGATTAAGTTCAATACTCACTGCCTCGGTTGTCATGACATAACAGCCTTGAGCATCAATGACTGCACGAGGGTTGGTCGTGCCCGGACATTTGTCCAGGTGGTTGGCTACGCCGTCGCCATCATCATCGCGTGGACAACCGGACGAATCGACCTGAACACCCACGGGAGTACCCGGGCACTGGTCTCTTGAATCAGGAACGCCATCTGAGTCGCTGTCAGGAGGGGGAGGCAGTACAACGGGTTTCTTTTCACCGAGCGCAAAATGAATGCCAACCGACACAGAGGCGTCTACGTTGCCATCTCCATTGCCCTTGAAAAAATTGAAATCACTGCGCAGAGAACTCGAGTCGGTTAATTCCCATTTAAGGCCAAGGCCAAGTTTATACAGCACTTCTGTGTCATCTTTTTCGCTCAAAAAGTCATAATCAGCCTTGCCCATACCGAAAGATGCAAAGGGTCGTATCTTCCTGTCCGTATCAAAGTGATAAAGTGCGTTAACACTGACGGTATTGATATCCACGTCACCCATTCTTTCATGGGTCAGGTCCGGGTTCGTGTTTTGCAGAATCAGTTCCAATGCCCATGGACTTTCGAACTGGTATCCAATTCCTACCCCAAAATGATTATTGATGTCTATCCCGCTGTCGAGATCAAATCTTACTTTACCGAGATGTGGGAAAACAGTAACACCGGATACTTCTTCAGCAATTGACTGCGCTGAGAATACCAGCGCTGCAAACAGTATGAGAATTTTTTTGACCATCAGGCTACCTGGCTTTTTTGTCGATTGCGGAAATTATGCCATATTTCAGGCTTATGTTAATAGCAACAAATCAATGTATCAAAAGATGGCTGAATTATTGATCTGATTTGGCTTTTTTACTTCTACTCGTTGTACATCAAGCCGGGAGAGACCCTGATTGATCAGAACTATTTGATTTTTCCTTCCTTGTAGATGACGTGTTTTCTGACGACCGGGTCAAATTTTCTGATCTCCATCTTGTCAGGCATCGTACGCTTGTTTTTGCTGGTGGTGTAGTAATGACCTGTACCAGCCGATGATTCCAGTTTGATTTTATCTCTCATATTGATACCAACCTTGTCTCTTTAAACTTTATCTCCACGTGCCCGGAGGTCGTTTACGACCTGTTCGATGCCACGCTTGTCTATAACACGCATGCCTTTGGCAGACACTTTCAGTTTAACGAAACGCTGCTCGCTCTCCAGCCAGAATTTGTGACTATGCACATTTGGCAGAAATCTTCGCCTCGTCTTGTTGTGGGCATGAGACACGTTATTGCCTGTGATCGGTCTTTTTCCTGTTACCTGACATACTCTGGCCATATCGAATCTGGTCCTTTGGGTCTTCCAGCAAAAGCCGGGTTATTCTGAGAGCACAGCTTTATACCAGAAGGATCAGTTTGATTCAAGCTTTCTGACTGATCCCGCGGTACCGACAGGTACATTACAAAAGTCCCCTCTCTGCAAATGACAGTATATCCGTATCTCCCACAATCATATGGTCCAGCACACGAACATCCACCAGCGTCAGGGCAGACTTCAGGCGGTCTGTAATACGGCGATCAGCCTGGCTTGGCTCAGCCACACCGGAAGGATGATTGTGGGCGAATATTACGGCTGCAGCATTATAGTGCAGTACCTGCTTGACCACTTCCCTTGGATGCACGCTAGCGCCGTCAATGGTGCCAAAAAACAGTTCTTCATACTTGATCAAACGATGCTGATTATCGAGATACAGGCAGGCGAAGACTTCTCTCTGATAGTGCCTTAAACGGCCGGTCAGATATTGGCGGGTATTATCCGGATCCGTGATCACGTCTCCCTTTTGAGCCGCGCTTTCCAGGTAACGGGAAATCAACTCACGGGACGCGCATAGTGCTGCAAATTTCGCAGGACCTATTCCCGACACACGTGTAATCCGGGAACCATCGGTATCAAGCAGGCCCCTGACCCCGCCGAACCGGTCCAAAAGATATTGCGCCAGCGACAGTACAGACCGCTTTCTGGTGCCTGTTCCCAGAAAAATAGCCAGGAGTTCCGCATCAGACAATGCCTGTGCACCTTCTTCCGCCAGTTTCTCTCTGGGTGAACTCTCTGTCCTGTTATTTGTATTGAGATTAATATTCATTTACCAATCCTGTCTGTCTCCTGCTATCGTAGGCACCACACGGCTTTAGAATATAGACTATCAAGTAGGTATGGCTGTAAGACTTATACGATCAGGCTTGTACGCAAAACTCCGTCCGTAGCGTCAGGCAATTTGAAAGCAAGACTATGCAGACACTGAACAATAAAAGAATACTACTGGGTGTCACCGGCGGTATTGCGGCATATAAAAGCGCTGAACTGGTACGACGTTTACAGGACCAGGGCGCCCAAGTGCGGGTCGTCATGACCAGTAGCGCTACCGAATTTATCACCCCCATGACCATGCAGGCATTATCAGGCAATCCCGTTCATCTCGATCTGCTGGATACAGAAACCGAGTCAGTCATGGGGCATATCGAACTGGCCCGCTGGGCAGACCTGGTGCTGGTCGCACCGGCAACTGCTGATTTCATCGCCAGACTTGCGGGGGGACGCGGAGATGATCTTTTAACGACGCTATGTCTGGCGGCTGAATGTAAAATGGCTATCGCACCAGCCATGAATCAGGCCATGTGGGCCAAGGCTGCAACGCAACAGAATTGTTCAGCTCTGCAATCCAGAAATATAGCCATACTGGGTCCGGCAGAGGGATTACAAGCCTGTGGAGAAACAGGAGAGGGCCGGCTGCTTGAAGTTGACTCGATCGTAACGGCGACTGCAAACCTCTTCACCTCGGGTTTGCTCGCCGGGAAGCACGTAGTCATTACAGCAGGCCCCACCAGGGAAGCAATTGATCCTGTCAGATATATCACTAACCACAGTTCCGGCAAGCAGGGATATGCATTGGCTACCGCGGCGATTGAAGCAGGCGCCAGGGTAACCCTGGTTTCGGGTCCGACAAATCTATCACCTCCTGACCGGGTGACTTTTATCCCGGTTGTCAGTGCCCACGACATGTTGCAAGCGGTTATAGATGCTGTTCCGGATGCGGACATTTTTATCGGTGTGGCAGCGGTCGCTGATTACAGGCCAGTGAGTGCCCGTACACAAAAAATCAAGAAATCAGGCGAGTCTTCCAGTATCACACTGGAATTAACGGAAACACAGGATATTGTTGCCCATGTGGCAAACTCTGGAAAAAGACCATTTACGGTCGGTTTTGCTGCAGAAACAGAAAATCTTGTCGAGTACGCGAAAAAAAAGAGAGAGAAGAAGAACCTCGATATGCTCATCGCCAATAATGTGGCTGATCAGGAAATCGGGTTCAACAGTGACCGGAACAGAACCACAGTGTTCTGGCATGACCGCATTCTGGAGTTGCCTTTGATGTCAAAAGCCGCGGTTTCATCCAGGATTATAGAACTGGTGGCGGAAAGTCTGGGTACACAAGGACGATGATTGATCTGCAGTTCAGGATACTTAATCCACTGGTAGGCACTGATATTCCCCAGCCGACATACGCAACTTCCGGTTCTGCGGGTATGGATCTCAGTGCATGCCTGGAATCCCCACTGACAATTCATCCCGGCGCCTGTGAATTTATTCCAACGGGTATTGCCATCCATCTGGAGGACCCCGGTTACGCAGCAGTGATTCTACCCAGGTCAGGATTGGGTCATAAGGGGATCGTGCTGGGGAATCTGGTTGGTCTGATTGATTCGGATTACCAGGGGGAGTTGAAGATATCCTGCTGGAATCGAAGCCGGATACAGTTCACCATTGAACAAGGTGAGCGCATTGCCCAGCTTGTGGTATTGCCCGTTGTACAGGCCAGACTCAACCTGGTGGAGACATTTATTGAATCCAGTCGGGGAACCGACGGGTTCGGGTCCTCCGGAACCCGATAAAATTGATCAGGAAAAGGATTTGCCATGACCCTGTCCATTGATGCCGCCATGAACATCGCACATGTTCTGACTGAAGCATTACCCTACATTCAGCGATTTACCAATCACACCATCGTCATCAAGTATGGCGGTAATGCAATGACTATGGATAACCTGAAGCAAGGATTTGCACAGGATATCGTGCTGATGAAACTTCTCGGAATAAATCCTGTGGTGGTTCATGGCGGAGGTCCCCAGATTAATGCAGTACTTGATGAACTGGGGATCGAGTCCAGGTTCGTTGACGGCATGCGTATTACAGACAGTAAAACCATGGATGTGGTGCAGATGGTTCTGGGCGGGCTCATAAACCAGGATATCGTCAGCCTTATCAATCAATGCGGAATGAAAGCACTGGGTCTTACCGGAAAAGACGCCCGGTTGATCACCGCCGATAAAATGGTCATAGAAAGATCATCTCCGGAATTCCAGGTACCTGAAATTATTGATATCGGACATGTTGGACAAATCCGTCAAATCAACAGGGAAATACTGGATGTCTTAATGTCTGATGACATCATTCCCGTCATCGCTCCCATTGGAGTCGGCAAGGACAATGAAACTTACAACATCAACGCTGACCTGGTTGCCGGAAAACTCGCTGAAGAGCTGACAGCCGAAAAACTCATTCTACTCACCAATGTTCGCGGTCTGGAGGATCGGGACGGGAATCTCCTGTCCGGGCTGAATGTTGGCAAAGTTGAGCGTTTGATTAAAGATGGCGCCATAACAGGTGGTATGCTGCCCAAAATCCGGTGTGCACTCAATGCCGTCAACAACGGCGTTAAATCGTCTCATATCATTGATGGACGAATTCCCCATGCGGTGATGCTGGAAGTCCTGACAGACGAGGGTGTCGGCACCCTGATATCCACAGAGACGGGTCACTGAAGATGCCGGAACGGAAAAATTCATTTCGCAGGATCAAGATTTTACAATCACTCGCCGAAATTCTGGAGCAAAACCCGGGCGCCAGAATCACTACTGCGCGCATTGCCCAACAGGTGGGCGTTACCGAGGCCGCGCTTTATCGACACTTCCCAAGCAAGGCAAAGATGTTTGAAGGACTCATCGAGTTTATCGAAACCACCATATTCTCGCGCATAACAATTATCCTCAAAGAGGAAAAATCAGCCGCCAGCCGTTGTCAGAAAATCATCTACCTGCTCATTACCTTTGCGGAACTGAATCCGGGAATTACCCGTATTCTAACCGGAGACCCACTGACGGGTGAGTCGGAACGGTTGCGAGGTCGTGTGGTCCAGTTCTTTGATCGTTTTGAAACCCAGTTGAAACAGGTATTGAGAGAATCTGCACTGAGTGAGGACGATCAACCAAGACTCGATGTTCAGATAACGGCCAACCTGATGCTAAGCGTCGCCGAGGGTAGAATAAGCCAGTATGTACGCAGTGATTTCACTCGTTTACCCACAACTCAATGGAATGAACAGTGGAATATCCTGCAACAGACGCTTTTTCAGAAGCATGGTTCAGACTGAGAAAAATGTGTTCCCTGAGAGCCTTCAGCGGGTTTAACATAAAGAGCCTTCAGCGGGTTTACCATAAAGAGCCCTCACGGGCCAAAATCCGCCCTGCCGCTGTCGCGGAGTTAATTTGCATCTGTACTACAGTCTATATGCTTTAATTTGCTGTAATTCAGCATCAAATGAACCTTTGGATGCCAGATACTCAACAATATCATCAAGGTTTATAATGCTCATTACCGGCACGCCATAATGTTGTTCGACTTCCTGAATGGCAGACAACCCATTCTGGCCTTTATCCTGCCGGTCGATCGCAACCAGAATACCGGTAACGGTTGCCGGGGTTTGATCCAGCAGTGTCATGACCTCTCTGATCGACGTACCCGCTGAAATCACATCATCAACAATGACGACATTACCGACAACCGGCGCCCCGACAAGTTGACCACCCTCACCATGGTCTTTGACCTCTTTTCGATTGTATGCATAAGACAGGTCAATATCATATCGCTGATGCATCGCAATAGCCGTGGAGCTCACCAGAGGAATCCCCTTGTAGGCAGGACCAAACAACAAATCGCAAGGCATCCCGGATGCCACCAGAGCATTGGCGTAGAAGTCTCCAAGTATGGAAAGCTTATGACCACTGTTGATTGCCCCCACATTAAAAAAGTAGGGACTTGAGCGTCCTGATTTGAGCGTGAACTCGCCAAAAGAGAGAATTTCGGCTTCCAGCAGGAAGTTGATAAATCCGGTCTGATATTCAGTCAGTTTCATCTGTTTCCCCCAGGGCGGCCGATTGTATCTCCAATAATCGGGTAATGCCTTTCTCCGCCAGGTTCAGCATGATATCCAGTTCACGCTTGCTGAACGGCGCCGCTTCGGCTGTTCCCTGAATTTCGATAAACCTGCCACTTTCCGTCATCACCACATTCATATCCGTATCAGCTTTGGAATCTTCAATATATTCAAGATCCAGCAGGGGCTGGCCATTGACAATACCTACCGAAACCGAAGCGACACGTTCTGTATGCAGCAGTGCAGCAGGATTCAGGCTGGCGACAGCATCCAGCAATGCGACGCAGGCACCCGTAATGGCAGCCGTTCTTGTACCGCCATCAGCCTGTATAACATCACAATCAACTCGTATGGTATTTTCCCCCAGGCTTTTCATGTCCACAACCGTTCGCAAACTACGGCCTATAAGCCTTTGGATCTCTACGGTTCTGCCGCCCTGCTTGCCCCGGGTGGCTTCTCTGTCCATTCGTTCGTTTGTGGAGCGAGGCAACATGCCGTACTCGGAAGTGATCCAGCCCCGTCCAGACCCTCTTAAAAACCGGGGAACGCCATTTTCGATACTGGCCGTACAGATCACACGTGTGTTGCCAAAGGAAATCAGCACCGAACCTTCGGCATACTTGTTGATGTTACGCTCCAGCGTGACGGGTCTTAATTCATCAACTGATCGTCCACCATTTCTTTCCTGCGCCATGAATACTCCGTGGCTGTTGATCGATTCTCTATTATACTTGCTTTTACGAATCCAAAAGTTAAACAATTCATGACTAAAAGTATGACTGCCTTCGCTCATATCGAAAAACACGGCATTGCGTGGGAAATACGCTCTGTCAATCACCGTTATCTTGAAATCGCGTTTCGCATGCCCGAGTTCATTCGCGTATTGGAATCCGAACTTCGGACTTTGTTGAAAGCAGAACTTCACAGGGGGAAGATCGATTGCATTTTGCATTTCAACACCGAAGAAGAAAAACAGAATTTGAGCATAAACGAGGATTTGCTGAACACACTGATACTCCTGGAGAATCGTGTCTCTTCGTTGACCGGCGCAGGCAAGGTACAAAATGCATTAGAGTATCTGCGCTGGCCTGGCATCGTCAGCAAACCGGACAGAGATGCGGATTCACAACACCAGTTGGTGACTTCTCTATTCTTGGAAGCATTGAACAGCCTCATTGACATGCGTTCCAGAGAAGGAGTGGAACTGCAGCAAATCATAGAGGGCAAGCTCACTCAATTGAGCGAAACCAACACCGCCATTCGTGCAGGCGCGCCAGAACTTGTTCAGGCGCAACAGCAGAAATTGACGACTCGTCTGTCGAAACTGAATATTGAAGCGGACCCCGGAAGACTGGAACAGGAAATGGTCTTCATCGCTTCCAGGCTGGATATTGAGGAGGAACTTGACCGGCTTGATACTCACATTGCAGAAGTGAGGCAGACTTTGCAGCAGAACGGCTCCATTGGCCGTCGCCTGGACTTTCTAATGCAGGAATTAAACCGGGAAGCCAATACGCTGTCCTCCAAAACAAGCACGGCGGATTTATCCCTGCTGGCGGTAGATATGAAAGTCACCATTGAACAGATGCGTGAGCAAATCCAGAATATTGAATAAATGAATCACTCAACTATGCAATCCGGGCAATCCGGCAGGTTGTTTGTCTTGTCCGCGCCCTCAGGCGCCGGCAAGACATCATTGGCCAGAGCTCTGAGCAAATCTCTTCCGAACCTGGAAATCTCCGTTTCCCATACAACCCGTGACCGCCGTTCAGATGAACAACACGGAAGCGATTATTATTTTGTCTCCATGGCAGAATTTCTCGACATGCAGACACAGGGACAGTTCATTGAATCTGCTCTTGTCTTCGGAAACCATTACGCCACAAGCCGTACGGTGATGGACCGCGTTATCGAACAGGGGCATCATCTGATCCTGGAAATCGACTGGCAGGGAGCAGCGCAAATCCGTGAAGCCGTGCCGGACGCAATCACCATATTCATTCTCCCACCCTCTCTTGAGACACTGCGCGAACGCTTGATGAAGAGAGCACGAGACGACAGGGAGACTATTGAACACCGGATGGCGGAAGCGATGGATGAAATGTTCCATTACAAGGATTTCGATTATCTTGTTATCAACGACGATTTCGACCAGGCACTGGCAGACCTGGTCAACATTGTGCAACAGCGCGATGTCTTACTGAGACTGGAACACCAGAAACAACACAACCAGCAACTCCTGACCGAGTTACACCTGATTGACACAACTCCCTGATCCCCCACTGACAAACACACACCATCCGACATACAGCAGATGGCTTTGGGGTGTTCAATTGTGTAAGCCTAACCCATGTTTAACACATTGCTCGGGGAAAAGAGCTATTTTGCCCATTTTTTGAAGTTTTTCTTCCCGTAAGTCGCTGATTTGTATTGAAGCGGATCGCCAGAAGGCTAATGTAGTGCCATAATCGTATTTTAGGGTATTGACATTTATAGACACCCCCTGTAATCTCCCCAGTA
>JAPOOX010000173.1 GCA_026713185.1 Gammaproteobacteria bacterium
AGACCCGCTGAGGGCTCTTGGTGATATCTTTTGGATAAAGATGAATTGCGTCATATCGACCGCTACTTCAGCGATTTTATTCACCGCGTAGTCCCGGATTGCAGTTCTCGCCTGCTGGAGGTCATGTCGACACTGAGTCATTCTCTGTCGCAGCAACACAGTTGCCTGGACCTTTCGAATCTCGCAGACAAACAACAGATAATTACCGAACTGCAGGAGCTGAAACTCACGGCCGAAAATTCTCCCGTTGCACTACACGGTGACAAACTCTATCTCCGTCGATACTACCAGTACGAAAAAATCATCGTGCAACTTCTCGAGTTCTGGAATCAGCCACTTGATACCTATAACAGGCAGAAACTTTCAGAGGGTCTTAAACAACAGTTTCCCGGTAACGGCAGTATCGACTGGCAGCAGATTGCAGCGCTGCAGGCCCTGACCAGAAAACTGACAATTATTACCGGTGGGCCAGGTACGGGAAAAACAACTATCGTTGCCCAAATCATCCTGCTGCTGAATGAACTGGCGCCGACGGCCCTGCAGATAAGACTGGCAGCTCCCACCGGTAAGGCAGCCATGCGTCTGGGACAATCCCTTGCAGCCACAAGTCATGCAATGGAACGTCCGGTTGTGCAGACATTGCACCGGTTGCTGGGGATGAGACGTGACGAACGCACTTACCGTTATCATGCGGATAACCCCATATCCGCGGATGTACTGATTGTCGATGAAGCATCGATGATTGACCTGCCAATGATGCATCGGATACTGACGGCATTACCGAAGGATTGCAGGCTGATACTGACAGGAGACCCGGACCAACTCCCGTCGGTCGAGGTGGGTAATGTACTGGCTGATATCTGTAGCCGGAAAGTCGGTTACAGCAAGGCATTCCATGATCTGGTCAGGGATATTACCGGTGTTTCGGTGCCGGTCGATTCATCCGGAGATCCACTGAGTAACGTTATTTGCCGGTTGCAGGTGAGTTATCGCTTCTCACCAGACAAAGGGATCGGGAGTCTTTCCAATCATGTTATCCAACGCAATCCCGATATGCCGGAGAATGATATCGGCATTGAAATACTTGATCCGGCACAATTACAGACATCCGGTGGAAATAACCTCCTGATGGCGGAATACAGGGACTATTTTTCCTTGCTACACCAGAGAAAGGTTGATCCGTCAAACCTCGTCCGGGCATTTGATCAGGCAAGATTACTGGCTCCGATGCGCGAAGGTCCACTTGGCATAGAAGATCTGAACAACAGAATTGAAGCATCCCTTGAGAAACGTGGCCTGAAAAATCCGTTATCCGGGATTTATCAAGGTAAACCGATACTGATTCTGCACAACGACTACAATCTGGACCTCTATAACGGCGATGTTGGCATTTGCATCAGGGACGGTGAACACCCAATGGTCGCCTTCATCAGTGACGATGGTGAAATACGTAAGTTGCTGGCATCCAGGTTGCCGCCACACGAAACCTGCTTTGCCATGACCGTGCACAAATCCCAGGGATCTGAATACGATGCTGTCACACTGATCATGCCGACTTCATTAACCGCAGGTTCTGAACATTTGATGAATCGCGAATTGGTCTATACTGCCATTACACGTGCGAAGTCAAAAGTTAAACTTTACTGTACACATGACATATGGAAACTATGTATGACTAACAGTCAACCCAGAGTCAGTGGGCTTGCTGACTTTTTTTCAGAACAAGCCGACACTGTGGCAGGAGACATTTCATGACGAATCAGATTCACAGTTTTGAGTACTCCAGATGGATGAAAGGTCAGACACACAGTTAAGGATCCCCCGGAAATGAAGAAACTTGCCCAGAATTGTTACAGCATCATCTCAATTACCTGGGCACTGCTGAATCTGACATTCTGGATGTTCCCGGTTATTCTGGTTACCCTCTGCAAGTTAATCCTCCCCTCGTTCAGGAAAACATGGAGTTCTGCCATAAACTTCCTGTACCACCAGGGTACAAGACTGAACAGTTTCTGGATGCTGCGTGTCATTGGTATACGTATCCATGTGGATGGGGCATTTGATGATCACCCTGCACCCATCATTATCTGTAACCATCAATCCTGGTGTGACATCCCGGTCATTCATCACGTGGTGACCGATCATGGACCCATCATCAAGTTTTTGATCAAACGGCAACTGGCGTGGGTTCCGGTGATAGGCTGGCTCTGCTGGATGCTGGAGTTTCCTCTTCTATACCGGGGGCAGGGCCAGGATTCCCGAAAAAAAGACTACAATACCCTGCGTAAATTCTCGGAGCAGGCGGTTGACAACAGCAGTGCCATCCTGATCTTCCCTGAGGGCACCCGCTTTACCAGGACCAAGCAGGCAGCACAGCATTCACCCTATAAACATCTGTTGAATCCGCGTATAGGCGGCATTCGGATTCTTAATGAAGTGCTCGACCCCGATACTCCCATTATCGACCTGACCATCCTCTACGCTGGCGGCAACGTCAATTTTTGGGAATGTCTGCACGGTAAAGTCCTCGATATCCATGTGAATATTAAACAATTCCGTTTAGGCGATATCGATCATATGGCAAGTTGGCTTAACAATCGCTGGCAGGAAAAAGATGAATTACTGGAAGCACATAATCAAGATTGACTGCTTTCGATTACCCGTCACAGGAAGTGTTGCACCTTATCCCGGTAGGTCCTGCTCATCTTGACGGATTGACCATTGGCTAACACAAGGTAGTACTCGCCATTCATATGCGAACAGAGCCGGGTCACCCGATTCAGGTTAACGATTGTGCTGCGGTGTACACGCTGGAAAACAGATGGGTCCAGTCTGGTCTCAAGATCCTTCATAGTGATGCGCATGATATGCGTTTCGTTGTTGGCGTGGATACACATATAGTCACCCGCGGCATCTATCCAGTCGATGTCACGGGTTAACACCAGTGCTGTCTGCCCGCCATCCTTGATGGCTAATTTATCGGCATGGGAAACTATGCCCGTATGATCTTTAAGAAGTTGCGCGACGGATGTTTCCGATTTTCCGGTGATGCCAATCACAAGGTCCAGCAGGCGCCTTTTTTCCACGACCGCATCTTTCTGCTGCTGTTGGTTCCTTGCCTTCTCCACTGCCTGTTCAAGGCGATCCGGTTCGATGGGCTTTAACAGGTAATCAATGGCATGGACATCAAAGGCTTCGATGGCGTATTCGTCATATGCTGTAACGAACACTACCATCGGCATATTATCCTGCTGCAATTGGCTGACCACATCAAAGCCACTCATACCAGGCATCTGGATATCGAGAAACATCAGATCAGGCATGAACTCCGTAACTGCCTGAAGTGCTTCTTTGCCATTGGCACATTCGCTGACGATCCGTATGTCTTCAAAATCGGACAGGCGAAGCCGCAATCCTTTTCGGGCCAGCGATTCATCATCAACAATGACTGTTCCAAGCGTATTCATATCCCTTCCTGATATGCCAATCCGGTTTTTATCCGGGAACTATTCATCGTGCCTGTTACTTTCTGTGCAAACCATTGATGTTTAACTACAGTTGCTGAATTGTAGAGATATCCAAAGGAGCAATCAGCCCGCTACGGACAGAAATTCACTGATTAGTTTCAAATGGTATCCGGATCTCAATTTTCAAACCGTGAGGTAACACCTGGCTGAATACAACAGAATGGTTCTCTCCATATCCATGCAACCTTTCCCGTACATTCGCCAAACCGACTCCCATGACCCCCGGTTCATTATTCTCTCCAATCGACATTCCAGGTCCGTCATCAATAACTTCCAGAATCAGATCATCATCCTCTCGCCTCCCGTTGATAACGATCTTGCCTCCTGCCTCTTGCTGTGCAACAGCGTACTTGATGGAATTTTCTACCAGTGGTTGCAGCAAAAGACTTGGTATCAGTGCTGTAGCAGCCTCGGGCTCAATATTGAACTCAACCTTGAGTCTCTCGTCGAAACGGACTTTCTCAATATCAAGATACAATTTCAATGTGCCTGTCTCATGATCAAGATCAACCTTCTGCAACGAATCCTTGTCCAGGGAATAACGCAGAAAGTTGCTCAGTTTGTTGACCATTGAGTTGGCAGTTTCTGTTTTCTTTTCCAGGATCAATGTAGAAATTGCATTCAACGTATTAAACAGAAAATGTGGATTCAGCTGGTATCGAAGCATCCGTAACTGGGATTCATGGACAAGCGCCTCGGCCTGAATACCCTTCTGGATTTCATCCTGTAACATCTGATAAAACTTCAAGGCAAAGTAAAGACCGCTCCAGCAAAGCATCAGAAAGTAAGAGTAACCAATAATACCTTCAAAATAACCCATCATTCCGTACTGGATGACCAAACCATAATCATTGAGGTAGTAGAACTGTGAAAAATTCTTGACAGGCTGCCAGATCAAAGCCACCGCATAAGACGCAGTCAGTACGGCTGTCACACGGATAAAAATGCTTTTATTCCAGACCATGCGATAGATGGTCCTGAGTACCATTGTCAGCGCAATCCCGACAATCCCGTCTATCACCAGCAGGGGCGTCCTTACCCAGGGCTGCTCCCAGTAGGCATCCCGTAATGCGAACAGAATGGCCCAGCCGGACCAGCCCACCAGTTGCAGAATCCAGAACTGGTAGTTTCGGTTTTGTGCAAATCGTTCTGCCAGACCCATCCTGGACCTCATGTTTCCGTTTATTATAACGCCACAGCGTTATCAGTTCTTGTCCAGAAATTCAACACCGCGGTGATTACTTCCTTGGGGTCGGAGTAAAGTGCCGGAGTAAAATGGGGTCGGACCCCATTTTACTCCGGCACTTTACTCCGACCCCATTGAAATCGTGTAACATGATCCCACCGTTAAGTGGTGTATAGAGTCGGATTATGTTCGAGTCTATATCAGCCACCCGGGTCATGTCCAAACAGGAGACGGGAACGATGATTACCGTGGAGGATATTCCTGATGGAGAAATCGACATCAGTGCAATTCGCGCAAGCGGTCCCGGGGGGCAGCATGTCAACAAGGTTTCCACAGCCATACATCTGAGATTCGACATCATGGCATCCTCCCTGCCGACGAACGTCAAAACACAATTGTCACGTTTATCTGATCGACGAATAAGTGCCGATAATGTTGTACATATCAAAGCCCGGCAATTCCGTAGCCGGGAGAAAAACAGGCTGGACGCCATTGAGCGTCTGAATAAACTCCTGGCCAAGGCCCAGATGACCAGAAAAGTCCGGCGACCAACAAAACCAGGTAAGGCAGCAGTGCGTAAACGACTGGATGAGAAGTCCCGCCTTGGCAGGAAAAAGGAAATGCGCAGGAAGTCAACCGAGTGGGATTGATCAGTTTTGGCTTGTGATATAAGAGTTTATCTGTCAATAGGCGTCCAAAATTTCCCTACTTGTTGGAGTGAACTCCAGGTGTTAAACAGTAGTACGATGTAAATTTGACCTTGCCCGAGCCCGTTCTGTGCACTTCGCCAAGGCCAATTCACCGCTGTAGGCATGTGGAAGATCGGAAGAAGGTTGATATAAGATTAGGGCAAGGCAGTTTGAGGGTGTTGTCATTCTCCTAGCTTCAGATACAGGACAGGTAATAAACACCGCACGGTTGGGAAATTGTCGGCAGGTATATCTGTTATGTAACAGGTCAAGTATTGACCAGCATTTTCAGCCAGGTAACGATCAGTCATGAAGATCGAACGACTCGCGGACAATCCCATCATTTCACCGTCGAGTTCGGAATCCATCGGGACAAATATTAATGGACCATCATTAATCCGGGTTCCCACCTGGGTCAGCCAACCTTTAGGCAGATATTATCTCTATTTTGCGCACCATAAGGGCAAGCACATACGCCTGGCCTATGCAGATCGTGTCGAGGGCCCCTGGACGATTCATGAACCCGGCGTAATGAGGCTGGAAGACTCCTTGTTTCCCACCAGCATCGACGTCAGCCAGCTGTCGGAGCAGTTGCGCCAGCGCCTGAGGTCAATCAAAACAGAAGCTGATGACCCCCTGGCTTGTCATATCGCATCCCCGGATGTGATTGTCGTACCTGAGACCCGGGAAATTCGAATGTATTACCATGGTCTGCTCGAAACTGCGAGGCAGGGGTCGCGTGTTGCAGTCTCCAGTAACGGGCTTGATTTCACACCACTGCCGGAAGTTGTCCCACGCACATATCTACGAGTATTCCAGTGGCTGGGTTACTATTACGCGCTGGCGATGCCGGGAATATTTTACCGATCCAATGATGGCCTGACCGGTTTCGAGGAAGGTCCCAATCTGTTTAACGAGGACATGCGCCACGCCGCCCTCATGGTGTACGGTGAAACCCTTTATGTTTTCTGGACTGAGGTTGGTGATGCACCCGAACACATCCTGCTGTCAACCATCAACATCACGGGTGACTGGCATAGCTGGCGGGCAACGAATCCATTCGATGTGCTGATGCCTGAGAATGAGTGGGAAGGAGCAAACCTGCCAGCGGAGCCATCGGTACGGGGGGCAATTGACCACCCCGTAAACCAGCTGCGCGACCCCTGTATCTTTCAAGAAGGAGACAACTGCTGGTTTCTCTATACTGTTGCCGGTGAATCCGGTATTGCAATTGCCGAGTTGCAGCACTCACCGGGAATTCAATAGTGCAATCCGCGGTTTTGGTGGAATATCCATGTCATCAAGTGCAACCTCAGGAGGCGGGCAAAGGTAAGCGCTATCCCAGAATATCCGTGATAAGGGCTGTGATTTTCGCAGAGTCTATACTCCCATTGGCTTCGTCACGCGTAACAATTAATACGCCGTTCTCACCACCTCCATCTTCCCGCGGGCGAATATCATGATTTCGGTACCACTTTAGCTTTTCTTCCCACCGGTCGCGGTAACTGGGTACATGCAACATGCCGCAGTGCTCCCAATAGAATGTCAACCCAGACTCCATGTCCTCAATTGTGAAATCGGGGTACTTGGTGACACCGTCGATGGTCAGAGGTTGTTCGTAGCCGTATTCGAAGTCATGGTTGGCAAGTTGATCAGCGATAATCACTTCAGACTTGGAACGCACCATTTCGCCGCGCGAAGTACGGTGAATTAGGTAATTCTCAAAGAAACGACCATCGAACTCGACTGGAGACGGCGCGATAAAAAGATTTGTTAAACGCCGTGCGATTTCGGACTGGTCGTCCGAGGAAAATTTGAGAAATTCTGCGCGTGGACCTTGATGCAGGATTATAATTCGATCTTTCTGGCGTGTAAGCGCAGTATAGAGTAGTTCTCGGGAGAGCAGACGACAGGGATTCGGCAATACAAGGATGACTGTGCCGAATTCGCTACCTTGCGCCTTGTGCACTGTCAATGCATAGGCAAGTTCGAGGACCGCATTGCCTTCCTCCTCAAAGTCACGACTGGTGAAGTCATATTTAAAACCTGGTTGTGAAGAGAACTCGACCTCAAGTTTCCAACGAAAGTCTGGAAGATTATTCTTCCAGAAGAAACCCACGGCCATGCCTATCTCGCCGTTAGCAATATATGCGTCATCCTTCTCAGGGTATACCTTGCGATGCTTGTTCCAATAGAGGTCTGGATTGGTGTTGACAAGATTGATGACCTTGTCGCCATAGACGATTTCCTCAGGTCCCATTGGTTTCGGGTATTTGCGCTGCTTCCCCTTCTTACGTGCGGCATCGATCATCGTTTGTCGGAACTTTTTATGGATTAGACGATTCAGATCCGGTACACCATGAGCTGCCGACCGTACTGGTGAAAGAATCTGCCATCCTTCGGCTGTCTCAGCCGCCCCATTTTGGTCGCCTTTGCGAGGATTGAAGAAGCGCATGTCATTCCAAGCAACTCCCCCAAGCGTGCTGTCAAAACCGGTGATGTCATCGACGTCACTGAGAGCTGCTTTGCCATCCGCCTGTTTCAGTTCACTCACCAACAATTCGATCAGGCGGGATCGCATATCGTCAGCGGTCTCCCACTGTTCGAAACGGACATGCTGACTTTTACCAGACTTCACTACATTATCGAAAACATCATCCTCCCCCGCAGCGATAGGGGATCCACTGAACCACTCGGCAAGTTGTAGATCCTCGCGCTCCTCACCCGCTTGACGGCGTCGGACTGTCAATTCGGCATAACCGGGACCTACTCGGGGAAACTTTTCAGTAACTCCCTCAGGCGCGAGATGCTTGACGATGTCTACGAACGGGCGACCCGCACCTATCGGTGGTAGCTGGCGTGGATCACCTATGAGAATGAGCCGATGTACTCCTTTAAGCGCTTGGATAAGTGCGGCGAGCATTTCTTCAGTCAGCATCGACGCTTCATCTATAATGACTGTGCGTGCACCAGCTTCGGCAGGTCTTTCCGACAGATGATAGCGACCAGTCTTGCTATCGTAACGGTGAGGACTCAAGAATTGGGCAATGGTATAACCCTTGAGCTTCAGGTTCTTGGTGGATTGTTCCATTCGAACTCGAGCCTTTCCTGTAGGTGCGAGTAGCAGGATCCCACCCGACTGAATCTTCGGTTGTAAACAGAAGACAGATAGCAAGGTTGTCTTGCCCGTACCAGCAGGTCCGATCAATACCGATACTCTTGATGTCGCTAGTTCCTCTAGCGCGGCGGTCTTCTCCTCCCGGGCTCTGGGTTCCTGTTCATCAGCATCTATGTGTGATTGCAGGTTGAGAAATGTGTCAAGGTGATATCGCCAGTCTGCCGCGACCGTAATGCGTTTGCCTTTAATACGTCTGTCCACGGCTCCTCTAATGGCCGCTCCCACCAGCTTCAGTCTGCCCAACTGTAGCGCCGGTGCACCGTTGGCCATGGAGAACTCACAGATGACATCCTCAAAGTCGTCCTTTGTGACGTTCATCAAATCAGCATCCACGGCACAAGGTGGCTGGATAGAAAGCTCACGGATGCCGAGAACCACTTGATCTTGTTGGATGAGCGTATTGCCACCGCTGGCCGCATCCTCAAGGACTTTAACCGTTAACGCGCGGACGCGACGAGAGTCGGTGCCAGCATCCAAAGCTGTTGGCTCTGGAAGCGGGTGTTTCAAACGGACCGTATCGTCTGGAAAGACACCCCGGTCGACAGTCCAGACACTGATGGGATCAGAGGTCAAACGTGTCAGTTCATAGAGTAAGTATGGATTTGTGAGAATGGATTCGTCGGAAGTGTCGATTCCAGCTTTTTTACGCTCTTCTTGGACGTAGAGTGCGGTCGCTTGTTCCGATGTGATCTCGAAACGACTGAGAAGTTTTAGCAGTGCACGGCGTTCGTCGGGCAGTTTGGTCCATTTCTTGGATAGCGTGTTGCCAATACTTTTGGCTATCTGTTCTGGCAGGTGCTCCTCAGGGTCTCCGAACATCTTGTCAACCAAATGCCAAGGGTCGGCGTTGTCCCCCGCCTTCTCTGCGAGGGCACGGGCTACGAAAGTGCCAAATTGTAGTCCGAATGCAGTAAGTGTCGAACCAAGCCCTGGGCATGGACCTCGAGCCTTCCAGAGTTCACCGAGCCTCGCGTCAACCCAACGCAGGCATTGGTCCCACGAGCCTGGCAGGACGCCTTGGGCTTTGCGAAGCGACTCGGCGCACGCGAGCAATGACGCAATGGCGCCATCATGGCTGACCAATTGTGAGGCATGCGAGAACTCTAGCAGTCGATCAGTGGGTGAGTAAGCTGCGATCTCCGCCGGGTCAAATTCAGGGTCCTCTCCTGCTTTGTCGATGGCCGCATGGTAAGGTAGCAGAAAGCCATCCTTGAAGTCTGGACGAATGGAGTGTTGCACCATACGCTCCCACAACATCCCTCGCAATTTATCCTTGAGATCGCTCGTGTTGTAGGCGTACTCCTGTGCAGGCGCTACATTCAGCACACGTCCGACGCCGATCAGGATACGGCCAATAGCTGAGTCCTCCACAAACGGCACCTGTTTGGCATAGAAGAAGCAAAGCGATTGCTCTGGTTTGAGGTGGTTGGCGAAACAGTCAAGTAGAGCTGTCTGGTTCAAGCGTTCTTGAATCCACGTAGTTTTGAAGCCCAAATTTGGTTCCCGTTCGGCCTGAACATCCAGGGTGTGCTCCTCGCCAAGTGTCTCCATAGAATCGCGAAGCATCCAGGCGAAAGGTACCGCTGGTGCGGAGAATGGTGGATGGCGTAACGTAGTTTGCTTGAAATGGCCGTGAGGTGTTTCAGGACCGTGATTGTATGGGTGACTAGCTTCGCGGATATACTCAAAGGGAGCCATGAAACCGCCACGTTCGGCAATACACGGCGGCCACTTTTCCTGCGGGAGGTCCTTGATACTGCATCCTGCAACAGATTCCTCCGCTTTGTCGTTTCGGCTTTTTGAAATTCGTTTCAGCTTGAGACAAGCACCATTCAGCCGAGGAGTGGAGCAGACACGGCCATCCCATCCCGTGTCGTGCCAAGGAACACGGATGGATATATGTTTCAATGGGTAGTTCATGATATTCCTATTTATTGCTGTCCTTACGTTCCTACGCCAATGACCTCAACCACCTCAGCAACAACCTGTAACTCCCCATCGTCCGCTTCTGTCAGGATGATCGGCTCGAATTCCGCGTTAACCGGTTTGAGTGTAATCTTCGTGTGACGCCACGAGTCTCCTTCGCCAACCTTCTCACTTTCGTAACGCTTTACGGTATAGCGTTGCCCACTCTCCGGGTCGGCGGCATCTCGCATTTGCACGAGTACTGTCTTGCCCTGGCGTGACCCTTTGACTGGCGCAACGAACAGGCAATACATGCCATCGGAGATGAGCGGTTCCATCGACTTGCCAATTACCTGGGCAACAAACATCCCCCGGCGAAGGCGGTGCCTTGTATTGACTGATACCCACGCAAAGTCATTGTCGTCAATGTGTTGGGGATCGCTGAATGCTCCTGCTGCTACCTTTAGGGGTACAAGAGGAACACAGGTCTTGTAACGTTCCTCCGGCTTCGGCTCGACTATCCGCAAGTTGGACGGTAGCACGTTGGATTCCACCTGCGATTCTCCTTCGTTAGCGTTCTCGTCCCTCAGCCGCCGATACGTCTCCGACGACATCCACTCCGTCACAAGATTTTGGAATGGAACGTCGTTCATGAATCGAACGAAAATATCTTCGTTCTGGTCCATGCGCTCAACGAACAGACTCTCTAACAACCCCTTGAAAACCAATTGGAACTTGTCATCCGGGTTGACAGCAGCAGTCTGTCGCAGATTGTCATCGGCCAAAGCAGCTTCGACAATCTGGTCGAAAAAGAGTTGATCGGCAGGGTTAAAGTCTGTGCCGAAGCGCTCGTTCAGGTTGTCAATGAGTTGGGAAAGCGGCACCTCTTGCGACCGCACCAAGCCGCTACCGACTTCAGTTGGTCCGTCAAGTGGTCGAGCCTCGCCGTCTTGAAGCGAGATTGATCCATCGCTGATCTTCTGCAGCCGGTAGTACTCAAGTCGCACTTCGTCATCGAACTGGTACGCTGGCGCACTCTTTTGATGAGGAAGTTTCGTGGCGAGATGGCGGAGAAACACGTACAACTTCTCAAGATCCGAATCCTGGTAAGGAATCACCTGGCTCAAGAATCCATACAAGTTCAAAAACGCTTTCATCTTGCCGCGCCATTCATCTGCTTCTTCTTCGCTTTTGTCCTGGTGGGATTTGAAGCGCGACACGGCTGGGTCGAGGGTGGCATTAATTGCACGGTGGTCCGCCGCGCTCTGTCGAAGCTTCGGCTTGAAATAAATGTTGCAGAATTCTTCAACCTCAGCATTTAGGTAAATGCCTGGATCATCCAATTCGCCCTTAATCTCATACATGCGGGCGGGGTCCACTTCCTCTCCCATTTCGGACCCTTCGTAGTAGGTCTTGAAATCTTCGCGAATCTCTTCCCGGTCATTTACAAAATCAAGAACGAAAGAGTCTTCTTTAAGCGGATGAATACGGTTCAACCGGGACAAAGTCTGGACTGCCTGGATACCTGCAAGCCGCTTGTCCACGAACATCGTGTGCAGGAGAGGCTGATCGAACCCGGTCTGGTATTTCTCAGCAACAAGCAGAACCTGGTAATCATTCGTCGCGAACTTCTCAGGCAACTCTTTCTCGGAAATCCCGTGATTCATGCCTGGCTCGGTATAGGTGACACCCGCGAGTTGGTCGTCCACCACTGTGCCTGAAAAGGCTACCAGTGACTTGATGGCGTAGCCGTTCTTCCGAATGTAGCGATCAAAACTCTGCTTGTAACGAACTGCTTCCAGGCGCGAGCCGGTCACTACCATCGCCTTGGCACGGCCACCAATCTTGTGCCGTGTGACGGCCTGAAAGTGCTCGACCATCACCTCGGTCTTCTGCGCAATGTTGTGCGGATGCAACCTCATAAACCGCGAAAGTGCCAATGCGGCATTTTTTCGCTCGACGTTTGGGTCGTCTTCACAAGCCTTGAGCAACCCAAAATACGCTTCGTATGTTGTGTAGTGCTTCAACACATCGAGAATGAATTCCTCCTCGATTGCCTGACGCATGGTGTAGCGGTGCGTCGGCCGGCCATTGCGGCCAAATACGGCGAAGGTCTTGTGCTTCGGTGTCGCCGTAAAAGCAAAGAAGCTCAGGTTCGTCTGCCTGCCACGCTTGGCCATACTGCGGAATAGTTCTTCCAAGTCATCCCGTCCTTCCTCGACCGCGCTCTTCCTGGCGTCCTCCCGAAGCCTTTCACCACCGAGTACTTCCTTGAGATCGGCTGCTGTCTCACCGCCCTGGGAACTGTGCGCCTCATCCACAATGACAGCGTATCTCCGGGTTGCTAGAGTTCCAGTGCCGGTCGCTCCACGTTCTTCGGCCAACTTAAGTAGCTGTTGTGAGACAAAGGGAAATTTTTGCAGTGTAGTGATAATCACCGGGACCGCGTTCTCAAGCGCTTCAGCAAGTTGTCGCGAGCTTACGTCGATGCGCTGCACGACACCTCGCTTGTGTTCGAACTGGTAGATCGTGTCCTGTAATTGTTGATCAAGCACAATCCGATCAGTGATTACAACCACGCTGTCGAAGACTCGCTCATTGTGAGCATCGTGCAAGGACGCAAGCCGATGAGCCAGCCACCCAATGGTATTGCTCTTGCCGCTTCCTGCGGAATGTTCGACAAGGTAGTTGTGCCCCACACCCTCTCGTCGAGCTGAGTCAACGAGAAGACGCACAGTCTCTAGCTGATGAAAGCGGGGGAATATCATGGTCTCTGTCTTGACTTTGCGTCCCTGATCGTCTCGTTTCTCATCAATCTGCAAATGAATAAAGCGGGCAAGAATGTCGAGCAGGCTGTCACGTTGCAGCACATCTTCCCAAAGGTATGCCGTACGATATGTCCGGCCAGCCGGATCTGGCGGATTTCCGGCTGCTCCTGTATTCCCTTTGTTGAAGGGAAGAAAGTGTGTCGCCGTGCCCGCCAGACGGGTGGACATAAACACAGATTCGGTGTCCACAGCAAAATGTACCAACGTGCGCCGTTTGAATTGGAATATCGTCTCACGAGGATCTCGGGTCTGCTTGTATTGCTTGCATGCATCCTCGCCCCGCTGACCCGTAAGTGGGTTTTTCAATTCCAGGGTTGCAACGGGAATACCGTTCAGACTGAGAGTGACATCGAGAGACTGTTCGGAGCGTGGTGAGAAGTGAAGCTGGCGAGTAACTCCAAGATAGTTGGTAGCGTACCGGTGTTCAAGTTCTGGATTCAGTTCATGCGCCGCCTTGAAATACGCAGCACGAAGCGTTCGACCATAGCACTTGAATCCGTGTCGCAAAGTTGCCAGTGAGCCGTGGATGTCCATCCACTTGCACAGATCGATAAGCACCTGTTCCCCGGTTTTGTCGCCGTGCAGGGCTTCTAGTCTGGCCCACTCCTTCGGCTGGGTGTCGTGGATGTAGGCGAGGACAGTGGCGGGAAAGATCGCTCGTTTGCGGTCAAAGGTTTCATTTGGGATAGACACATATCCGTTCTCAAGCAGGTGGGCTTCGATGACACTCTCAAAGGCGGCTTCAGAGTGGGGTGCTGAATTCAAGCTTCTATCCTGGCGATTTTTTGATCCAGCCACCACACGGCAACTTGGCAGTATGGTCTCAACACATCATTGCCATTGAGGATCTGATTGCGCTTCCCATCAATACGGGAACGTGGGACTCGACCATTACCTCGCGCCTTCTCACGTTTCCACCATCGAATGATGGTATTAATCAAGACTTTACGGTGTTGTCTCAAAACCGGCAGATTGAGGTTCAACACATCGTTGATCTGGCGATCGAAAATGGCTTCCTTGGAACGTATGTGTCCCCAATATTCGTACGTGATGCGATCCTCAATGATACGAGCAGGGTCGGCTGGATTCCACTTTATATCTTTGTCACCCTTTCGTGTATCACAATGCTGGGATTTCTTCCCTCCCCCATGACCACCAAGGCAGGCGCCAAGCAAATTTCGGTAGTTGAGTTGTTCATTTGGATAGCGGGATTGGCAATGCCAGTGCTCGATCTTCATCTTTTGGGAATTAGGATGAATACGGCCCATGCAGTAACAGCATAGCCCGCGTTGTTCAGTGACTAGCGTATGTCTAAGATCGTCTTTGTTCACGTAATTATTATAGTTGTTAAACTGCCCTTCCCGATGCTCCGTCAGGCTGGCAGGTTCATTTCTCTTGTTGATTGCTCTCACTAATCCTCCATGAAATCTAATAAAGCATTGATTCGCGTGACTTCGGGATCATCTTCGCCCAGACGTTCAATGAGTTTGCCTAACAATTCTCGAGCTTTGTCGTATTGCTCTTTGCTGACCTCTCTGGACACAGCCGTTAGCAAATTCTCGACTTTCGTGGTACGTGGGTCTGTCTCCATGATCTCTTCGAGCACTCGACTCGAGTCCACGCCGAACGAATGGGTAGGCGAGTAAACCTCGCCATTCTCAATTATCTGGATTCGGTTGTGTTCGACCTCGCCGATGACCTGGGGCGAATGGGTCGTTGCGATGAACTGACATTTCGGGAATGTCTGGGTCAGGTTTTCGACGATCCGTCGTTGCCACCCCGGATGCAGGTGGAGTTCGATTTCGTCGATTAAAACAACTGCCTCGGCCTCTGCTGCGGGATCTTGCATCTCTGGATTGGCCTGCGCTAAACGGCGGGTCAGGTCGAGCACCATAGCCAAAACACCCCGTTCGCCATCCGAGAGATGGCGCACCGGCAACGGCGTGTCGCCGCAATGGATCACAAGTGAGTGGCGACTGCCCTCTTCCGAGGTTCGAAGATTTCGATAACCGGGGAGGAATCGTGTCACGGCTTTGTCGATGGCATCCAATATCTGCTTCTTCCCTGATAGTTCCCCACTCAAAGACTGTTGCACCCGCATCCAGGCTGCGAATTCACCCAACTGAAGTGGACGCCTTGATAAGGCTCCTGAGAATGCGTCAGCAACGCCACCCGTAGCAGCACCTTTATGTGCAGCTCGTTCGGATACTACAGAGCGGTCGGTCGAGTATAAAACTGTGAGGATTTGGCCTTCAGGCTTACCACCACTACTGTCTCTTGGAAATCCTCCCTTTATCTCCTCTATTACCAATTTGCGGTATGGTTCCTCTTGATCACGCGACCATTCCGTCTCCTCATTCAGTGGACTTTGATGGCGGATTTTGTGGAGAAGAAAACTATGTTCATTACCTAAGCATTCGAAATCGCATTCCATGTGCAATGCACCAGTACCAACACGGATGTCGTCCACTTCAAAATACTTCCCATATCTTGAATATTTGTTGGCCATCCTTACTGTGGCGGAAAAGCAGACAGCCAGAGTATCAAGGACAGTGGTTTTGCCTACACCGTTAACACCAGCAATGAGGTTGAATTCTGGTTTGAAGTGGAGTTCGGCCACCTCGACCGCGCGAACATTTACCAATTTGAGTCGTGTAACCTTCAAGCTGCACTCTCCACACCAATGAGTCCTGTGACTGCCGCACTGATTAGCGCTGTGCGACGCTCCTTGAGTAGCTCGATGGTGGACTCGGTAGCCATAGTCAACTCATCCAACTTCGCCGTAGCCATGATGACATATTCCACGATCTCTCGCTGCGCTTCAGCGGGGGGAACTGGCACGTCGATGTCTCGGAAGCTTCCCCAATAAAGCCGCATACGATCCCAAACGATGCCATGCGATCGTCTTGCACACTCAGCGCTAAATCTATCTATACGGAATAGCAAGCCCGCATAGTTCGGCAACATATCCCGATTTGGGGCTACAACAACATAGTCTGGACTTACGAGGCCATCTTGCGGGGCGACGCCGACCGCACCCTGCCACATCCGCATCTTGTTGAACACCACTTCACCCTGGCGAACAATTTTATACGTGTTGAAGTCAGCTGCCGTGCTCTCAATTCGTTCCTCGGAGAACTCACGAACTACGACGCCAGCTTTGATCGAAACTTCTAATAGGGGAAGGTCCGGCTCCCCGCGTTGGTCACGCTCGAAGAAAAGCCATGCTACTCGTTCGGTCTTCCACTTCTCCGGAATCTCACCGAGCCAGGGTATACCGGAGTCTCGGAGTGGAACGCATGGATCGAGGCCGCGGACCACGGCACGGGTAATGAGTGCACGTCTCTTCTCGGCCAACAGCTTGAGAACCCGCTCCTTCGCCGCCACCAGTGCATCCAACCGCGACATCTCGCGGTCCAAGTAATTGACAATAGCATGTTGTTGCACCAATGGAGGAATCGGCAACCTCATCGCCCCTATGTCGGTCTTTGGTATCCCGAAGCGAGTGATGCCGTTAGCTGCCAACTCAAGCTGCAACCGAATCGGTTTCGCTTGTAGACACCGGAAAAGAAAGGATCCATCTATCTTCTGTTCAAGAGGACGAAGAAGCGCTAGATGATAACCACACACGAGTTTGCAGGCGGTCTCACGCACCAATGCTGGTACGCCAATGTCATCCGGGGACTCGGAGTCCTTGGTAATAATCACGTCATTAACCGTTACGCCAAACTTCGTAATCTCAGCCTCCGATGCGGTAGCCTGCATAAAGTTTACCGCCATCGTGATGAATTCATTGTTGTAAACATCCGTATAGTTACAAAGTCGAACAGGTATCTCGTCCACGTACAGTTTCTTATCGACATTGCTAACTACGTACTCCACTACAGAGCGAAGGGGTCTTACCTCCCAGTTGTTGGGCATTTGGTCCGTCCAAGCGACGATGCTCACTCCGTTACCTCCCGTAACAACCGCATGATTTCCGCCTCCGCTTCCTTCAACTCCGCATCGATCAACTCCAACGGCCGCGTTGGTGTGTACTTGTAGAAGTGGCGGTTGAAGTTGATCTCGTAGCCTTCCTTGTCCTTTGTTCGGTCCATCCAGGCATCTGGTACATGGGGTTGTACCTCACGTTCGAAATAGACGTCGATATCGTCTTTGAGCGGCACTTTTTCGAAATCTCGCAGTTCTGTATCCGGCTCATATCTCCCATCTTGCCCAATCGCAGCGACTGGCTCTGCTTCGGGATGCTTATACGTGAAGACACTGCGGAAAAGCTTCCTTTCCGTCGCCTTCCACCTTGAGTTGCTCGCGTTTAGTATGTCCTCAATGCCTTGCCACACTTGGTTCCAGTCCCGCATCAGTTCACGCCCAAGTGCCTTATCTACAGCCTGCACGTCATCAAGAAGGTGCGGGCATGCGTCGAGGAAACGAGCCTTATCTTCGAATGTCATCTGAAAACGCAGGCGCAATGGCCGCTCGATGGTGACTCGCGTGTAACCGAAATCGGCGTTATCGAAGAGCTTCGAACGGTCATTTTCCTCAAAGCGACCGTAAAGACGCACAATCTCTTCGATTTGCCTCACGGACAGGTGACGGCGCTTGTCTCCCAAACTACGCTTGTTATCTTCGCTACCCCCTGCGGTCCAGATTTCTCTCGCATCCAGGAGCTGAATTTTATCCCTACGCCGCTCTTCCTTACGGTTAGTCAAGATCCAGATGTAGGTGCCGATGCCTGTGTTATAGAACATCTGCTCGGGTAAGGCTATGATAGCCTCCAGCCAGTCGTTCTCGATGATCCATTTGCGTATGTTGCTCTCACCCGATCCCGCGCCGCCGGTAAAGAGAGGTGAGCCGCTGAAGACAATGGCGAGCCGTGAACCGTGCTTATGTTTGGTAGGTTGCACGGGCTCCCGTTTGTCCCACATGTGCTGCAGGAACAGTAGAGAACCATCATTCACTCGTGGTAGTCCGGCACCGAAGCGGCCGTCGAATCCCCGTTGGTCATGCTCCTGTTTGATCTCCCGTCGTTGTTTCTTCCAGTCCACACCGAAGGGTGGATTAGTAAGGAAGTAGTCGTAGGTCTCGCCAGTGAACTCATCTTCGGTGAGACTGTCGCCGAACCGGACATTGGTACCTGTACCGTTATGGTCCACCTGCTTCATCAGCATGTCGGAGGCTGCTGTTGCGTAAGCGCGTTTGTTGTAATCCTGTCCGTAGACGTAGAGTCTAGCAGCGCTATGGTGTTCACGGAGGTAATTTTGCGCCTCTGCCAGCATGCCGCCAGTACCACAGGCGGGGTCAAGCAGCTTTCGGACTGTGCCAGGTGTGGCAAGCAGTTCGTCGTCCTCGATAAACAGAACGCTTACCATCAAGCGGATTACCTCGCGCGGTGTAAAGTGGTCACCGGCGGTCTCGTTGGCCAGTTCGTTGAAGCGTCGGATGAGGTTTTCGAAGATGAGCCCCATCTGCTCGTTAGGCACTTTATTCGGGTGAAGGTCGACATCGCAAAACTTCGAGACTACAAGGTAAAGGATGTTCGCCTCGCGCATCCGCACAATTTCGTTCTCGAACTCAAAGAGTTCAAAAATGTCGCGTACATTCTTTGAGAAGCCCTGGATGTAGCTGACGAGGTGCCCATCGATGTTCTCGGGATCACCTTTAAGCTTCTCGAAGTCGATGGGGGATCGGTTGTGGAAACGCTGGCCGGCCGCACTGTTCATGCGCAAGTCCAAGGCTTCGCCCTCAAGCCTGATGCTACGCCTCGTGTATTCAGACAGAACCTTGGCTTTCGTAGGTGCGAGCACGCAATCGAACCGGCGTAGCACGGTCATGGGCAGCATAACGCGTTCGTACTGTGGTGGCCGGTACGGACCACGCAACAGGTCAGCGATCTGCCAGATCAAAGTCGAGAAGTAGTTGTGGTCAGGCATGGGTAGGCACACTCCTTCCGGAAGAAATCGTACAACCGAACACCCTGCACTTCGAGGTAAAATTAGCGGCATTTTTGGTATATGCCACCAATCGCCTTAGATAGAATTGGTGTGATATATTAACGAGAAGACTCGCTTTGGGGTAATGGCTACTCATATGAACCACGGTGTTCGCTCCAAAATCGGGTGCAGTTTAAACTCACCCTGCTGCTGACGCTGAAACGCAGCTGTCAAATAGGCAATGTCTTTCGCATATTTGATTGTGATAGGTTGAGCACAGAGCGAATCCGTCGATGCCCAATTAAGTTTCGTCAGGCATAGTATCTGACGTGCAAGTGCTCGATGATCGACTGATCGAGCCTCTGTACCAGGTGATCTATAGACATTCACTTCCAACGCTTGAGGAGTACCTAATGTCTTCCGGTAAGGGTTAGATCCTGTGGTCGAGAGATAGATCTGATTATCGGCTGTGACAATATAGCGACCCCGTGCAACTGAACCATCCGTCTCGGGACGCTTATCGAAAAAACGTACAGGATGGTGGGAATTGATCCAAACAAATACATACACTCCGTGCGGTCTTACCTTCTGTGCACCACGTAGGATCGCCTCTCGGTCTGCCTGTGAAAAACGCGCTGAATAATGAAAATAAACTGTTGGACGCTCTTGCAGGCTGAGTTTGTCCATAGTCGAGGCGACAAGCTCTTGATAATGGCTCTCCCTTTCGTGATAAGGTACAGAACCATTGCCACCTGAATAAAATTCCCAGCGCCCATACTGGTTGAAAACGTTGGCGAAACCAAGTACCCGATTACCAGTCTCATGTCGACTGCTTGTATAGGAAAGTCCTACAAAGAAATCAGCATCAGGAATGGACTCCGGTAAGACCCAAGGTCTAGACCCGGTTTTGGCAACAATATTGAGCGCAAGATTTAGGTCCTTCCAGTCTGGGTTTATCAGAGTTGGCGTGTCCACCATCTGGCAAGGTACGCCGGATTCTAGTAGCACCCTCTTCGCACGGTAATAAGGTGAGCTAACATCATCAAGCGAATACCCTTCTTCCGGTGTATGTACAAGCAGGATGCGGTTACGATCCCTATTGCCCACCCAATCTGGATATTCAGCGATCAACCGTTTGCACTCTTGATCCACAGTGATTCCTTGGGCAACCGAAACTTGCGCCAGACGCAGGCGCGTAGAAAACGTTCTTTCCGCTCCTTTGTACTTGTAAGACCCGGATTGAAGTCGTGTAACAAGGTCTCTTGTTTTACTCTCATATCCCTGCTGTACGATAGCAATGACATCAAGGATTTTTTGGTCATCAGCAAATGAGCCGTATGTCGTAATTCCATCGCGAATATTTGCAGTGACGTGATGACGTGCAAACTCAACACTAGGCTCGTTGATTGCTTTTGTAAGTAAAGCTCTTTTACCATCCCCCTCCTCAAGCAACCTTAAGGGAGATGTGTCAAGGTGCACCTCATGGGTGTTAACACTTAGTGGGAAAACCTTCCCTTTAATCATCTTAACAATCATCTGAATATGCTCAGCTCGTATTCGGGCTGAACTGCGGACAGTTGATAGATCAGCTTTTTTGATAGCCTTCGACAGATCGAAGTCTGGTGCCACAGATTTTACAATCTCCTCTATCTGATTCCTGTTCAGATTAGGATATACCTGACTCGCTGGAAGAGACTCTTCATCATTGTTATCAAACAGGCGAAGTGTTACATGGTCTGTGGTCACCGACAATATGCGTCCACGCACCAATTTGCTATCAATTCTGGCAAAAGCCTTCAGACCGATCATTGCAGCCGGTCCGAATTTCGCAATGCCTCTTTGGGCAGTCCAAACACTTTGAACCTGTACCTTGTAATCCACAACCAGATAAAGGCGACCATGATAAGAACGTACGTGCAAAGCGTAGGCCGGAATAATCCTCAGTCTATCGTTGAGCATCCGCGGTAAATTTTCCTTCGCACCCTGGATATGAACAACAGCACGACCTTTGGCTAGTGAGTCAACAATCCAACGACTAGCTTCGAGCTTATTCACAAGAGCTTCCAAGAGCAGTCTTCGCTGATCCTGATTCCCAGCAATTGTTCCGCTCTGTTGAAATCCGGTCAGTCGAAAGAGATTCGTGAATTCTGGGGAGGCTATCTCATCTTCCGCGCCCAATCCTGTCAGTTTTGCGTTACGCCGTTCCATATCATTGTGTAGGATTAGGACGGTCTCAACATCTTTCAGATAAAAAATGGGTGAAGGTAAACCAAGTTGTTGCATTTCATCACGCATCTGTCGCGTGCCTTCGCGCACCGCTTTGACGTAAGGAGCGCCATTGACGTCCTTCATAATTCTCAACCAATCCATGATTTTTCGATTGCGTGGATAGCTCTCAAGCTCCTGCTCATCTAAAGTGAAGGAAGAAGAGATTTCAAACGGTTGCTGTAGCCGCCCTGGGCTCTTTATAACGAAGGCATCCTCATACTTTTCACAAGTGATAGGCTGTAATACACCGTGGTCTCGGTGGGCGACCGCATTAACTAAAGCCTCGTCGACCGCAGTTGGCGGGTACTCGGGTTCATTGATGAATACGCCTTCAGAGTTCCTAATCTGATAGTTTCTAAAAAAACCGGACTCACGAATAAAGACACGAAAATCACGGATCTGCTTAGTTAGAGACCCGTCGAAATCTTTTTCAAATGAAGGTGTTGGCCGTTCATCCTCGTCGTCGTAAGCACAATCAAACCGTAAAAGACGAACATACGCCTGAGGTAGAACACGTCGTGGATTTAAGGCAAAGAATAACAGCCCCGCATTAGTCCATCTGCGATTGGCTACCTCGCTACCAATAGCACCAGCATCGCGCAATATTTGTACAGTGTCCCTTTTATCACCAAGCACTTGATGGCTCTCAACGAACTCCTTTAACACGTCATAGTCGATATCTTCAGCCTCAAATGTCTCGGTTGGTGTCATCTCGAAATCAACAACAAGACGATCTCGTCTCAGTTGCTCAAGTTCCGCACCTCTCAATCGGCGTGTGGAAAGACCCCTTCTAATCCAAGCAGCATCATCTTTGATGCGTTGACAAATATTCCGTTCAGTAGCATCAACCCTGAACAGCGCAATTTTTCGAGTGATTTGGCCCACAGTAATTGGATGCAGTTTGGATTGAATTGTGGCTCCAACCATCGAAGCTAAACTGAGTAGACCATTGATTTGGTTTTCATTCAGGTGATCTAGACCAGCAATGTCACCGGTTTTCGTGACGCCCAGGACAAGCAACCCGCCATCAGCGTTGGCAAAGGCGGACATGGTACTTTCTATCAACTCCTTGATCTTCTCATATTCGTTTCGGGTCACAGCACCATTGGTGTTCGTCCTTGACGCCTGTTTGCGATCAAAGTGTTGGCCTTCAAAACCAATATCCTCATCTACAGTAATGAAATCTACATGAGATGCAGGATCAGCATAGACATTTCTATAATCAGGTGTAGACATTTTTAACACTTCTGTTAATGACGGGTAGTCTCTCTAGAAGAGAGCAAGGCTCAATACCGATTACTCGGTCAACGGCCCTTTTCAGCGGGTTAAAGGCAATGTAATTGGTCACGAGTACTTCTAATTCCATGAGCCATACAGATGTTGCTCTCAACAGTACACACGCCGTAAGCAAAATACGAACCACTGAGAAAGGTAGCCGTATACATCAATCCGGTGAGTTGCATCAATAGATTCTGACTTCCAGACTTGGTACGTCATCTCTGTATTGTGCATCAGTTTCTACCTCGTGTCAGTAAACCGCCGGAAATCATAGGTACCTTGTATGTCGTTAAATCCCTTAAAGTAGTCGTGAGGACATTCCAAAACTTCGAATCCTTTCGCGAAAATGCCTTTTCTCGCCGTGAAACTCTGAGATGACATAGGTATAACAAGACCAGACAATCAGCTAAAGGCGCGACATTTGAATATATAGAAATATATTACAACCGAAAAAGAAGACATTCAGCTATCGGAAATAAAATCCCGATGCAGTTTGAGCAGGAAAGTGCTTAATTGGGTGTCCAGTAAAATGGGGGATTTTCACAACTGTGATACCCGATCCATGCGGTGATCCATCAATCCATCCAGACCATCGTCTTCATAGCAATCAATATGGAGCCGGAAAGTACGCGCACAAACGCCCAACAACTCTGACGCTTCCTCTTGTGTCAGCCGCTTCTTTGTCCAACTCTCGTAGACCTCTTCAAAGCGCATGAGTCTCGTCTCCTGTAACCATTTTGCCGGTCTCATCAGGTACTCCAAATCGATTAAAATACCCCATAGTAAAACCGGACAGATAACTTGTTATAAAAGCGGACAGATTAAATGGTCTCTAGAGTTTGAAGCGGTATGCCTTGCGTATCAACATGCCCCTATTATACTGTATAGCCACATGATACAAACACAACCTTTACCTGAACGGTCAAGGGCGCCTTATATCCCCGCCCTGAAGGACGGGGTTTTACGGTGCGAAGGATAATAGTTTTTTTCATGTACAGATTATTTTTTGCCATGATTCAGGACTGAGACTGTGAACAAAATCGATAAATTCTGAATCCTGTGGGATATGCTTATA
>JAPOOX010000342.1 GCA_026713185.1 Gammaproteobacteria bacterium
AAGTTCTGCTGAGCTGCCGTGGATGACCTGTCGGCGCTGTCTGGTGTGGTGACGAACGGACTGTGTGTAAGCATCATGGGATAATAGACGAAGAAGGGTTTCTCTCTGCTTTTGTCGATGAAATCACAGATGTAGTCCGTACAGATTGAGGGACCGAACGCGTTTTCGTCAGGAAAGGATCTATTCTGACCATTGATCCTGAATTCAGGTTTCCAATAGCGACTGGGAGAGGAATCCACCTGCCACATACAGTGTTCATCAAAACCCGCATCCTCGGGAAGTACGCCCATTCCCTTTAACTCGGGCGCGAAAGTTCCCTGACCGTACAACTGCCACTTTCCAGCAGCGCAGGTGGCATAGCCGGCGTCCTTCATCATGTGTCCGATGGTCTTATCTTCCGGGTCCATAATGTCCCAGTAGACATAGTTGCGGACATTGGACTTACCGGTCAGGATTTTGACTCGGCTTGGACAGCAGACAGGCTGGGAATAGCAATGATTGAAACGCATTCCGGTTTCAGCCAGTTGGTCAATGCGGGGAGTTCTGTACTGTTTGGACCCATAACAGCCGAACACCTCATAACCTGTATCATCTGACATGATGAGGATAACATTGGTTCTCTTCCCGGTCGTGGCATGACTCAGCGCAGCAGGCAGCAAGGCAGTTGCTCCAACGCCCTTCAGGAATTCACGTCTTTTCACAGTTTCACCTCTTTTTGGAGATTCCCAATGTTAGAACTTGCAACAGCGTATCGATGCTCACCGACTGAGTCAATGTCCTGAATCATGGATGTTTCAACATCCAAAGTGACCATCAGGTTGCAGTGCGTTGAAGCACATTGCAGGTGGAACTTTCCATTGAATTCACTGTTGTGCAGACTTTGGTTACACTTATAAATATGAAAGACACCAGTTTACTTACCAAAGGACGGCAGGATCTCCACGACCCCTTTGTACATATTCGCTGGTTGGAGGACAAATCTGACACCCAGGAGCTATGCGAATTCATTCAGAACTATGTTGATAAGTACAAAGATCAGCTTGCCGACGTAACAATGATGAACTCAGTGCCAAAGATGGAAGGCGGGTGAACTGATGCCGAGTGCCAACCAGACACCCGAACAGATCGCGCGGGATGTGATCGACGAGATGCTGTTGCAAGCAGGTTGGGTGGTTCAGAACAATAATCAGATCAATTTCAATGCCAGCCTCGGGATCGCTGTGCGTGAGTTTCAGACCGATGCTGGCTTCGCCGACTATGTTCTCTTCATCGACAACAAACCCGTCGGCGTGGTTGAGGCAAAGTCGGAAAATTGGGGTCAGAATATCACCACAGTAGAGGGACAATCCGGGCGTTACGCTGACGCTCAACTCAAGTGGGTGAAAAATAAAGAACCCCTGCCATTCGTTTATGAAAGTACTGGTGTATTGACGCGCTTCACAGACGGACGTGATCCCAAGCCTCGCTCACGGGAAGTATTCAATTTTCCCCGTCCCGAGACGATAAGAGACTGGTACATCCAGCCCGATTCTCTACGTGGACGTCTCCAGAGGATTCCAGACCTAGACTCGACGGGACTCAGGACATGCCAGATCACAGCCATTGAGAAGTTGGAAGCATCTTTCAAGAAGGACCGTCCACGTGCCCTTATCCAGATGGCTACTGGCTCTGGCAAGACCTACACAGCTATCACTTCAATCTACCGACTGCTCAAACACGCAGACGCCAAGCGTATTCTTTTTCTCGTGGACACAAAGAATCTGGGCGAACAGGCTGAGCAAGAATTCATGGCCTATTTACCGAATGACGACAACTACAAATTTACTGAACTATACAACGTTCAGCGCCTCCAATCGTCCTACATTGCAAAGGACAGTCAGGTCTGTATCAGCACCATCCAGCGGATGTATTCGATTCTGAAGAGCCAGGATTTGGATGAAGCCCTTGAGGAGAGCAATCCAGCGGAGAGGGTTCAGCTTAAACAACCAGTGCCGGTCGGTTATAACGACAGGATTCCACCTGAGTTTTTTGACTTCATCATCATCGACGAATGCCACCGCTCGATTTACAACATTTGGCGTCAGGTTCTTGAATATTTCGATGCTTACCTCATCGGCCTGACTGCCACACCGGACAACCGCACCTACGGCTTCTTCAAAAAGAACGTCGTCAGCGAATACGACCATGAACAGGCCGTTGCCGATGGCGTCAATGTCGGCAATGAAATCTATGTCATCGATACGGAGAAAACCAGCCATGGCGGCCAACTCAGGGCGAACCAGCAGGTTGAGAAGCGTGAGCGCCTGTCACGCAGAAAGCGCTGGGAGACCCAGGAGGAAGACATAACCTATACCGCTAAACAACTCGACCGCGACGTCGTCAATCCCGACCAGATTCGTACTGTCGTTCACACCTTCCACGATAATCTTCAGGATATATTTCCCGGCCGTGACGAAGTGCCGAAGACACTTGTCTTTGCCAAAAACGACAGTCATGCCGACGACATTATCCAGACCGTTCGAGAGGAATTTGGTGAAGAAAATCAGTTCTGCAAGAAGATCACCTACAAGACCGGGGAGGATCCAAAATCTGTTCTCGCCCAGTTCCGTAACGATTACAACCCACGCATCGCAGTTACCGTGGACATGATCGCAACGGGCACGGACGTCAAACCGCTCGAATGCCTGCTGTTCATGCGTGACGTGAAAAGCCCAAATTACTTTGAGCAGATGAAGGGACGTGGAACCCGCACCCTTGAACACGACGATCTCAGGAAAGTCTCGCCCTCCGCTATCAGTGGGAAGACACATTATGTGATCGTTGATGCCGTCGGCGTTACGAAATCAATTAAAACAGCAAGCCAGCCGCTTATCACCAAACCCTCCGTACCTCTCAAGGATCTCTTGATGGGCGTGATGATGGGCGTCCGTGACGAAGACACTGTGAGTTCCCTTGCTGGCCGCCTTGCCCGACTCAACAGGCAACTTGACCATCCCGAGCAAGCCCGGATCAAGGAACAGGCCGGTGGTTTTGAATTAACTCAAATCGTCGGCAATCTGCTGGCAGCTATAGACCCTGACCGCATAAACGAGAAGGCGCGCGAGATCGAGTCCGTGCCCGATGGCGCTGAACCCAGTGCGGTCACCTGTGATAAGGCCCGAGAGCAATTGATCGATAATGCCGTCAAAGTCTTCAACGGTGAACTGATTGAGACGATCGATTCGATTCGCCGCGACAAGGAACAGACTATCGATCATGACGGCCTGGATACCGTACTCCGTGCCGAATGGGAAGGTGACGCGCATGAAAATGCGGAAGCCATGGCGCGTGACTTCCAACAGTATCTGGAAGCCAATCGCGATGAGATCGAAGCCCTGACGATCTTCTACTCCCAACCACACCGACGCCGGGAACTGACATACGCGATGATACGCGAGGTATTCAACAGACTGAAAAGTGATAGACCCCGCCTGGCACCTCTGCGTGTCTGGCAAGCTTATGCTTTGCTTGACGAACACAAGGGTAGTCAACCTGATAGCGAACTGACGGCGCTAGTGGCATTGATCCGCCGCACCTGCGGCATCGATGCGACGGTCTCAACTTATTCAGATACCGTACGTCGCAATTTCCAGAACTGGATCATGTCACACCACAGCGGCAGCGGAGAGAAATTTAATTACGAGCAGATGGAGTGGTTGCACATGATCCGCGAGCATATTATCAGCTCCTTCCATCTGGACCGTGACGATCTTGATATGGCTCCGTTCGACAGCAAAGGCGGGCTGGGGAAGATGTATAACCTCTTCGGCGATCGGATGGATGATGTGATTGATGAGTTGAATGAGGCTTTGGGGGGATAGGATGGATTCCAAGCGACTTGAATCGCTACCGCAGAGTTGGGTCAATACTGATATAGGTACACTATACGATGTTGTAGGTGGAGGAACTCCCTCAACATCGAAAGAAGAGTATTGGGGTGAAGGTACTCCATGGATTACAAGTGCCAACATTAATGGCGTACGTGATATCAAGGTAACCCGCTACGTCACGCAGAAAGGTATCCAACAAAGCGCCACCAACAAAGTGCCTGATGGAACTCTAATAGTTGCTACGCGTGTTGGTCTGGGCAAGATTGCGATTTCAGATAGGGAGATTTGTTTTAGTCAAGACTTGCAAGGTCTTCTCCAGAACTCTGTCCTGATCCTGCCGGAATATAGCCTCTTTTTTTTGAGTTACAAACTACAGCATCTGAAATTCGAAGGACGTGGAACCACGATATCGGGAATTACAAAGCAACAGCTAAAGAATACAAGATTTCCGCTCCCTCCTTACCAAGAGCAACACCGCATCGTCGCCAAGATCGAAGAACTCTTCTCGGAACTCGACAAGGGCGTCGAGAGTCTGAAGAAAGCGCGTGCACAGTTCAATATCTATCGCCAAGCAGTGCTCAAACACGCCTTTGAAGGCAAGCTCACAGCCAAATGGCGCGAGGAGAACAAAGACAAGCTTGAGAAGCCCGAGCAATTGCTTGCCCGCATCCAGCAGGAGCAGTCAGTGCGATATGAACGACAACTCAAAGGATGGAAATCTGCAGTAAAGGAATGGGGGGGAAAAGGCAAGCCTGGAAAGAAACCACCGAGGCCGAAAAAACTGCCAGAAATAGCAAGTATTCCCCACGAGTTGAGGGTAAAACTGCCGCATCTTCCAGAATCCTGGGTATGGGTTCGTCTTGGTAACATCTCTTACGTTTCTGGTGGACTAACAAAAAATCAGAAGCGCAATATTCTCCCCCGAAAAATGAGCTATCTCCGGGTCGCAAACGTTTATGGGGATAAGATACTGACGGATAGTGTTCACAAAATTGGTGTGACAGAATCGGAAGCTCAAAAGGTCGTTCTAGAAATGGGAGACCTACTCATTGTAGAGGGTAATGGTAGCGTCCAACAAATTGGCCGCGTCGCGGTCTGGAACGAGGAACTACCAGCATGCGGTCACCAGAATCATTTGATAAGGGTTCGTCTCGTAACGACATCATCACCTCGTTTTTTTCTTCAATTCCTGCTCTCTCCGTTAGGACGAGAACTAATCGTCAAGGAAGCCAGCTCGACTTCCGGGTTATATACCTTAAGCATTTCCAAAGTATCGAATCTCATTGTTCCAGTGGCAGGCAATCCGGAAGAAGCAGAAATTTTGGCTCAGGTCGAGCAGATACTTTCGAATGTGGACAGCACGCTGGAAGAAATTGATATGCAATTGGCCAAATCGAAAGCGCTCCGCCAGTCGATACTAATGCAGGCCTTCTCGGGTCAACTGGTACCACAAGACATGAACGACGAGCCTGCCTCTGTACTTCTTGCCCGCATCCGTGCGTCCAGAGGCGCGGAAAATATACGGGTGGAAGTATGAATAATTTTCAACGAGGTTGCGCATTGAGCAATGCACATGTTGGATGTGAATTTGAAGCACTGGCCAGAACGGTACTCGCTAAGCAGGGCCTTGATCTTGATCCTAACCACAAGGTCGCTGTAGGGATTGCCTCGGAAAAAAAAGAGCACCGATTCGATTTGGGTTCAGAAAACCCAAAGGTCATCGTAGAGTGTAAGGCGCATACTTGGACTGAGGGAAACAAAGTTCCAAGCGCAAAAATGACAAACTGGGCTGAAGCCATGTTCTATTTCCACATGGCTCCCAAAACTTATCGCAAGATATTCGTTGTTGAAAGAAGCATAAGGAAAACCACCGGCGAAACCCTGCTGTCATATTTCATGCGGACCCAATTCCACCTGATTCCACCTAGAGTAGAGATTTGGGAACTCGATAGCACGACTGGAGACGTTTGCACCAAGCTACTAAACACTAACAGAGATCAGGCATGAACACCTCCCCCATCGTTTCCAAAGTCTGGAGCTTCTGTACTACCCTGCGCGATGACGGGGTCGGCTATGGCGATTATCTGGAACAACTCACCTATCTGATCTTCCTCAAGATGGCAGACGAGTACGCCAAGCCACCCTACGACCGTGATGTTGGTATCCCTGCCGAATACAACTGGCAAAGTCTGAAATCAAAGAGGGGCGCAGAACTTGAAGGCCACTATGTCACCCTTCTGCGGGAACTCGGTACGAAGAAAGGAATGCTGGGGCAGATCTTTACCAAAGCCCAGAACAAGATTCAGGACCCAGCGAAATTGAATCGCCTTATTAACATGGTAGACGAGACAGAGTGGGTCACCATGGGTGCCGATATCAAGGGTGACATTTATGAGAACCTGCTGGAGCGAAACGCCGAGGATACCAAGTCTGGTGCGGGCCAATATTTTACGCCGCGCGCCCTCATCCACGCCATGGTCGAATGCGTACGACCTGAACCGGGCAAACTGATCGCTGACCCAGCCTGCGGCACGGGTGGGTTCTTTCTGGCTGCTTACGACTTCATCACCAACCCGGATAATTTCAACCTGGACAAGAGTAAGAAGGCGTTCCTTAAACACGAGGCATTTCATGGTAACGAGATCGTCGCTAACACACGCCGACTGTGCCTGATGAACATGTTTTTGCACAATATCGGAGAGATCGACGGTGGCGCGCCCATATCGCCAAAAGACTCACTCGTGGCAGATGCCGGCAATCGCTTTGACTATGTGCTCGCGAATCCTCCTTTTGGCAAGAAGAGTTCCATGAGCTTCACCAACGAGGAGGGTGAACAGGAAAGGGACGACCTGACTTACAACCGGCAGGATTTTTGGGCGACCACATCGAACAAACAGCTCAATTTCGTGCAGCACATCCGCACGATGCTCAAGACTTCCGGTCGTGCTGCCGTGGTCGTTCCGGACAACGTATTGTTTGAAGGTGGCGCCGGTGAAACGATTCGCAAGAAGCTACTGGATAACACTGACCTGCACACCATCCTGCGCCTCCCGACCGGCGTTTTCTATGCACAAGGGGTCAAGGCCAATGTGATATTCTTCGACAACCACGAAGCCAGCCCGAATCCCTGGACGAAGCAGGTCTGGTACTACGACTACCGCACCAATATTCACCAGACCCTGAAGAAGAAGCCGATGCGCTATGAGGACCTGGTAGATTTCGTCAACTGCTACAATCCGCAGAACCGTCACAAACGTAAGGCGACCTGGGACGAGAATGACGCACCGGAAGGCCGTTGGCGCAGCTATAGTTATGAAGAACTCATAGAGCGCGACAAAACCAGCCTCGACATCTTCTGGCTCAAGGACAAGAGCCTGACCGATCTGGACAACCTACCCGACCCTGACGATCTTGCCGAAGAGATCATTGAAAATCTGGAAGCAGGTCTCAACAGCTTTCGTGAAGTGCTTGCCGGGCTGAAGCAGTCGGGATAGTGGTGTGAATGGCTCATCTATGTCTGAACATGACACTCTAGAAACCATGATCTCGACCTCAATCAATCGAAGATCCATTTGTGCTGAGAGAAACATCATTCTCTGCATCTAAGCACCCTAATCTGCCTAAAGATAGTGTGATTTTTAGTGAGGCAATGCGACCAGCAAGTCGAGCATAGCGGACAGACACAGGTAGCGTTCTGCGCTACCGAGACCACGATCCACCCTCTTCATAAAGTGTTATTGCAAGAGTTGCCTGGTTTGACTGCGTATTCTGGTGATCAGGTTGCGCCAGAATATGCAGTTTGACCGCTTACTTCTGCTGGGATCTCAATTAGGCATGGTACTTTACTACATTATGCAGAGCTTCTGTCTTCCTTCTCCTTCATTTGTTGTATCACCAAATTGGCATGATGCTTGTACTTAAATGGAATGTCCTCTGAAAAAATGTTGCCAAGCCAGAGAGAATCTACGGGGTCTGTGAGTAGATACGGATCGCCAGCTTCCAATATCGCGACTAATAAACTCCATCGTTTTTCTGAAGTTTCTGATGGGAAAGCAGCCAAAAGTGAAAGAACATTTGTTTCCTGTCGTTGCCGTTCAAGAGCCGCAAGTGCCGCATTTCTAACCTCTACCGAGCTGTCGTGATCAACGAGGCTCGCAAGCGCATCTGAGATGGCTGGAGTGGTCACCCAACCGGCAAGTTCTGCAATTGTCTTGCGTTCGCTCACTAAGCCACTCATCCGATCGACGACAATATACGAAACAACTTCTGGGTCGAGCCGTCGTAATGCCCGCCCTGCAGCACGGCACAGGGACTTACGTTCGGTCGAGATTACCATATTGATAAGCATTTTCGCTGCAATCTCGGGTGCGATGCGCATAAGAAGCAGACATAGTCCTCGCTCTATCTTAGGGTGCAATTTCAGCCCAATCACTATCGCTTCCATTGCTCGCGTCACATCGAATTTTGCCAAACCCTCAATTGCTTGAAGCAGATGTTCTATCCAGATAGGATGAGCAGAAAAAGCCTTATTGAAGATCATCTCCCTTAATTCAACTTCATTCGCTTCTGCTGCAATGTCATACATGCTATCTGAAAAATAATCTCCACGCATACACCGTGAGACGGCAAGATTGATACCTGTCTCCCTGGTTGAAGGGTTTTCATACAGAGCACGAATTGCCAGGACGTCATTAGCCTCTGGTTCCAAAGGACCCTGGTCCATAATCCAACTTTCAAGCAATATCAAACCTCGATACCCCATCCAGATCAGTGCTTTTAGCCCCCAAGTTGAATTCGCCTTAGTCTTAAGCAGGCAATATGCAAGTTGTGCGAAGTCTTCTGAAGAATCACCAAGTTCTTGGAGTGCAATGCAGGCATATCTGGCAACTAGACCTTCCGGGTCCGCCCGCTCAAGTACCATGCGCACAGGAGGAATCAAATCTGGTTTTCCTCCAAGCCATGTAATCGCCAGCGCACTCAGTAATGATTCCTTGGACGCCTCCTTTTCTTGAAAAGTCTGAAGTGCGAAGTCCGTGAGAGTATTTGACATCGGACCATAGTGAGCCCGAAGCTGAGCAAGATCAATCGGTAATCCAAACAAGCCAATATACTTTATAACTTTGACCAAAGCTGTATCTTCGCCCAGCGCCGCAAGTGCCATCGTCGATTGGCGAAATTCCTGGTAGTACATTAAGTCTATTTTCCCATCAGCATCCCGGAGAATCGGACGAGACGCGATAGAGACAAGTCCTTCCACGATGCCATCATCAGCGCGTACAGATGCCCAATTCAAGCCTCCATGACGAACCCAATAATGATCGGATTCCAATTCCCGCTTGATCAGTGAGGTAATGCCTTTGCCGCTCATGAGAATTAGGACCCGACGTGCATTTTCGCGGATTGAGTCGCGGATGTTACTGTTAGTGTGCAGGCGACTGTATGCGATCTCTGTAATCATCTTTTCCAATTCACCGTCCGCAGCAGCTTGCAAAATGGCCAAGAGCTCTGGACAGGTAATACGCCCAAGGAAGTCCAGCGGATGGTAGAGCCAACGTGAGTCTTCCACAAGTACCTCGTCAAGATGCTTGTATAAGTGATCCTCCAGTGAGTTCAACAAAAAATGAAGCATTTCTTCATCCATGTCATCAGGTCGATCCTGGAAAATATTCACAATAAACAAAAATCCCCTGGGATTAGTCTCGGTAAGCTCATAAATACGTCGGCGTGTAAGTTCCGGTTGCGAATGCAAGAGTACCGGAAGCCATTGATTGCGAAATAGGTAGAGATCAGTTTCATCGACCTCAATAAGCCGTTCGATAGCCGCGAGCGGATCTAGAACTGATAAAGCTGAGAGTGCCGCGCTACTGGCGAAATCCTTGGAGTGCGACAAATGTTTAATTACGAAATCCAGATTCTCAAGATCTTTAAAGCGCGCGATGCAATAGAGTAAGCTGCGCGGCTTGCTGACCGGGACTTTGGACATTAGTGCATGCCTGGTCTCCTCCCAAATTACAGATGCATCATCGTGATCAAGCGTATTAAGCAGGTATCCAAGTTCGGAAACACTCTCCTTCTCCATTTCCGCCGTAAGAATGCGTTCACGAAGCCATGGCAGATCCAACAAAATACCAGCACGCAATGCTGCGAAGCTGGCCTGATAGTCGTTGGTATGACTTGAGACGGCCGCCTTGTCCTCCAATGCGTCATGACGCTGTTGGTGGAGTTCCCAAAGGCGATTGAGATTATCAACATCCGGTTTTATCGTAAGTGGGACCAACGCGGCATTCTGTTGATCACGGGATGTTGCTTTCAACAACGTATCGACGGTTTCCTTCAGCGTTACACTTTCCTGTTGGGTGAGGGTGGCGAAAGCTTTGCCGATAAGTCCAATCCGGTAGTCACCTTCTGACTCATCGGTGATTTCGTTCAGTCGCTCAAGGAGAATAGGAACTGCTCGCTGACCTAGCGTTGGTAATAAATGGACATAGAGCGTTTCGCCGTACGACCCTAAATAGCTACTGTCTTCCATACGAGCGACAAGCATGCTAAGTGTCTGGGAATTCTGTGCGTCTACAGCAAGTAGCCACATTACATCCATTAGCACATAGTTTAACTGAACAGATACGAGTTGGTCCTGACTGGCGCCTTCACTTGCTAGAAAGTCACTCAAATCTTCGATCGACAATTCATTGCGCTCGAATTGGTTTACTAAAGACTTTGCGACTGCCCAATTTAAGAGGCGGTCGTGGGCGAACACTACCTCACCGCTCTCAGTACTGCGAAGCCAGCCAGTGGTTTCGAGCCTCTCAAGAGCTTTTTCCTCGGTCAGGCCAATCTCTTGCCATGTCGGCCTTAAGAGCGGATAAGGTTTCCCCTTTTGCACATGAGCCGCGAGAGCCAACACGATTCCTTCATCGACTTGCTTCCCCTTGGCTGCAATCCTCTTCCAGAATTGATCGATTATTTCATATTCACTGCACGGCGCTCTCTGAACCGTACAGTAGGGAAGTTCAAGGAAGAGACCGGCAAGAATGGGTTTGCGTAGTAGAACCTTTAGATCAGACTGAAGATCAGCCCAACGCCGTTGGGTCTTTTTCAGAAGTGTATCAAGTTCTTCGACGGAAAAGTCATCGACGGAATGTACGTGGACTGCATAGCTATCGCTCATATCAAGCGACTGTGCCACCGTTCTCGGTACGGTCAAGATCAGACGCATTCCCCAATCGGCCCAATCCTGGCGAACAAGATCCCGGGCCAAGTCGATATCCTGAACATCGTCGAGTGCGATTATCGGCCTAGCGTGAGTTTACCGAGTTCACTAAATATATAACGAAGCAAAATGTCCAATCAAGCCGTTCGGCTTGATGTAACGCATTGATTTATTGGACATATATTCCGACTCTGATGAAAGAGTCAGAACCGAAAAGACCAATCTG
>JAPOOX010000127.1 GCA_026713185.1 Gammaproteobacteria bacterium
CTTCACGCTTAGACACATCAGCCCGTTGCTGATCTGTCATAATTACGACGATATTTGGTTTGGTAGTCATGTTACGTGCCTTTGCAGAAGTGAATGAATGGCGGCGACGGGAGCGAGACTTGCCAGGAGCCCCCTAGATTGCCAAATCCTTATTGAAGTAGTCGCGGATCACCCGATCGAAGGTTTCCTCATTGAAGCGATAGTCGTCCGCCTTGCCGGCAAACGGTTTGTAGGAGAACGGTGTTTCGTTTGGATAGTATTGCGCGCGGGCATCGATCGCCACGGTGATCACGGCGGAACGATCGTGAATTCGTTGGTCATCATAGGTGGTGTTCTGCTCCGCCATCACGATAGCGGTCTTTTGACCCAGCACGGCGCGATAACGGTGGAAGCCGAAGTTGATCGAAATCCGGATATCATCCGAGCTGTTGGCGAAGGACCCGTGCAACATTTGCCGGTTGACGATGGTGACATCGCCGGCATCGCAGATCAGCGGCATGACGCCGGGCAATAGCTCGCTGCCGCCATTTTCCTGGACCATGCGTTTGATATCCAGACGGCCCTGTCTATGGGTGCCAGGCTTGATCCACAGCCCGTTACCCGGGGTGGTGGGGTAAAGCTGCACTTGAAAATTGAAACCGTGAATGCCCGGATCCCAGTCCGGTGAATTCCAGTGGGTCACGCCATCCTGATGCCATGCGACCGAACCGCCAAGGCCAGCCTGCTTGACAAAAACCGCGTCGTTATAGGGTACGAAGTCTGGCCCGTTGATGGCTTCCGCGATCGCCAGCAAATGCGGGTGCCCGTAGAGGCGCAGGCCTGACGGCATTTCCTGACACACGCCATACATCAGATAGACGACATCCGTCGGCGCATCATCATCGGGCCTTGGCTGGGCCATTTGTGCAGGGTGTCGGCCGGCGAACTCTTTGGAGCCACCCAACGGGTCCGCCAGAGGCGTCACGAACCTGTAGAGGGGCCGCTTGGAACCGATGCCCAGCGCCGGGTGACCCCGGGCATCGACCTGGGCATGGCGGTCAACCGGCGCGCGTTCCAGCATGGTGTTGGCGTCGGCCCGAAGTTCAGCGATCTCATCGGCGTCGATCATGCCTTCGAACACATAAAACCCATGTTCGTTGAAGGCATCCAGAATGTCCGGTTGCAGTTTGCCGTCCGCATCGAACCGCACAGAACCACGATTACCAATGGTGCGGGCGATCTTGAGACCCTCTTGCTGAAATGCGGCTATGCTGGCGGCATGTTGTTCCCGGCTGGGTCTGGATTTCGACGGCATGTTCATGATGTCTATTCCTCGACGTCCCCTATTATCAGCAAATTTTACGGTCAATACAAAAGGACGGGAATGCTGAATATCGGAGCAAATGAAATACAGCGCAATATCATTGCCAAGCGCGTTCTGGGACTACCGGACTAACGATTGCTGGCAAGCTACTCCTTCGATTCCGTTATCGCCTGATAGGTGGCATTCCGCACATCCCTGCGATAGGAAAACCAGGGGTTGAGCAGCTGCATCATGCTGACGATCACGATATCTTCCACCGGGTCAATCCAGAACACTGTCCCCGCGGCTCCGGCCCAGTAGTACTGACCGACGCTACCCAGGGCATAATTGGCCGGGAGATCTAGAATCATCGCAAAGCCAAGTCCATAGCCGACGCCTGGGTGTCGACGCAGCAGCGGGTACTTTTCCGGTTCCCCATTGAATCCACCCCGTATGACCGCCGGCAGATGATTCATTGTCATGTAGTTGACGGTCTTTGGACTGAGAATCCTATTCCCATCGAGAACGCCGCCCGCGCGAAGCGCCTCCGCAAAGCGAACAAAATCCCGTAATGTGGAGACCAGCCCGCCACCACCCAGAAACAAAGTGACGTTGGTGAAATCACACATCGCGAAACAGGTGTCGAAAATCGAATAGCCCACATCCTTCGATCCCTCTGGCGGTATCAGGTGTCTTTCTCCGGTCTCCATATCTCGATAATGGACCGGCAGGAACCGATGCGCCTTGTCAGCGGGCACGGCAAAAAAGGTATCGTGCATGTCGAGCGGACTAAAGATGTGTTCGGCAAGATACTCATCGAACGACTGACCGCTGATTCTTTGTACCACCAGTCCGGTGACATCGACACCGATCGAGTAGTGCCACTGGGTTCCCGGCTCGTATTTGAGGGGCACCTTCGCCAGTCTTGCAGCAAACTCGTCCAGATCCTTTGCCTGCCAGAGATTAGCCTCGTTAAACATCTGATCGGCCGGATCGCTGTAGGTGAAAGTGCCATCGGCATTGTGCACAGAACCATAGGAAAACCCTGCGGTATGCGTTAGCAGGTGATGCATCGTCATTTCATGTTCAGCCGGTACCACCTTGCCGTCTTTGACCACGTTCATGTTTTCGAACTCGGGGATAAATTTTGCCACCGGGTCGGAGAGATGGAATTTACCCTGCTCATACAACTGCATGATGGCGACGGCGGTGATCGGCTTGGTCATGGAGTAGATGCGGAACAGATCGTCCATAGCCAGCAGCAGTGGATCGTTCATGCCTTTCGTGCCTACGGCACTCTGATGAACCAGCTTGCCGTCCCGGACCACCGCCGTCAGGATGCCGACCATCTTGCCCGCATCGACGTAACGTTGATTCATCTGGGTGATACGCGCCAGGCGTTCGGTTGACATACCAACCCGCTCAGCGGGTACCGTTGGGATTTCCCTGGCCGCGGTTGTTCCCGTCAAGACCAGCAATCCAATGACGGCAAATAATCTACGCAGGTTATATTTCTTTATGTCGCAATACGTGTAGGTAATCATGTAGATCCTCTCGGACAGCCTCCCAGGTTGATCAAAGCAACGGAAAATGCGCGCCCGATGACCTGATTACGTCAGGCGCCAACAAATGGGTTCAGCAAACGAACGCCAGTTCTTAAAAAATCTTTATGATTTCTGGTGACAACTGTTAAATCATAGATCAGTGCGGTTGCGGCAATTTGTTTGTCCAAGGTGTTTTCCTGGTTTGGAACCCGCAATCTACCCCAGAGTTGTGCGATATCCCGGTTGATATCCAGAATATGGTCCTGATAATCGGCGATCAGTTCATTAAGCCATTGTTCCAACTGATTGGATTGCCGGGCATCACCACGATGCCTGATTAACTCTACTCCCCTGCGTAATTCACCCAAAGTCACGACAGAGATGAAGACACTTGCCTGCTCCCTGTTCACCCTGCCAAAGAAACTTCTTACACCTCTGTCTGCCCTGGATTTTTTCCGCGCCTCACTGATAATGTTAGTATCAATCAAATACATGATCGCTGGTATCGACGTTGTCTACCCGCTCGAAATCCTCGTCCTGACCCACATTGGGCATGGTGGCAAGGACTTCAGCAAAGCTCTTTCGTTCAGGATGTAGCAAAAGCTCTTCAAGCAAGACCCGATGTTCAGCTTCCATACTTCGACCATGTTTTGCAGCACGTTGTTTTAGCGCATCAACAATATGCTGGTCGAGATTCCTGACGACAAGATTTGCCATAATCACTCCCGCTCTATCTTGATAAATGATTGCAATGATATCACATATTGATGTCAATGCAATCGCGGGTTGTTGGCTGCAAACTTGCGCTGACTGGTGAGTTCAGTGACGCCTGTTGGCAAACTATTCCTTCGATTCTATTATCGCCTGGTAGGTCGCGACGCGCAGATCAGGTCGGTAGGACCGCTGGGAGCGCAGGCCGACTATCAATTGCATCATACTGACGACGACGATGTCCTCAACCGGGTCGATCCAGAAGATCGTGCTGGCCGCACCTCCCCCATAATACTGGCCCGCACTGCCTATGGTGCCCTGAGCCACCGTATCCGTGACCAAGCCGAACCCAAAGCCCATTCCCCACCCGTTGTATTGGCTACCCGGGAGAACAGGGTCAATTGTTATCGACTTTCCAGTGCCGCTATTGATGCTCGCCAGTACGTGATTCATGGTCTTGAAAGCGATTGTTTTCGGGCTTAGTATTCGTTTACCGCCCAGTATGCCGCCGTTACGGATCGCCTCGGCGAAACGTACATAATCGCGTAGCGTGGAGACCAGTCCACCGCCACCGGAATACAGGGTTACATCGACGAAATCGCACATCGCCCGGCAACCTGCGGCGAACGTGTACCCAAGCAACTCTGGTTCCCTGAACTCATCAACGGCTTTGGCCTTTCCGTCTGAATCAATGATATGCAGCGGCAGGAATCGATCCATCTTATCCGCGGGCACGGTGAAAGCGGTGTCCACCATATCCAGGGGTTTGAAAATATGATCCTGCAGATAGACATCATAGCGCTGGCCGCTTAAACGCTGCACAACAACACCGGCAACGTCGATGGCAACCGAATAATGGAAGCGATCGCCCGGTTCGTACCTCAGCGGGAGCGCCGCCAGCCGTTCGATGAAATCATCGAGATCTTTTGCAAGCCACAACTTTGCCTCCCCGTACATCTTATCCAACGCATCGTCGGGATCGAAGCCAAAACCATAGGTCAAACCGGTGGTATGAGTGAGCAACTGTTGCATAGTCATCTCGCCCTCGGCAGCTACGACCTCACCGTCCTTCAATACCGTCATGCTTTTGAATTCAGGGATGAATTTTGAAACCGGGTCGGTAAGCAGGAACTTGCCCTGTTCGTACAGCTGCATCATTGCGACAGCAGTAATCGGCTTAGTCATGGAGTAGATGCGAAACAGATCATCTACAGCAAGCGGCCTGGGATC
>JAPOOX010000343.1 GCA_026713185.1 Gammaproteobacteria bacterium
AACAACTCGGTGAAACACACAAGTTGGGCATCATTGACATTCCAACCTTCTATTCTGATTTCAAGGCGCTGAAAGACGGTGACCGGGATTACAGGAGTACTGCCCGTGATGTGAAACGGCTTTTAGAGGAACTCATCGCCGAAAAAGTAGATGGCGTCATCATCGATCTGCGCAACAACGGCGGTGGTTCATTGGAGGAAGCAAGAAATATGACCGGGCTCTTTATCGACAGAGGACCCATTGTACAAATTCGCTATAAAAACAGTCGCGTTTACACAATGAAAGATAATTATCCCGGCAGCATCTATGATGGTCCGCTGGCGGTTGTCGTCAATCGATTGAGTGCTTCCGCTTCAGAGATTTTTGCCGGCGTTATTCAGGATTACCAGAGAGGCATCATCGTTGGCACTCCAACCTTTGGAAAGGGAACGGTTCAAACCATCGTCCCGCTTCCGTCCAGTCACGGTCAGTTGAAACTGACTCAGGCAAAGTTTTACCGCGTTTCAGGTGACAGCAATCAACATAAAGGAATCATACCCGACATAATTTACCCGCATGAATTCGATCCTGAAGCCATTGGTGAAAGCGCAACTGAAAACCCTCTGCTATTTGACACTATCAAGCCAGTTAAACATCGAACGGCTTCTTTAATCCGCCCCCTGATACCCGACCTGCAGAAACTTCATCTGGAGCGTGTAACAACCGATCCGGAATTCATCCTTGCAAAGGAAGCCATGGCCTATCAGCTTGAACGATCCAATGACAAAACCATCAGTCTGAATGAAGCAACGCGGATTCAGGAAAAGGAAGATTACGAGTCGTTCCTGTTAGCACTGGAAAACGATAAACGCAGCGCTCAGGGACTGGAGCTGCTCACGTCACTGAGCGAAGAGGAACCAGCCGTTGCAGCGGCAACACCTGCCGGCATACCCATGGTGGTCGATGAGGGCAGGGAAGACAGTCAGGAACAGGAGGATTTTAAAACCACAGGAAATGAAGTCGCCGGCGTGGGTTCTGTTACCCGGAATCCGCCGGAGTCACGGGAGGAAGAAAGCGAAGAAACGGACGCATTCCTGAACGAAACCGGTAATATACTCCTTGACCTGATTTCACTGCAGTTAATTTTCGTGCCACAACAGGGACGAGATTCGTGGACTACTCTTTCTTTTTAATCACAGGGTCATCACACATCAAAGCCAGCAGGTCCTGTGTCTTCGACATCATGAGCAATCTGTCCCTGCGACTTTCCACGTTCAACCTGACGAGGGGTTCGGTGTTGGACATACGAATGTTGAAACGCCAGTCTGAAAATTCCATGCTGAGCCCATCGGTATAATCCACAGATTCGGAATCCCGGATATAACGGGTTTCTATGGTCTCGATCACCCTCTTTGGATTTCGAAGACGGCGATTGATTTCCCCGCTGGCTGGAAACATCGCAATTCTTTCATCTACAAGTTCCGCCAGCGATTTATCCCTGCTGCTCATCAACCCCACTATCAATAGCCAGGGAATCATCCCACTGTCGCAATACGAGAAATCCCGGAAGTAATGATGCGCACTCATTTCGCCTCCATAGACCGAGTTTTCCTGGCGCATTCTCTCCTTCATGAACGCATGCCCGGTTTTACTGCAGATGGCTGTGCCTCCGGACTGATTGACAACGTCAATAGTATTCCAGGTTAATCGTGGATCATGCACGATACTGTTGTTACTGTCCCGCTGCAGGAAAGTACCTGCCAGTAAACCGACGATGTAGTAACTCTCAATAAAACGGCCATTGGCGTCAAAGAAGAAGCATCGATCAAAGTCACCATCCCATGCCACACCCAGGTCAGCCGCATGCTCCCTGATCGCATCGATAGTGGGTTTCCTGCTTTCTTCGAGCAGCGGATTGGGGACGCCATTGGGAAATCGCCCATCCGCTTCGTGGTGGACTCTGGTAAATCTGAAGGGCAGGAACTCTTCCAGATGATCGATAACTTCACCAGCGCCACCATTTCCTGCATTTACGACAATATGAAACGGTTTGACGCTGCCGGTATCCACATAATCGAGTAACCTGGCGATATATGTCGGTCGGAGGTCCTGGCGCACCACTTTGCCCCTGCTGCCAACGGCGCCGAAATCATTCCTGAGCACCCGTTGCCTGATGTCTTCAAGACCTGTATCGCCGCTGACCGGTCTGGCATCCTCCCTGACCAGCTTCATCCCGTTGTAATCTGCAGGATTATGACTGGCGGTTACCATGATGCCACCATCTGTCTCCAGATACGCGGTAGCAAAGTAGACTTCTTCTGTACCGCATTGTCCGATATTGATGACGTCTGCCCTGCCGTCAGTCAGTCCATTGGTCAGTGCCTGCGTAATTTCAGGACTTGATAAACGGACATCGTGACCGACGACAACCGAT
>JAPOOX010000344.1 GCA_026713185.1 Gammaproteobacteria bacterium
CTTCTTTCAGTAATGCGGTAAAACGACGCCTGCTTGACAGACTGATCGCGGCAGAAGGTCTGGAGAAGTATCTCGGCTCCAAGTATCCCGGTACCAAACGGTTTGGCCTTGAGGGAGGTGAGAGTTTCATTCCCTGTATGGCGGAACTGGTTCACCGGGCGGGCGCAGCCGGTGTCAAGGAAACGGTTATCGGCATGGCACATCGCGGCAGGATCAATGTGCTGGTTAATCTGTTGGGCAAAGATCCGGCAGGGCTGTTTGATGAATTTGAAGGACGATATGCACCGGGTTTTGGTTCTGGCGATGTGAAGTACCATCAGGGTTTTTCCTCGAATCTGATGACGCCCGGCGGGGAGATGCACCTTGCTCTCGCTTTCAATCCTTCACACCTGGAGATTGCCGCACCGGTCATTGTGGGGTCTGTGCGTGCCCGTATGGACCGGAGAAAAGATCCCACAGGTGATGCTGTTCTTGCAATTAACGTTCATGGAGATGCCGCCTTTGCAGGACAGGGCGTTGTAATGGAAACTTTCCAGATGTCCCAGACCCGTGGTTTCTGCATTGGCGGAACGATCCATATCATCATTAACAATCAAATTGGTTATACGGTGAGTAAGCAGGAAGATGCCAGGTCCACCCGATACTGCACCGAGATAGCAAAGATGGTCAGGGCGCCTGTCTTCCATGTCAATGGTGATGATCCGGAAGCTGTGTTGTTTGTTTCACAACTGGCTCTTGATTATCGTATGGAATTCAAAAAGGATGTGGTGATCGATATTGTTTGTTATCGGCGGCGTGGACACAACGAAGGCGATGAGCCCGCCATTACCCAGCCTCTCATGTATCAGGCCATCCGCAAACATCCAACGACTCAGGCCCTGTATGCCGAAAGACTCATCCAGGAGGGTGTGATGGGGCAAACGGCGCTACAGCGCCAGATCGAAGATTATCGAAGAGCCCTGGACGAAGGCCACGCGGTGGCCTGGGATTACCTCAAGGAACCTGACACATCCCTGTATGTGAATTGGAAACCCTACCTGGACCATGACTGGGATGCTCCCGGGGATACGTCATGTGACCTCAAGACTTTCCAGAAGTTATCTACCAGAATGGATTCCGTCCCCGATGGATTCGTCCTGCACAGACAGGTAAACAAAATCATCAATGATCGAAAAAAAATGGGTGCTGGCGCACTGGCTATAAACTGGGGGTATGCGGAAGTCATGGCGTATGCCAGTCTGCTTTCACAGGGGTATTCAGTTCGTTTGACCGGGCAGGATGTTGGTCGGGGTACTTTCTCTCACAGGCATGCAGTTCTGCATGATCAAAAAGAAGACAGGACCTACATCCCACTGCAGCATATTGCAGAAGATCAACCACCATTCATGCTGTACGATTCACTTCTGTCAGAAGAGGCAGTTCTGGCATTTGAGTACGGATATGCACAAACAGCGCCCGGTACCCTGGTAATCTGGGAAGCCCAGTTTGGCGATTTTGCGAATGGCGCCCAGGTTGTTATTGACCAGTTTATCAGCAGTGGTGAGCATAAATGGGCACGGTTGTGCGGTCTGACCTTATTACTGCCGCATGGATACGAGGGAGCCGGTCCCGAGCATTCTTCGGCAAGACTGGAGCGATATTTACAACTTTCAGCGGAACACAATATTCAGGTTTGTGTGCCGACGACGCCGGCACAGACATTCCATTTGCTGAGGCGGCAGGCGATACGTCCGCTACGTAAACCTCTTATCGTCATGACCCCGAAGAGTCTGTTACGGCACAAGGAAGCAACATCATCTCTGGAAGAACTGTGTAATGGAGAATTCAATACGGTTCTACCGGAAACAGATAAGCAAGATACCGGAAAGATTACCCGCATTGTCATCTGTAGCGGTAAGGTCTACTTCGATTTGCGGGCCAGAAGGCGGCAGGAGAATCTGGATCATGTGGCAATTGTACGTATCGAACAGTTGTACCCATTTCCTGAACCCGACTTGATGGCTGTCCTGAATCAATATCCCAATATCGATACCGTAGTCTGGTGCCAGGAAGAACCGATGAATCAGGGTGCCTGGTACAGCAGTCAACATCACATTCGTCGAGTTGTCGATGCTTCTATTCATACCCAGCATCTGCATTATGCCGGCAGAGAGCCATCGGCCGCTGCCGCTGCCGGATACACGTCACTGCACATCAGACAACAGGAAGCCCTGGTCAATCAAGCCCTGTTTCTAACAGATGACGACAGAGTACCCAAATCCTCTTCCAGGAAATAAAAATGATGGAAATAAAAGTACCGGAGTTCCCCGAATCCATAGCAGACGGTGAGGTCGCTGCCTGGCATGTAGATGTTGGTGAAGCTGTTAATCGGGATCAGACTCTGGTTGACATAGAGACTGACAAGGTCGTACTTGAAATAGCGGCGCCTGCAGATGGCAGGGTAACCAGAATCCTCAAGGAAGAGGGCAGTACGGTCTTGTCGGAGGAAGTATTGGCGGAATTTGAAGCGGGTACTTTTGCTGCTGAACCGGTGATGGAACTTGTAGCAGGCAAATCTGCCGTTGAACTGGAGATAGAATCTGAAGAGGTTAATACTACTGTTGAACCGGTTGCAGAAACATTGATACCAGAGGTTCAGGTTGTTTCCGGTAAACTGATGAGTCCCGCGGCGAGAAAGCTTGCTGATGAGAGTAAAATTGACGCCGCACTTATAAGTGGCACCGGGAAAGGCGGCAGAATCACCAAGGAAGACGTGTTAAAGGCAGTTGCGGTTCTGCAGCAACCCGAGATATCAACGCCAGCCCGCACCGGCGTTGTGAAATCTGTCGAGGGTGAAGCTGTGCGGGTCGAGCGCCGCGTACCCATGACCCGTTTGAGGGCCAGTATTGCAAGACGTCTGGTAGAAGCACAGCATACCGCGGCGATGCTGACCACCTTTAACGAGGTTGATATGTCTGCCATCATGGAATTGCGGGCACAGTACCAGGAATCTTTTGAACGGGCACACAATGGGACTCGATTAGGTTTCATGTCTTTCTTTGTGCGGGCGAGTATCGAATCTCTCAAAAGGTTTCCAGGTGTGAATGCCTCTATTGACGGCAATGACATCGTGTATCACGGCTATCAGGATATCGGAGTAGCGGTCAGTTCTTCCCGTGGTCTGGTGGTGCCTGTCATTCGTGAAGCAGACAGCCTGACCCTGGCGGAAATAGAAGATCAGGTACGCGAGTTCAGTATGAAGGCAAGAGATGGAAAATTGTCGATTGATGATATGACTGGCGGCACGTTCACTATATCAAATGGAGGTGTGTTTGGATCACTGCTGTCGACACCCATATTGAACCCACCTCAGACCGGCATCCTTGGAATGCACAAAATTCAGGAACGGCCGGTGGCTGTAAATGGCGAGGTAGTGATACGACCGATGATGTATCTTGCACTATCATATGATCACCGGCTGATTGATGGCTCCGAGGCCGTACGCTTCCTGGTGACAATCAAGGAGTTGCTGGAGGAACCGGCCCGGATTCTCCTCGATATATAGACGGGAAAATGCTATGGCAAAGTTTGATGTAATCGTTATTGGTGGAGGCCCCGCAGGTTATCACGCGGCTATTCGGGCAGCACAGCTTGGACTTGACACTGCCTGTATTGACAAATGGTTAACTCCCGATGGCAAACCGGTATTTGGTGGCACATGCCTTAACGTGGGATGTATTCCATCCAAGGCATTGCTGGACGCATCGTACAAATTTGCCGAGGCTCAGAAAGGATTCCAGGATGTTGGCATTGTCTTCAAGGACCTGAGTATTGATGTGCCGACGATGATACGACGTAAAGACAACATCGTCGAAAATCTGACCAACGGTGTCGCGGCTCTGCTTAAATCCAATGGCGTTACCACATTTGAGGGTACTGTGGTTCTACACGGTGGAAGAAAAGTTGAATTCACACCACACACAGGAAAAACGGAAACACTGGAGGCAGACCACGTCATCATCGCAACGGGTTCGGTATCGATTGATATACCTCCCTGCCCACTGGTAGACGACATCATCGTGGATTCAACAGGCGCTCTTGAATGGCAGTCTGTACCCAAACGTCTGGGTATCATAGGCGCCGGCATCATTGGCCTGGAAATGGGCAGTGTGTGGAACCGTCTTGGTTCTGAGGTGGTCGTTCTGGAAGCACTCGAAGAATTTTTACCCATAGCGGATAAACAGATTGCGCGGGAAGCCGCCAGACAGTTGAAACAACAGGGTATGGATATCCGCCTTGGGACCCGTGTTACCGGCAGTAAGGTAAAGAATAAAAAAGTGGAAGTAACCTGGTCGGATGCCGAAGGTGACAAGACAGAGAATTTTGACAAACTCATTGTAGCGGTTGGAAGACGGCCCTATACAGAAGGATTACTGGCTGCTGACAGCGGGATCAATCTTGATGAGCGTGGATTCATATTTGTCGACGATCTTTGCAATACGGATGCGCCTGAGGTCTACGCAGTGGGTGATGTGGTACGGGGCCCGATGCTCGCCCACAAGGGAATGGAAGAAGGTATCATGGTTGCAGAGCGGATCGCCGGCTTTAAACCACTGGTCAACTATGATTGCATTCCTTCTGTGATCTACACGCACCCGGAGATTTCTTGGGTGGGTAAAACTGAACAGGAATTGAAAGCCAGCGGTGACAAATATAAAGTGGGTAGTTTTCCCCTGGCAGCCAGTGGCAGGGCCATGGCAAGCAACGATACCGTTGGTTTGATCAAGGTAATCGCTGATGCAGAGACCGACCGTATTCTTGGTGTCCATATGATAGGTGCACACACATCAGAACTGATTGCAGAAGCGGTCATAGCGATGGAGTTTGGGGCAAGTGCAGAGGACCTCGGGCTTACGATGTTTGCACATCCGTCCCTGTCGGAAGGATTGCATGAAGCTGCACTTGCTGTTTCCGGTCATGCAATTCACATTGTCAATCGTCGACGCAACCAGTCTTGAACTTTCAACTGAATCTGCACTTCATGCAGGTTAAATCAAATGAATTAAGGATTTGTGGTTATGAATCTCCATGAGTATCAGGCAAAGCAACTATTTGCCGAATATGGATTGCCTGTATCCAGAGGGATCGCAGTTGATACTTCTGATGAGGCGGTTGCCGCAGCAGAGGAACTTGGCGGTGACCGTTGGGTGATCAAGGTTCAGGTACATGCAGGAGGCCGGGGTAAGGCTGGTGGTGTCAAAATCGTTACCACCATGGATGAGATTCGCCAGTTTGCTGACAAGCACATTGGTACCCGCCTGGTAACCCACCAGACTGATGAAAAAGGTCAGCCGGTCAGCAAGCTCTATATAGAGGAATGTACAGACATCGCCACGGAATTGTATCTGGGTGCAGTCATAGACCGCTCGTCACGTCGAATTACTTTCATGGCTTCTACCGAAGGTGGTGTGGAAATTGAAAAGGTTGCCGAGGAGACACCGGACAAGATACTGCAGGCTGTGATTGATCCGATGACTGGAGCTTCTGCGTGGCAGGGTCGCAGCCTGGCTTTTCAGTTGGGTCTGGAGGGTAAACAGATCAATCAGTTTGCCAGTATATTCCTCTCGCTGGCCGGTCTGTTCCAGGACTGCGATCTGTCCCTTCTGGAAATCAATCCACTGGTGATTACCGGGAATGGCGATATTCACTGTCTTGATGCCAAGGTGTCGATAGACAGTAACGCGCTTTACCGGCAGCAGAAACTGCAGAAAATGCGGGATTCAACCCAGGAGGATGAAAGGGAAAACCAGGCGTCGCAATTTGGCCTGAACTACGTGGCGCTGGAAGGTAACATCGGCTGCATGGTCAATGGCGCCGGATTGGCCATGGGAACGATGGACCTGGTAAAACTGCATGGTGGCCAACCGGCAAACTTCCTGGACGTCGGCGGTGGAGCCACCAGGGAGGGGGTCAGCGAAGCATTCAAGATCATATTGGCCGACAGCAATGTAAAGGCGGTACTGATCAACATTTTCGGTGGCATTGTTCAGTGCAACATCATTGCCGACGGGATCATCGGAGCGGTGAAGGATGTTGGTGTCGATGTTCCTGTCGTCGTCAGGTTTGCGGGTAATAACGCATTGCAGGGTATGCAGACACTTTCGCAGAGCGATGTAGACATCATAGCCGCAACCAGTTTGACTGATGCTGTAAAACAGGTGATTAACGCAGTGGGAGATGCCGAATGAGTGTGTTGATTGATAAATCCACCAAAGTTATCTGTCAGGGTTTTACCGGTTCTCAGGGGACAATGCATTCGGAACAGGCCATAGCTTATGGCACAAGGATGGTAGGCGGTATTACACCGGGCAAGGGAGGACAGAAACACCTTGGGTTGCCGGTGTTCAATACTGTAAAGGAAGCTGTGTCAGAAACCGGCGCCGATGCATCCGTTATTTATGTGCCGGCGCCCTTTGCCAGGGATGGCATCCTGGAGGCTGCAGATGCAGGTATAAAGTTGATCGTCTGTATTACAGAAGGTGTGCCGACGCTTGATATGGTATTGGTAAAGGCCAGTCTTGATCAGCAGGGTGTAAGGTTGATAGGCCCTAATTGTCCCGGCGTCATCACACCGGGAGAATGCAAGATCGGTATTATGCCCGGTGACATTCATCTGCCGGGGAAAGTCGGTATCGTATCAAGATCAGGAACACTGACCTACGAAGCAGTGAAGCAGACAACAGATGCCGGGTTGGGCCAGAGCACCTGCGTCGGTATTGGCGGTGACCCGGTTCCAGGAAGCAATTTCATCGATATTCTGGGTTTGTTTGAAAATGACCCGGCAACGGAAGCCATTGTCATGGTAGGTGAAATTGGCGGCACTGCCGAAGAGGAAGCTGCAGAATTCATCAGGTGCAATGTGACCAAACCGGTGGTGGGCTATATCGCTGGTGTTACCGCCCCGCCAGGGAAAAGAATGGGACACGCCGGTGCAATCATCGCCGGGGGTAAAGGCACTGCGGATGACAAGTTTGCCGCATTGCAGGGCGCCGGTGTCCAGACTGTCAAAAGCCTCGCACAGATAGGTGATGCGCTGCTGGAGATAACCGGCTGGTAGAGACATGACACGAAGCACCGGGTAACCCCGGTATTTGAGTATCAGACCGTAGATTCCGGTTCAGGCATCAGAAAAAGACCTGCCGGGTTGAAAATCTCTGTCAAAACCCCCACTTAGCATTCTGGAATCGGGCTCCGGGGTCGATATTCCCGACCCTCGGCTGTGTCCATTATCAATTTATTTATATTCGGATTCATACAATATGACTACAGAAAGCCATAAAGAAACCATGGGTTTTCAATCAGAAGCAAAACAGCTTCTGCATCTGATGATCCACTCACTCTATTCCAACAAAGAGATTTTTCTTCGGGAGCTTATTTCAAATGCCTCCGACGCCATCGATAAATTGAGGTTCGAAGGTCTGTCCAACCCGGATCTCATCGGCGCCGAAAATGACTTCCGGATCAGGATCGAAATCAACAAGGATGAGCGTACCATCACGATCTCTGATAATGGCATTGGTATGACACGGCAGGAGGCTGTGGATCATCTCGGCACTATTGCCAGGTCCGGTACGGCACAGTTCCTTGAGTCGTTAACAGGAGATCAGCAAAAAGATGCTCAACTGATAGGACAGTTTGGCGTCGGCTTTTACTCATCCTTTATCGTTGCCCGGCAAGTGATTGTTGAAAGCAGGGCAGCGAGTGTCCCTGCCGATGAAGCGGTCCGCTGGTCTTCCGCCGGTGATGCAGAGTTTGAGGTGGAAACGATAGAGCGTACGGAACGCGGTACTTCGGTAACGTTGCATCTGAAAGCTGATGAAGATGAATTCCAGGACAACTGGCGTCTGCGCAACATCGTCAAGAAATACGCTGATCATGTTTCGGTACCGGTGATGATGACAAAAGAGTCATTCACTGACGCGGACAAAGAGACTGACGAAGATGAGAATGTGGAAGAATTTGAAGTTGTCAATACGGCCAAAGCACTCTGGACCCGGTCCAGAAGTGAATTATCCGATGATGAATACAAGGAGTTTTACAAGCACATCGCCCATGATTTCCAGGATCCACTGACCTGGTCGCACAACAAGGTTGAGGGTAAGCTGGACTATACAAGTCTGATCTTCATCCCATCGAAAGCACCTTATGATCTCTGGCAGCGGGAAGCTCCCCGTGGTCTTAAACTGTATGTACAGCGAGTCTTCATCATGGACGAAGCAGAACAGTTTCTGCCGCTGTATCTTCGTTTCGTGAAAGGTGTCGTTGATTCCAATGATCTTTCACTGAACATATCACGGGAACTCCTGCAGAACGATCCGGCCATGGAGTCCATGCGTTCGGCACTGACCAGACGTGTTCTGGATGCGCTGGAGAAAATGGCAAAGAACGAAGCGGAGACCTACCAGAACTTCTGGGATGAGTTTGGTCAGGTGTTAAAAGAAGGACCAGCTGAAGATTTCTCCAACAAGGAAAAAATAGCCGGCTTGCTGCGCTTTACAACAACTCAGTCCGATTCCGAAACACAGGATCAATCCCTTACGGATTATGTCTCAAGAATGCAGGATGGGCAGAACATGATTTACTATGTTGCGGCGGAAAATTATCACACGGCGGTTAACAGTCCCCACCTGGAAGTCTTCAAAAAGAAAGGCATAGAAGTACTGTTGTTGCACGACCGGATCGACGAATGGTTGATGGGTCACCTGAGGGAGTTCGACGATAAACAGTTTCAGGATGTTGCGAGAGGAAGCCTTGATCTGGGAGACCTGGAAGACAAGGAAGAGAAAGAAGAACACGAGAAGGTGGAGAAAGATCTCGCGGACCTGATCAAGCGACTATCGGATACGCTGGGTGATGATGTAGAAGAAGTGCGTATAACCCATCGGCTGACTGATTCTCCAGCTTGTCTGGTCGTCAATGAAGATGACATGGGTATACAAATGCGTCGAATTCTGGAAGCATCGGGCCAACAGATTCCCGGTTCTCAAAAGAGGATATTTGAATTCAACCCGACGCATCCGCTGGTCGAGAAACTGAACAGTGAATCCGACGATGGCAGGTTTACGGATCTTGCGATGATACTCTATGAGCAAGCCATGCTGGCTGAGGGCAGTCAGTTGCAGGAACCGGCTTCCTTTGTAAACCGCCTGAATAAACTGCTGCTTGAGTTGTCGCCAACACCGGGGTGAGGATAGGTGTACCTGTGGTGAGGAAACAGGAGTCTACTGTATACTGATCCTCATTGATTTTTATACTCCATCCAAGGAAGAAATAAGGGAAAAAATGGACAAAAATTGTTTCTAGCCCACGTTCGAAAATCAGACGAAGCAATTCAACGTTTGGATACTCATCTTTCAGAAGTAGGGAAACTTTCGGCCAAATTCTCAGCCAAGGTTGACTTGCCAGAAGCAGGGCAATTACTCGGACTATTGCATGATTTCGGAAAATACAGTCAGGCATTCCAAAACTACCTTAATTCAGCAGAAGGCAGAATAGACCCTGATGCAGATGATTACGTTGATGCCCGTAGTCTAAACTGAACTTCCCCGGGATATAGTGCGAGATTTCGCGCCAAGTTGTTGAATTGGCTTAAATAATACAGCGTCATTAAGCAGAATTAGTACCCATGTAATATAGGCATTATTATCATATTAATGTTTACATTAAC
>JAPOOX010000267.1 GCA_026713185.1 Gammaproteobacteria bacterium
TGCATCATGTCGGACTGGCGCTGGCGACTTCAATTTCTGCGTTTATCAATGCGGCTCTGCTATACCGCGGCCTTAAACGCACCGGTATACTTGTCCACGAAGCAGGCTGGTGGCGGTTCTTTTGCCAGGTTCTGGTGGCCAACATGGTGATGTTGGCGGTACTCTATGCCGTGACCCCTGATGCAGGACAGTGGTATCAGTTTGGCATGGCGGAACGATTTGGCGTCATGCTGTTAATCTGCGCTGCGGGCGTTGTAACCTATGGCACTTCACTCCTGCTTTCGGGAATTCGATTTCAGCAATTGGTCCGGTGAGTCAATGCAGATAATTCGCGATGTTATCAATCTGAAACCCCAACATCAGGGAAGTGTGGTGACCATTGGAAACTTCGACGGTGTTCATTGTGGTCACCAGGCGATCCTGCATGAAGTCCGCAAGAAGGCCACCAGTCTTGGTGTACCAGCGATGCTGATCTGTTTCGAACCCCAGCCCAGGGAATTTTTTGACGTATTCAATGCGCCGGCAAGACTGACCCGATTCAGGGAGAAGGTGTCTCTGCTTGCCGAGCATGGAATTGATCTGGTGTTGTGTTCAAAATTTACTGAAAAAACCAGGTCCATGACGGCGCAACAATTCGTCAAGATTTTGGCCGAAGATGTCATCGCCAGTGCCTTGTTCATCGGTGACGACTTTCGCTTTGGTCATGATCGCAGTGGTGACTTTGCACTTCTCAGTGAAGCGGGAAAGTACTACGGATTCGATGTCATCAATCATCACACGCTGACTCATGGACAGATGCGTGTCAGCAGTACGAGAATCCGCGAATGCCTGGCGCAGGGAGAATTTAAACTTGCCGAAAGCCTGTTGGGTCACCCTTATACGATTATCGGCAAGGTTGTTTATGGCCGTCAGATCGGGAAAACGCTGGGTGTGCCAACCGCCAATATCCAGTTGCATCGCTATCGCGCCCCAATTGACGGCGTCTATGCGGTGGAAATCTCCGGTCTGGACAAAATTTATCAGGGGGTAGCTAATGTTGGTGTCCGGCCCACGATCGAAGAAGCAACGCTGAAACCAATCCTTGAGGTGCATATTTTTGATTTTGATGAGGAAATTTACGGGCGTCAGGTTCAGGTGCGGTTTTTGCACAAGATTCGAGATGAAAAGAAATTTTCCGGACTGGATGAACTGAAAGCGGCCATATTCAGTGATATTGAACAGGCGCACACTTTCTTTAATGGCGCCGGGAAGTGATCTATTACCTTATTACAGCAGTACTGGTCCTGCTGGATCAGGTATCCAAGTGGTATATGAGCAACATACTGCCACTGTGTGAACCGGGGCGTTGTGTTTCCATTGAAATATTGCCTGTATTCAAGTTCACTGTGTTGCATAACACGGGCGCTGCGTTCAGTTTCCTGGACGACGCTGGCGGCTGGCAACGTTGGTTCCTGATGGTGGTTTCCGGTTCCGTGAGTGTTGGTATCGCCATCTGGATGGTTCAAATACGACATACACAGAAATTGATGGCTTTTGCACTGGCATTTATATTGGGGGGCGCCCTGGGCAACCTTATCGACCGGGTTTTGCAGGGTTATGTCGTGGATTTTATTGTCGTTTACTACCATCCCCATTACTTTCCTGCTTTCAATATAGCCGATTCAGCGATCACCATAGGCGCCGGAATAATCATTCTGGACATGTTGTTGAGTTACAAATCCAGGGCAGAGACCAGTGAGTAATACGCCCGTTGGACCCGGTACCCAAGTGGAAGTCCGGTTTTCCCTGCGCTTACCCGGTGGCGATGTGATCGATTCCACGGGAAACAAGTCGGCAAGCTTCGTAGTGGGTGATGGCAATCTGCCGTCTGGATTCGAACGCGCCATGTTCGGTATGTTGGCGGGGGAGTCGGCAGAATTATTGATCAGATCGGAAGATGGTTTTGGTGATCATAATCCGGAGAATATCCAATGTATGTCCAGGTCCAGCTTCTCTGAAGATATGGATCTCAGTGTGGGCCTCGTTGTATCGTTTGCCGACCGGCAGAAGGCGGAATTGCCCGGGGTGATTTCCCGCATTGACAAAGATGAAGTGGAGGTCGATTTCAATCATCCACTGGCAGGCAGGGATTTATTATTTGAGGTCCAGGTTATTGCCGTGGAACAGGTGTCCAATGAAATTATCAGGGTTTAACCCATGACGATGAAAGTCTATCTGGCCAAACCGAGAGGGTTTTGTGCGGGTGTTAACCGGGCCATCGAAATCGTGAACCGGGCACTTGAAAAATACGGTGCACCGGTTTATGTCAGACATGAGGTGGTGCATAACAAATCGGTGGTGGCAGAACTGCGCGGCAAAGGCGTCGTTTTTGTGGACGAAGTGGAAGACGTACCGTCAGGCGCCCTCATCATTTTCAGTGCCCACGGGGTGGCAAAGCAAGTCCAGCGGGATGCGGTTCAGCGAGACCTTCAGGTTTTTGATGCCACCTGTCCCCTGGTCAGCAAGGTACACCAGGAAGTGATCAGGTTTGCCCATCAGCAACGTGAAACCATATTGATCGGTCACGCCGGCCATCCGGAGGTTGAAGGCACACTGGGACAAAGTGAGGGTACCGAAAACCGGGTATACCTGGTAGAAAAAGAGGACGATGTTTATCGGCTTTCAGTCCGGGATCCGGAGCATTTGTCTTACGTCACACAGACGACTTTGTCCGTGGATGATACCCGCTTGATTGTGGATACTCTCAAACAGCGGTTCCCGAACATCAAGGGACCGCGCAGGGATGATATCTGCTATGCAACCCAGAATCGTCAGGATGCCGTGAAGGTTCTGGCGGAAAAATGTGAGTTGATTCTGGTAGTGGGTTCAAAAAACAGTTCAAACTCGAATCGCCTGCAGGAACTGGCCGAAAGACTCGGTAGTGAAGCCTACCTGATTGATGATGCATCAGGAATTGATCCAGGTTGGCTGAGAGATCCTCTTAATATCGGTGTTACCTCGGGGGCTTCTGCCCCGGAGTTTCAGGTACAGCAGGTGGTTGACAGACTTGTGGACCTGGGTGCAGATTTTCAGTCTGAACTGGATGGTGTGACTGAATTGATGGAATTCTCCCTGCCGCGTGAATTACGCACATGATGACAGTTACTGGCGGGCGTTTCCTGGATTTTCTTGCAGAGCCCTGCTTTTGCAGGAGAAAAGATAATGAGATCAAGGGGATATACGCTCATCGAGATCATGGTAGTGGTTGCTATCGTGGGCATAGTTTCCGCAATCGCCTATCCACAATACCAGGGATACCTTTCTGATACCTGGCGTGCCCAGGCCGTGGCGGACCTGAAAGCCTGCAGCATGGCGCTGGAACGCTATTATTCCAAGGGATTTACCTATACCGGTGCGGATACCAATACGATCTGTAATACCAATTCACCAACCAGAGGTGAAGTTCGATATACCATCAGTTATGAATTACTGACGGCAACGACTTTTACTGTTCGGGCGTCTCCCCTGGGAGAAGCCTGCGGTGTCGGCAACTGTTTTGAGATTGATCAGTCCGGTAATCAAACACTGAATTAGTTCCTGTTCTGGAAGACGACCTCCGAGAGTTTTTGTTGCGACATTCGCATATTGTTGGATCAAATCCTTAGGTGAATACTGCCATTGTCTTACATGGATTGAATCCAGGATCGATTTTCTACTTTCCTCCTCTGCTGTAGCCTTTTGGATCAGGGCTGTATTCCCGCGGAAGTCAGAGATAAAGAATTCCGTATTTTCCGTTTGCAGCCGACCGGAACCGGATAGCTCTTGATGTCATGTTAAACAAGCGGGTTGGCAGTGGTTTTTCGATGATCGAACTGCTTGTTTCTGTGGTCATCATGTCCATTGGAGTACTCGGCATGGCAGGATTACAGATACTGAGTCTGCAACAGAACCGCAGTGCCCTGTTACAGGGTGTGGCGACACAGCGTGGTAACGACATTCTGGAACGGATAAGGGCAAATCCGGATACGGACTACAGTGGTATTTCATTAACAGATACCCCGGTAGTGACGGGTAGTTGTATTGCTAACAGCTGTAGTGAATCCGCGATGAAGGATTATGACATTGCCCAGTGGCAATGCTCGATAAATTCCCGGGACACCGATGGATCAAACTATGCAGTTTGCGACAATTTCAGTATTTCCGGAACGTTACCTGGTGGCGCCGGCGCCATCTCTTTGAATGGTGGAATTTACGAAGTTCTCGTTCATTGGGTTGATGCACAGAAAGTTGATGATGCCTCCGGCGTGACACGTTCCATCACCATCCGGGCAGCGGCGCCATGAAGATCATTTTGTCAATGTGGCTGCAGCAATGAGCAGTAAGAATGGACCGGTGTCTCCATCATCCGGCATGTCGCTGATTGAACTCATGATTTCTCTGGTGGTCGCCTCCATTGTCATCACAGGACTGATCCAGATGTTCACGGCCACCCGAGAGGGCAGTCGTCTGCTGACGGGGAAGGCAACTGTAGCCGAATCCGCCAGGTTTGCACTGCAACTGATGGCCAGGTCCATTCAGAAGGCTGGATACCGCGGTTGCAATTCAAAAACCGTACCGGGTGACATCGTTAGTGATGTGCCTTATGAGTTCAATCTGACGGCAGGTATACAGGGATTCAATGCCGATGGAACGACATGGTCGCCAGAAATTGCGTCTATGCTGCCGGTTTCGAATCGAGGTGACGATGCAAACGTCTATCTGGCATCCGGCACTGGCATCAAAACCAGTGCCTATGATGATTGTGCTGTCAATGGATGCCTTAAAAA
>JAPOOX010000348.1 GCA_026713185.1 Gammaproteobacteria bacterium
ATACCAGAGAAAGAGTAATTCGCAAGGGGAAAATGACCATGACATTGTAATACGGACAGGTTTTACTCTGTCGCCTGAATTTGGCACCATAAGTATGTTGCAATCCCGCCTGGAGCCACATGCATTCGTCGGAACGACTTTTGGAAATCGCAGTTCCAACTCCCCTTCGCCGTAGTTTTCATTACCTGCCGCCGGATGAATTACCAGCTGATACAAAACCGGGGTGCCGCTTTCAGGTTCCATTCGGGAGTAAATCCCTGATTGGCATTCTCATCGGTTATACAGAAGAATCCAACACTCCCCTGGAAAAGCTACGCAGGGCAGAAAAACTGCTGGACCCCAAACCCATCCTGCCTGAAGCCATTCTAAAACTCTGCCTGTGGTCTGCTGATTACTATCACCATCCCGTTGGCGATGTTCTGGCTTCAGCAATACCTGTGTTACTCAGAAAGGGGAAACCCGGTCAGCAGGTGTCGCATCGACTTGTTGCCACAAAGAAAGGAAAGGAAACTGATCAGTCATCACTGCAACGCGCACCCCAGCAAAAAGCAGCACTGACCTTGCTGGTTCGTCAAATGAATGGATATGACCGCAAACAACTCAAAGCGGCCGGAATCTCATCCGCCACAATCCAGGCGCTGATCAGAAAAGGTCTTGTCCGCCGGCAGGAAATGACGGCCCCGGTGACTGCGTTCAGTCTCAATAAGGTCAATAGTGAAAACATCATACTGTCCAGTGAACAGGAAGTAGCCCTGAACAGTATCGGTGATCATGGAACCTGGTTGATTCAGGGTATAACGGGAAGTGGCAAGACAGAGATCTATCTGCGCGCAATTGAAAAAATTCTGCGGAAAAATTTTCAGGCACTGGTTCTGGTCCCCGAAATCGGTCTGACGCCGCAAACGGTCCAGCGTTTTTCAAACAGATTTGACGTCCCGGTTGTGCTACTGCATTCCGGACTCACCAATCAGGAGAGATTAACGGCCTGGCAAATGGCGTCATCGGGACAGGCAGGCATTGTTATCGGGACGAGGTCCGCAGTTTTTACACCCCTGGCAAGGCCAGGCATGATTGTCGTTGACGAAGAACACGACGCTTCGCTGAAACAGCATGATGGATTCAGATATTCAGCACGGGACCTCGCCGTTCTCAGGGGGCAGTTTGAGCACATACCTGTTCTGCTGGGGTCCGCTACTCCTTCGCTGGAAAGCCTCAACAATGCCTGGACCGGTAAATATACGAGTGTTCAATTAAGACATCGTCCTGTCGACATTGCAAAAGAGAGTTATCAGATTATCAACCTCAGAAACCGGGAAACACGCGATGGCTTCTCAAAACCTCTGATCAGACTCATTGAGCAACATCTGCAGTCCGGGAGCCAGGTTCTGGTATTTCTAAATCGACGGGGATTTGCACCTGTTCTGCACTGCCCGGAATGCCATTGGACTGCCAATTGCCACCGATGTGATGCACGCATGACGTTTCATCTTCCCGGACAACGGCTCCTCTGTCACCACTGTGGCAATGAAAATCCGATGCCACAGTATTGCGAACAATGTCATGCCGGAAATTTGCTGTTGCTGGGTATTGGGACCCAGAAGATTGAGGACAGACTGAAGATCCTGTTTCCCGGGGTTCGCGTGCTGAGAATAGACCGGGACAGCACTCGTCGAAAAGGTTCTCTGGCCAGCATGCTGGCGGAACTTGCTTCCGGTGAACCATTGATCCTCGTGGGGACACAGATGATTGCAAAAGGGCATCACTTTTCTGAAGTGACGCTGTCAGTCATCGTGGATATTGATTCCAGCTTCTATAGCACGGATTTCAAGGCAATGGAAAGGATGGGACAACTCATCCTGCAGGTTGGCGGGCGTTCCGGAAGAAGTGGCAAAGCCGGTAACGTAGTCATTCAATCGCATTTTCCTGATCAGCCTGTACTGAAACAACTGATCAAGGAGGGATACACTCAATTTGCCAGGAACCTGCTGCAGGAACGACGTGACAATAATCTGCCACCGTTTTGCCATCAGGCACTGGTCCGTGCAGAAAGTAAATCCAGAACCCGGGCACTGGAGTTTCTGGAGGAGTTGAGTGCAACTGAGCGCTCTTCTCCAAGGGTCGACTTGTTGGGACCTGTGCCTTCCACCATGGAAAAAAGAGAAGGCTTTTACCGGGCCCAGTTGCTTTTTTCCAGCACTTCCAGAAGGATTTTGCATGCTGAACTTGATTTGCGGATAAAGTTTGCTGAAAACAGTAAACTTGCCAGGAAGGTTCGCTGGTCAATTGATGTAGATCCTGTGGACCTGTATTGAATACCGTTAATACAGGAAGGTGTTAGTGATACAATCCAGGGAAAACCAGTTAGTTACCTTCCGATGCCCCGGGACTTCGCTAAAAAAAACCATGCAACTAAACCAACGGGAACCAAATTGTCCCGGCTAATCTGGTTCATTATCGGCCTTGCCTGTGGTGGCCTGCTGGTTTACCTGTGGATTTCCATGCCTGTAGAGATAACACAGGATAATCCGGCAAAACCCGTACCCCAGCCTCTGGTTGAAGAACAACCGTGGGATTTCGACTTCTACGAGATATTCCCCTCAACAGAAGTTCCTATCGATGAAGACTACAATGACAGAAGCGTAGTGAGGGTAGAAGAGGGTTTTACCTACATATTGCAGGCAGGTTCATTTGCTACCCCGGAAGATGCTGATGAAATGCGCGCTGAACTTCTGCTGATGGGGTTGGATGTGTTTGTAAGAGAGGTGGAAGTGAACGACTCTGTCAGACACCGTGTTATCGTAGGACCATTTCCTGATCAGGCAGCACTGAATCAGGTCCAGGATAAACTGTCCCGGGCCCGTATTTCAGCAATTCCTTTTCGGGTCAATCAATGACATCCTGAATCCTGAGGCAGTTTCATGCATCAACAGATACGGGTTTACCTTGAAATCGTTCTGATCAACCCCATTTCTGCAGTTTGAATATCCGGGGAAGTTAACGATGGAACTATTTCGATGTACTACTATTTGAATATCCGGGGAAGTTAACGATGGAACAATTTCGAGGAACTACTATTGTGTCGGTCCGCCGGGGAGATGCAGTGGTCGTCGGCGGTGATGGACAGGTCAGCATGGGCGACACCGTGATGAAAGGCAATGCCCGAAAAGTGCGGCGATTATACAAGGAGCAGGTGATTGCAGGGTTTGCCGGTGGCACAGCAGACGCGTTCACACTGTTCGAAAGATTCGAAGGACAACTTGAAAAACATCAGGGGAATCTCGTCAGGTCTGCAGTCGAACTCGCCAAGGACTGGCGGACCGACCGCGCACTGCGGCGTCTCGAGGCACTGCTTATCGTTGCGGACAAGAATGATTCCCTTCTGGTTACCGGTAATGGAGATGTCATTGAACCTGACGATGGTATACTGGCCATTGGTTCTGGCGGACAGTATGCAAAATCCGCGGCAGTAGCGCTGCTTGCCAATACCGGGATGAGCGCAAGGGAAATTGTGGAGCAAAGCCTGTACATCGCTGCTGAAATCTGCGTTTACTCCAATCATCAGACAACCGTTGAAGAGATTGCGTACTAACCCATGTCGAATATGACACCCCGAGAGATCGTACACGATCTTGACAAGCACATAGTTGGACAAATCGATGCCAAACGCGCGGTCGCTATCGCGTTGCGCAATCGATGGCGACGACTACAGCTTGATGAGCATCTCAGGGCCGAGATCTCACCTAAAAACATCTTGATGATCGGACCTACGGGTGTCGGTAAAACAGAAATTGCAAGACGACTGGCCCGTCTGGCAAACGCACCTTTTATCAAGGTGGAAGCAACCAAATTCACAGAAGTGGGATACGTCGGTCGGGACGTGGAATCCATCATCAGGGACCTGGTTGAAGCCGCTGTGAAACTCCTGCGCGAAGCCCAGGTTCAGAGTGCCAGACCCAGAGCTGTCGATGCCGCGGAAGAGCGGATACTGGATGCATTATTGCCACCGGCCAGGGGCGAAGAAGAGTCCCGAAATACCGGC
>JAPOOX010000349.1 GCA_026713185.1 Gammaproteobacteria bacterium
CAGATACCCCATGCGGCTTTGCGTTTGTACGTGATGGGTGAACGCGGGGCTGATCACACCGAAGTTCCAACGCCGGAAGAAATTACCGAGATGTCTCGACTGGTCCGGGAATCTATTGAAGCCGGCGCCCTGGGTTTTACAACTTCGCGTACCGTGCTGCATCGCAGCAGCGACGGGCGGCATACACCCAGCCTCACCGCGACTTCCGATGAACTGCTGGGTATTTCCCGCGCCCTTGGCGAGGTGGGCCAGGGCGCATTCGAAATGGTTACCGATCACATGACAGAAGACGACGAGTGGGAACTGATGCGCAGCATTGTGCGGGTCTCCGGTGGTCGTCCGCTGTCGGTTTCCATGGTCCAGTACGACGAGGCTCCTTTTGCCTACCGCGAACAGTTGGAACAGCTGCGGCGCAGCAATGAAATCGGACTGCCGATAAGAGGGCAGGTGGCCAACCGGGCAATCGGTATTCTTCTGGGGCTGGAGACAACACTGAACCCCTTTTCCGGTAGTGCAAACTACAAGGCAATCAAAGCCCTGCCTTTACCTGAGCGTGTTGCCCGAATGAAAGACCCGGAAGTACGCGCAGCGATCCTGGCGGACAGAGTGCCGAAAAAACTTACCGAGACGATTGACTTCGAAAAAATCTATGAGCTGGGCAATCCACCCAACTACGAACCCGCTCCTGAGGACAGCCTCTCGGCGAGAGCCGAGCGTCTTGGTGTTACCCGCGAAGAGCATATTTATGACTGCCTCCTCGGTAACGAGGGCCGCGCCCTGCTGTATGCCCCGTTCGTCAACTATGCGGAATTCAATCATGACGCCGTACGCGAAATGCTTCTGGACAAGAACACCGTGCCAGGTCTTGGGGATGCTGGCGCACATTGCGGTCTCATTTGCGATGGTAGCTTCCCTACCTTTCTACTGACGCATTGGGCTCGTGATCGAACCCGTGGCGAAAAGCTGCCGCTGGAATGGCTGGTCAGGCGTCAAACCCACGATACTGCACGCGCTATTGGCCTGTGCGATCGGGGCACAATTGAACCCGGCATGAAGGCCGACCTTAACGTGATCGATTTCGAGAAGCTCGGTATAGGACATCCTGAAGTCGTGTACGACCTGCCAGCGGGAGGCAGAAGGCTGCTGCAGAAGGCATCCGGCTACGTTGCCACCATACAAACCGGCGAAGTCACTTTTGAGAACGGCGAGTCCACTGGCGCTCTGCCCGGCAAGTTGATACGTGGACCGCAAACCGTGGTATAGGCACGACAGGCACTGCGTTCAGGAGGACCACCCGGTATTTGAAAACTTGCACAGCACGCCTTCCGATTCGAGCGTATCGATCTCGGTGTCACTCAGCCCCAGCATTGAAGACATTACTGAACGGTTATCGTAGCCTTGAGGATAAACACCGAAGGCGGGACCCGCTTTGCCGTGACTGAGACGGAAGGGGGAGCGGGGAATGCTGGCTGCTGCCCCGTTGATATTGATTTGCACGAAGGCGCCGCGCTCGATCGCCCAGGGTTCTTTGGGTATATCCGCGACCCGTTTCACCTTGCCAAGTGGTAACTTCGACGATTCCATGGCCAACTCGAGTGACTCTATGTCCGGGTATTCATCTGCCCACCGCTGCAACAGTTCGACCATCTGTTCATCTTTACCCTGCGTGTCTTCCCGCCCATACAGACCCAGAGCATGAAGTTCAGACTCCTTGTCCAGTGCCTTCGCAATGTCAAAAATCCACGTTGTCGGATTTCCCGGCACCTGTGCCCAATCGCCGTTTGGGAACTTGACGAGGGCCGCCTTTCCAGGCCGAAACGGGCTGATAGCATCGCCAAAGCCGCCATTAACCTCCACCGCGGTAAACTCATTGAATCCCAGCATGGTTTCCGCCATGGACACATCGATGTACTGGCCCTGACCGGTGCGTAGTTTGTGCACATAGGCGGCAAGTATCCCCGTCGCTGCCTGTGAGGCGGTCGCAAAATCTGCGTGGGATACCGCTTCCGGCAATGGATCGGTGCCACGCTCGCGTGCATTTTGGTCAACCAGACCGAGTTCTGCGTGGATGATCGGCGCAAAAGCACGCCGAACCGAGGCCGGTCCTGTCTGTCCCCAACCTGTGATTGAACAATAGATTATCCCTTCGTTCACCGCTGCGACCGCGTCATAGTCAATCCCCAGACGCTCAGTGACACCAGGTCGATAGTTCTCGACCAGGATATCGGACATTGCGGCGAGCCGAGTCACCAGTTTCCGTCCGGCTTCCTTACTCAGATCAATGCTTACCTGGCGTTTACCGGCGTTTTGCTGTGCATAACCCAACGCCACGCCGTTCACCTTGGGGACACCGCGACGCATGATGTCACCCTCAGGCGGTTCAATCTTGATGACGTCCGCTCCGAGATCAGCCAGCGTTCGCGTACAGGCAGGGCCCGCAACAATCCTGGATAAGTCCAGGACAGTTAAGCCTTTCAGGAGCATAGTGGTACTTCCAAGTCAGTGACCGGAACCATACGATACCTAAAACATAATCATTATAATAGATAAAACCAGATTTCAGCCGACGATGACGTGCTCTTTTGTGATCACGAAGTCGAGTCGGACAGTCTCCTAGTCTGGACCGGGTAGTGTCACTCTGGCCAGGGGAACTGCCTGACCCGCAACATCAACGCGCTGCCGAAAGACCGCCCCGTCATTTCCCTTCCCTGGTCCCTCGGACCCGGACACGATATAGAGATCCCGCAGATCATCGCCGCCAAAGCACACGCTGGTACACAGGGGCGCCGGTATCTCGATCACCTCCAGCAACTCGCCATGGGGATCGAACACACCGACACCACCGTCATAGGCCAGCGCCACCCACACACGACCGTCTTCGGAAACGGCCATCCCGTCCGGTGTCCTGTCATCAACGGCGAATACCTGCTTGTCTCCAAGAGAGCCATCTTCCAACACCACGTAGCAATGAATTGTCTGCTTTCCCGAATCCGAGTGGTACAGCGTTTTCCCGTCCGGCGAAAAAGCCAGTCCATTGGAGAGATGCAAATCTCCAGCAACCTTCCTGCTGCTGCCATCGAGATCGATCAGATACAGATCACCCGGCTGTGGCTGGAAGTCACCGTCGAAACCCGGTCCCAGGGATCCTGCGTAGATCCTGCCTGCCGCATCGGTGGTGAGGTCGTTATAGCCAATATTGCCTGCATCCTCATCCCTATCCAGCAGCATGACGGTATCATCGCCTGCGAAGGCCTTGTACGAGATGTTTCTGCCACTCACCACCAGTCCCCCGGACGCGTGCGGCGCCATACCACCGATGCCACGGCGGTGTTCAAAGACAACGGACACCTCGCCGTCCGGCGTCACCGCAAACACACCACCGTTGAACAAGTCACTGAATATCAGACCCCTGTCAGCATCCCACACGGGCCCCTCTATCAGACTGTAGCCTTCACATAATTTTTCCATACCGATTCCAGGGGGGTCAGGATTCACGAAGCTCTCGTTTCAGCACTTTTCCGGTGGCGTTGTGCGGGAGTTCGTCCATAAATAGTACTGATCGTGGTTGCTTGAAACGGGCGAGTCGTTCACTGCAATGCCTGAGGACGGCATTTTCATCAAGGGTCGCGTCCGGCTTTACCACGATAACCGCCTGGCCGACTTCGCCCCAACGTTCGTCAGCAACACCAATGACTGCGACCTCGGCGACTTCCGGCAACTGGTAGATTACATTTTCTATTTCTGCGGGATACACGTTTTCGCCGCCGGATATATACATGTCTTTCCATCGGTCGACGATAGTCAGATAGCCCTCTTCGTCCATCGTGGCAGCATCCCCCGTGTGCAGCCATCCGTCGGTGAAGGAGTCCTGGTCGGCATCGGGACGGTTCCAGTATCCCGGTGTCACATTCGGCCCCTTGACCCAGAGTTCACCAACGACGTCCGGATCTTTGATGTCAACGCCTCTCTCATCGACCAGCCTGACCTCGGTGTGTAACACGGGAAGCCCGGCAGACCCGATCTTTGTAAATGCCGTTTCCGCCGTGAGAGAAGAAACGATCGGGCTCGTTTCGGTCATGCCGAAGGCCTGCTGCAGGCTGGCGCCTTTTTCCTCGTACACCTTTATGAGTTCAATGGGTGTGGGCGCGCCTCCCACTCCGAAGGTGATCACCCTGCTCATGTCGGCCGCGGCAAACGAGGGGTGCTGGCTCATAAACAGATAGATGGTCGGTACGCCGCCGAGGTGGGTCACATTGAGATCAGGATCGGAAATGAGTTGCAACGCTTCGCCCGGGTCGAAACTCCGCATGATGATGTTCACCCCGCCCATGTGAATGGCCGGATTGCAGTAACAGTTGAGCCCGCCAGTGTGAAACAGGGGAAGCGCACACAGGTTGACCATATTGGCGCTCAACCGGTGCGGATTGAGCAGATTGATAATGTTCCAGAACGTCATGCCATGCGTGATCATGGCGCCTTTCGGGTGCCCGGTGGTACCGGATGTGTACATGATTTCCCACACGTCATCATGGTCAATGTCGGCCGGGGTGATCTCGTCGTCAGCTTCCGCGATCAGAGTCTCGTACGGGGACCCCGCGCCCGACGCGTTTAACTCCAACAGAGCCGGTGTTTTACGGCGTTCGAGCAGGGCGCCCGCAGCGTCTTCAAAGACGTCCTCAAAAACCAGCACGCCGGGCGTCGCATCGCCGACAATATATTCGAGTTCCGGCACCGACAGGCGCCAGTTCAGTGGCACAAAGATTGCCCCCAGTTTGAGACAGGCGAACTCGAGTTCGAGAAAGTTGGTGGTATTGTTGGCCAGAACGGCGACCCGGTCTCCCCTGGCAACGCCAAATTCTCCCGCGAGTCCATTGGCGAGACGCAACGTACGGTTCTGCATGTCCGCATAGGTGAAGCGGCGCCCGGAGTGAATATCGATCATGGCTAACCGATCGGGTGTCTGGCGGGCGTGGTAGGCCACCCAGTCGTAGACTTTCGTGCTCATTTTTCGCGCCTGTCCAAGGGTTCAAGATGTATGACACTACCACAAAGTCGATATCGCCAACGTCAATTCGAGCGCTACCCTTCGTTCACATGATATTCGTCGGGATCAAAGTGCCTGGTCATCGTGTAGTAGTCCACATTCCTGAAAGGCATCACAAAATGCACCCGACCTCTGGAATTGCGATAGTAGGTTGTCATACCCGGGTGTGTCCAAATCATCTGCTCGTGTTCTCTGTCTACCATGTCGACGAATTTATCATGGACCTCCCGGCGAACGCTGATTCCGGTTATACCCCCTTCTATCATTTTGATCAGCGCATCCGATATATATCGCACGTTACACTCAGCGAGAAATATGGCACTGCCACCATGACCCACCCCACTGTTAGGTCCCATCAAAATGAACATGTTGGGGAAGTCGGGTACTGTCATGCCCAGGTGTGCTGTCGGGTTGTCTCCATCCCAGGCATCGACAAGCTTCTGGCCGGATGCACCTCGTATATTCAATCGGGCTGCCGAGCCTATGGGTTCGAAACCCAGGCATTTGACGATGATGTCATAGTCCCTGCTCTTTTTATCCGCGGTGGTAATCCCCGTTTCAGTGATGCTCTCCACGGCCTCGGTGATCAGCTCAACATTGTCGCGGCACAGCGTTTTGTACCAGTCGTGGTCCAGAAGGATGCGTTTTCCATACGGTGGATAGGTCGGCAGACACTTGTCGAACAACTCGTCGTGTTTATCACCCAGCTCTTGTTCAATGAACCTCGTCATCTGATCCCGATGGCGATCATTGATCTTGTTCAGTGAGCGTTCCGGGTGCGGCCAGTTTGGGTCTTTTCTCAAGGTTGGCAGCAGCCCGTCACAGTATCGCCAGAACATCGAGAATCGAAACCAGGCGCGGTAGACCGGAAACTCATCAAGCAGGAACTGTTGCGCATCGCCAAGTTTGTCGTGGAAGTGATCAATACGTCTCACCCACTGGGCGGAACGTTGATAAACGGTCAGATTTTTTACCGAGGGCGCAATGGACGGCACGATCTGCATCGACGAGGCGCCAGTGCCAATGACCGCTACCCGCTTGTCTGAAACGTCCAGGTCCTGCGGCCAGCGGGCAGAATGAAAGATGGCGCCCTGGTAGGATTCTTCTCCCGGAAGGACTTGCGAGGATGGCTTGTTGAAGAAACCAATGGCGGTGACCATGATAAACGCATTCAACTCAACTTCTGCCTTGTCATCGGTCTCGTAAGTAATCCGCCACGTCTGGTTTTCGTTATCCCAGGTTGCCGATGTAACCGTGCAACCGAAACGTATATGTTCGCGCACGCCAAACTCATTCGAACATTTAATCAGATAGTCGATGATCTCTTCCTGCGGCGAAAAGTATTGGCTCCAGGGATAACGCTCACCAAAGGAGAACGAATACGCATGGTTCGGGGTATCGACGGCGGCGCCGGGATACCTGTTCTCGTGCCATGTGCCACCCACCTCGTGGTGTTTTTCGAGCACCACAAACGGTATACCCAGTTTGACCAGGTTCGCTCCCAGCGCGATTCCGGACATGCCGGCTCCTATGATCACCACGGGATGTTCCGGCATTGACTGCGGTCGCCCGGCTCTCCACTCTTTTTGACCTGACCGAAAGCCGACCTGCTCGGCGAACATCGGCGCGTATTCGGGTTCTACCGGTTCCCCCATGCACCACGACATCATTCGCACCATCTGCTCGTCCGTGGGATCGGGTATCGCGGGCTCACTTCTCTCGCCGAGTATCGCGACAGCGGCCGCGAGTATTTCTTCCTGCACCTCTTCCGGGAAACCCGCATCGGGATCGGCGATAATTCTGCGGTCCAACCTCGGCGCGAACCTCGCCTCCATCCACTTGGGATCACCTGTCATCTGATAAAGTGTCGTTACCATGACGCGCAGGTCCGCCACTTTGATGGCATCCCGTAGATACTCGAGTTTATCCTGTGCTAGCGCCACATCTCCTCCTGGTAAAGTGCAACTCTCTTAATTTCGAAATAACCATTAAACAGCATAACCATTATCATATTTAATATCTGCTGAGGCAAGCGCTTCCCCTGGCGCATGCATAACCAGACGGTACTCGAGGCTCGCGCCTCAAAATACCAGAATTGCCCGGCCGCTGATTTCACCCTCTGCCAGGGCCCGCGACGCTTCGTTGATTTCATCGATGGAGTAGCGAGCAGTCACGAGTACATTCAGATCCAGTTTGCCGCTGTCATGCCAGTCGAGATATTTTGGAAATTCATGCCCTGGTGAACAAGAACCACCGACAGATCCAATAAACTTCTTCTCGTGAAACAGCAGATCCATCACGTCCAGCTCGGCGGGTGAAAATGGTATGCCTACCAATACCGCGGTACCGCCTCGTTCGCCACCCAGATAGCCGGTGCGAGCAGCCGCGAGAATCTGGTCCATGGTCTTCTTGCCACCAATACAATCAAAGGTGTAATCGGCGCCCGAGACAGCCAGTCCGTCAACAATGCAGTACCTGTCTCTCTGAGTCAGTGCCTTGATAGCAGCAATCGGATCCTCCTTGCTCGCGTTGATCGTATGGGTGGCGCCAAACCGGCGGGCAAATTCCAGTTTTTCCTGGTCAAGGTCAACAGCAATGATGGGCTCGGCGCCAAGATTCCTGGCGGAAGCGACCGCAGACAGCCCGACACCACCAACACCAAAGATAGCAACGCTCTCACCCGCTTTTACCCCGGCAGTGTTTTCCACCGCGCCGGCGCCGGTCATCACCGCGCAACCTATAATCGACGTCACTTCTTTATCGATATCCGGGTCAACTTTGACAACGAACTGTTCATCGATGATCGTTACTTCTGACCAGGTGAATATGTTTCGGGAAGCCGCAACGCTGCCATCAGGGAGTTCAATTTGTGAATGCTGAGGCAATCGGGAGGTCTCGCTGGCGGCTCGTGGGACCCATGTCACCAGTACAGTGTCGCCCTCCTGAACATAGGTGACCTCGCTGCCTGTCTTCAAAACGACGCCCGTGGCCTCATGCCCGAGAACGATGTTCGCGTCCCGGGGTCCGTGAATTTGAGAAATCTGCGTATGACAGATGCCCGACGCGTATTCCTTGACGACCAACTGATAAGCCTCCGGTTCTGGTATTTCCACGTCCAGGATCTCCAGTGGACCATCTCCGGGTGGCAGGATGACAACCTGGGAAGGCGTTCCCATACTCATTCTCCTTTAGCTATTTAATACATTGATCATAATATACTGCCTTGCTATCGAAAATCATATCTATGATAATGATTATTGATTTATCGAACCGAGACCTGCTCCAAGGGAGGGAAGAGATCATGTTTTTTAAAGACGCCATATCCGCAGACTCCCATGTGCTGGAGCCGCCTCACTGTTATACCGACTTCATCGATCCCAAGTTCAGGGATCGGGCGCCTCATCTCGAGGTGGACGCCAAAGGCAGAACTGTCTATGTGATAGAAGGACTGACCACAGCCGTCCCGGTAGGCACGGCTGATGGTGCGGGGCTCAAACCGTCGGTCCGCAGACAACATATTCTCAAAACCACCTTTGAGGATTGTAAACCCAGCGCCTGGGATCCTTCATATCGTCTGGAAGACCAAAAGCGTGATGGCATTGCGGCAGAAATCATATATCCCTCCGTGGGCATGTTCGTTTGCAGCCTGGCAGACATCGATTATAAAGATGCCTGCATTGACGCCTATAACCGCTGGCTCGAAGGCTTCTGCGCCGGCCTCCCCAATCGACTGTTCGGTCTCGCGATGACTTCAGTGCACTCTGTTGACGCGGCCATCGAGGATTTTCGTGACGCCAGAGAGCGCGGCTTTGTGGGCATGATGCTGCCTTCTTTGCCGCATTATGAAGACTACGATCATCCGGATTACGATGCCTTGTGGGAATGTGCAACCGATCTTCAGATGCCTATTTGCTTTCATATCCTCACCGGCAGGGGGCCAGGCAGCGTAACTGCATTCTTTCAGAAAGGCAGGGGCGGTCGCATGAATAGTTTCATGCAGATCATTCGCGATGTGCAGGATGTTATCGGTACGATATTACTGTCAGGTGTGTTCGAACGGCACCCGAATCTCAAGCTCGTCAGCGCCGAGGCGGACGCCGGCTGGATGCCGCACTGGCAGTATCGAATGGATCACATAGCCTTTAATGAAGCAGACGACGGCATTGTCGACGGACTCTCCAAACTGCCGAGCGAGTATCTGCGTTCCAACGTCTGGACAACCTTCCAGGACGATTGGGTCGCATTCCAGACCAAGGACCTGATGAACTACAAACAGCTGCTGTGGGCCAATGACTTTCCGCACACGGACTCCACCTGGCCTCACTCTCAGGAACTGCTGGCGAAACATGCGGCAATCCTGTCGCAGGACGAGCGTAAGGCGATCCTGCGCAACAATGTGCGGGGGGTCTTCAACCTGCCGCTGCCGGCAGCCTAGGCGCTAATCGCGTTCAGCGTTCTTCATCAAGAGGTTGAGGTATTCGACTGATTACTTCAACCGTCTATCCAAAAAAGCCACAACCTTTTCCCAGGCATCAGCGGATTGGGTTTCACGGAAACGTTCTTCATTGGTGAAGTCCTGGAACCCGTGCCCTGCGCCGTCATACCGGTGAAATTCTGCGGTTACCCCCGCAGCATTCAACGCGGCTTCGTAATCGTCGACATCTTCGGGTGAAGGACTCTGATCGTCGTTGCCGAAAATACCAAGGACCGGGCACGGAATGTTGCCCGCCTGTTCGATGGGCGGGAGCCCGCCGTCGGCGAAAGAAATCTTGATCCGTCCGCCATAAAAGACAGCACACGCCTTGTATCCCGGATTGTGGCAACAACCGAGCCACGCGACCCGGCCACCCCAACAATGACCAAGGATGCCTATCCGGTTCTCATCCACGTTGTCCTTTCCTGCCAGGTAAGTAAAGGCGGCATCCAAATCAGCGACTGTCCAGTCATCGCGAAAGGATTCAACCTTAACTGACATTTCCTACTCTGTTGGCCACCAGTGGAAGATAAAGGGCATCACACAGACATAACCTGCCGCGGCATACCGTTCCCCGACATCGATAGTGAAAGGGTCAGTCTCCAGACCGGCGTGGGCTATGGGCAAATGTTGCGCAATAATCAACCCGGGGTGTGGACCTTCTCCTTCCGGTTCAAAAATAAGGGTGTTCATGGCGTTACCCTGAACATCCAGTGAGGTCGAATCGTACATTTGTGTTTCCCTGGTTATCTTGATATTCCTGCCATTTGTTCCAGAACGGCACAGACCGAGGCAGTATCCTGTTTGGCCAAGCCTTGCGCCAATCCCGCCTTGTAAACCTCGGAGGCCGCGGTCATCAATGGCGTAGGGCATTGTAAGTCGCTGGCAAACGCGTTGATGATACTGATGTCCTTTTGATAAATGTCCATTTTCATGGTCGCCTCGTCGTAGTTTCCTGCCACCATCATCGGTCCTCGTACTTCCAGCATGCGGGAACTGCCCGCACCATCACTGATCACATTGAGGACAAGCGCCGGGTCCAGACCACTTTTCCTGGCAAGTACCAGGGCTTCCGCCGCCGCTACATTGTGGATTGTGACCAGCAAATTGGCAATGAACTTCATCTTGGAGCCCGTGCCAAATTCCCCAATGTAATAATGCCCTCGTGAAAAGCCGTCGAAGACGGGACCACACTCCTCACAAGTCCGCTGGTCTCCGCTCGCGAAAACAATGAGGTCTTTGTTGATCGCTTGTGCGCCAGTACCGCTCAAGGGGCAGTCCAGCAATTCGGAACCGACGACTTGCAAAGCGTCATAAGCTTCCTGTTTGGTTTCGACTGGAAACGTGCTGGTTTCGATGACCACCAGCTTTGAATGTGGCGTTGACATCAGCCCGTTTTTGCCATGGAGCACCTCCTGCATCGCACTGATGCTTGGGAGCGAGGTAATAATCACCTCTGCCTTTTCTGCCACCTCTCGACAAGAATCGGCGCCAATCCCGCCACGGCTGAGCAAAAGCTCAACTTGCTTCGGTTCGACGTCATAACCCACCACAGCAAAATCGGCTTTCAATAAATTGGCTGACATGGCGGAACCCATGATGCCTAAACCGATCACACCTACTGTTTTTTGCATCGTTGGACGCACCATTTCATAGCAGTGCTGAAATCCTACCTCATATTTCAACCTCATGCTCAGCTTTACCAAATCCCTTCATTAAGGTTCATTGAGGCGTCCTCACGAATCGCAGTGTGCGGACAGCCACCCGTCTCGACACCTGCTATTCGGTCTTCGGGCAGCGCCTGGGACCGAAGCAGGATTTCTGCATCTTTCGTTGATGTATCACGAAGGAATCATCCAGTGGAAGCCGAGGTGTTACTTTCTTTTGATATAGTAGCTAAAAGAAGGGAGCTACCTGAAATGACATACACCAGGCTCATGGCTGATTACGCCGCTGATTTAAAGTATGACGACTTGCCTTTGGAAGTAGTTGAACAGGTAAAACTGCTCACTTTGCAAACATTGGGGGTCGCACTTGCCAGCTATCCAACCAGGCAAGCCCAGAGAGCCATAACCATGACGAAAGCCCAGGGCGGAAAAGCGGAGTCAACGATTATTGGGGATGGTACCAAAGTGCCCCGCACCGAAGCTGCATTTGTCAATGCTACCCTGGCTGACATTCTGCATTGGGAAGATTGCGGTTGGACAGGACATCCTTCCGCAGGTGCTGTTCCAGCCGCTCTTGCTGTTGGGGAAGCCACCGGCGCTACAGGTAAAGACTATATTACTTCCATAGTAGCGGGATACGAGGTCTACCAGCGAATAGCAATGTCCGTTCAGCCGAGCCCGGAGTATATAGTGAAAGTAAAATCATGGGGCCTGGTCAGCTGGCAGATCTATGTCGCTGTTATACCAGCCGCCAAATTGCTGAAATTGAGTAGCAAGGGAATAGAACAGGCACTCGGTGTTGCCATCTATCAGGCAAATATCCCGATGAACCAGCACGCAAACCCGCCGGTAGGCAAATCCGATGTCTACCATTATGCCCACGGCTTTAATGCCAGAAACGGTGTCGGATCAGCACTCATTGCACAAAGTGGCATTGATGGCATGTATGGCTCCCTGGATGGAGATGGTGGCTACTGGGCTCAGGTATCAGATCAGGTGGACTGGAGCTGGTATGAAAAGGGTCTTGGCAAAGATTACCTGATCATGGAAACCTCGTTTAAGCACTGGCCAGGGGGCATGTGGCTCCAGCAACCATTGGATGCCCTCGATGCCCTGGTCAGGGAAAATAATATAAAAGCAGAGGATATTGCTGAAATTTCGATCAATCCACCTACCAGCAACGCCATGGGCTACAGCCCGGATGGTTATGTAGGGCCTCTGGATGCACAATTCAGCGCACCTTTCTGCATGGCAAGTTACCTGATAGATCCAAATCCAGGTGCGGCATGGTTTACGGAGGATAAACTAAAAGACCCCAAAGTTCTGGAACTCGCCGGTAAAGTGAAGGGGGTTGGACAAGTGACGACACCTTATAAGAATTTTGTCGAGTTCTGGGCAGGTTCCTTCCCTGAAATTGTCGTTACGGTGTCCTTGAATGATGGAAGAGAATTCTCCAGGACGATACGTTTTCCGAAAGGCCATCCCAGGAACAGGATGAGCCTGGATGAGTTTAAAGACCGTTTCAGATTACAAGCCTCGGTAAGACTTGAGCCAGACAGGGTTGAGAAGGCAATAGATATTATCCTCAACCTTGAAAATGTCACTGATATGTCTGAAGTGGGTGAACTATTGCACAATACCCCAACGACTTGACGCTGCCGCAAATGAATGCCCCAAAGCCATCTGCGAACACACTCGTTAATAAAACAAGCTCTAATAAATTCTAATCCGACTCCATATTGCGCCTGGTTGGCATCGCCGCGCCGACGCTTGCTCTCCAGGCATGCAGCTCGGCCAGTAAGCCCGCGGCCCTCTCCGGTTCAAGGTCAACAAGATCAACCTGCTCCCCCGGATCGTCGTTCAGATTGAACAGTTGCGTCGTGCCGTTCTCGAAATACTCCAGGAGCTTGTATGCACCGGACCGGATAGCACCAGCCGGGCTCTGCTGGCCGTGATTTGAGTAGTGCGGGAAATGCCAGAACAGTGACCTTGGTTCCAGCGGTTTACTCCTTAGCGCGTCAGTAAAACTAACGCCGTCGACATGCTGCTCTGGTGCTGTGGGCAATCCCGCCATCTCCAGTAGCGTGGGATAGAAGTCGGTACTGGTCACGGGTGAATCGCTGATCACTCCTTCCGCGCCCGCCTTTGGCCAATGTACAATCAGTGGTACACGAATGCCGCCCTCAAAGAGCCAACCCTTGCCGGCACGCAGGGGCAGGTTCGATGTAGCGTAGGCAGCATCGAGACTGAAGTTCTTCGCCTTCGCCTTCGCCTTCATCTTCCCCCAGCCCCCCCCGTTCGCCGCAGACATACCGCCGTTGTCGGAGTAGAAGACGATGATCGTGTCGTCAGCTCCGCCGTTCGCCTTGACTGCACCCAGGATCCGCCCGAGGCTCTCATCAACACTTTCCACCATCGCGGCAAATTCGACATTATCCTGAGTCTGTTTGATCTTGACGGTGCGATTCGGCAACCCGAAGTGGCCGTCGTGCGTTTGCAACAATGCGTCGAGTTGACCGGTTGTCAAAGGCTCGGGATCATCAGGATTACCCTCGAGAATGAACGCAGGTTCTGATTGAGCGGCTTTTCCAGACAGCTTTTCTTTGTACTTTGCGACGAGGTCCTCGCGTCCCTGAATGGGGTCATGCACAGAAAAGTGTGACAAATAGAGGAAATAGGGCTTCCCGGATTCCTCCCGAATGAACTCGACCGCAAAATCGGTCAATCGATCTGTCAAGTATTCATCTTCGCGCCCCTCGATGGTCAGACCCGACATAGAGTACGGCGGATGGTAGCCACCTCTCGGGCAGCAACCGTTCCATTGTGGTACATGGACATCGAATCCCTGATTCGTTGGACCATATTCCCCGTCACCCAGATGCCATTTTCCGAAGATGCCGGTACGGTAGCCATGCGCCTTGAATGCCTCGGCGATCGTTCTTTCACTGAGCGCCAGCGCTGCGGCTTTGGGTGCTGTTATAACGGCGTCAGTATCTCGCGAGGCGCGGCCAGGCAACCAATCCGTGAGCTGTAATCTGGCGGGATATTTACCGGTCATGAGACTCGCACGAGTTGGAGAGCATACGTGACCTGCAGCATAAGCGCTCGTGAAGCGCACCCCTTTTGAGGCGAACTCATCGATATTGGGCGTCTCGTAGATATCGCTACCGTACACACCAAGATCGCTCCAACCCATGTCGTCGACCAGAAAGAGGATCACATTCGGATGTGTATCCGGACCGGGAGAGGGGAGCACGACCGGCACCCACAGCATCGCAAAGATCATCAGGAATAAACGTGCGTTCATCGAGGAACTCCTTTTTGCCTATAGTACTGGAACTTCAGTTTTGATGCAGTGACAGCGTACTATGGCAATAACGACATTGTGAAGTCATCGAGCTCTCGCCTACAATGCACTGATGACATCTGGTTCAAAGCCAAACATCGTCTTCATTACGAGTCACGACACGGGAGACTGGTTCAACTGTTACGGTCATGAAACCGTAAACACCCCTCATTTGGATGCATTAGCCGGCGAGGGCTGCCTCGTCCGGTCAAGCTTTTGTACCAGTCCGGTTTGCACGCCAAGTCGTGGCGCCTTGATGACTGGACGGTATCCGCAGAGCAATGGACTCATGGGATTGATCCAAACGCCCTATCGATGGCGTCTTCGCGAAGGTGAACGTCACCTGTCACATTTGCTGAAAGATTCAGGCTACAGGACAGTGCTGTTCAACCACCAGCATGAAGCGGAAGTGGATGACTCACTGGGTTTCCTCGAAAAACGTTTGCACAATGTCGGAAGAGAACAACTGCTGACGGGTGAACGGGTTTCCACTGCTGCAGAAACGGCAGAAGCGTTTCGCACGTTTCTCAATGAACCCAAAGGAACAGCACCATTTTATGCGCAAATCGGATTTTTCGAAACTCACACCCGTTTCGACTGGAATGGCGCAACACCCGATCGATCCAAAGGAATCGAGGTTCCGCCTTACATCGAAACTGACGATGCTTCTGAACAACACATTGCAGCGCTTCAGGGATCAATTGCAACGCTGGACGTTGCGGTCGGCAATATCATCGACAGCCTGCGCGATGCAGGCATCGCCGAGAATACCGTTGTTGTTTTTACCGTTGATCACGGGGTAGAACTGCCCCGGTGTAAGTGGGAACTCTATGAAGGAGGTATACGTACCGCATTGCTGTTCCATTGGCCCGGTGGTGGCGTGGCAGGCAGCGAAATGCCGTCTCTGGTCAGCAACGTGGATATCGTACCGACACTTCTCGAACTCGTAGGTGTACCGATACCGAACAACATTCAGGGCAAAAGCTTTTCGCATCAACTAACGTCAGCCGACCCGGCGCCACATCGCGATGCCATATATGCCATGATGCTGGGTAATAATCGCTGGACCGAATCACGCTGCGTACGAACAGAGCAGTACAAACTCATCAGAAACTTTTCTCCGAGTCGTATCCCGCTGGCGCCCATCAGAATGCGCGGCGCCAATTCTCAGCAGGAGCGACCGATAATCGAACTCTACGATCTTGAGACCGACCCCTACGAACTCGACAACCTCGCCCAACAGGAAGCTTATCGGGAAATCAGGGACGCGCTGGATGGAAAATTAAGATCCTGGATGAAAGCAGTCGAAGACCCGATCTTGTCCGGCCCGGTACCAACGCCCTACTACCACATGGCGATGGAGGATTTTGCTGGTAGCCTGTCCGCTTCGTCAATCATCTCAGATCCTGGTCGATAATCGCCTCTCGAATGATTTCTGCGAAATTCCCGCCGGCGCCCGTCTGTTGCAGCATGAGCACGCCAACTAACTCGTTTTTGGGATCCGTCCAGGACACCGTGCCGGCCGCACCGCCCCATCCGAAAGCGCCTTTCCCGCGGCTACTGCCTGCGGTGATCGGATCCAGTGTGACAGCAACACCGTATCCAAAACCCATTCCATTTTGTGCCTTCACACCCTTGCCTGAAGTCGCAAAGAGGTCACCAACCTGATTGCTGCTCATCATCTTCACGATCGCCGGACTCAACAATCGGCGCCCAAAAAGCTCGCCATCATTGAGCAGCATCTGCTCGAAATGAAGAAAATCTTCGGCCGCACTGACAAGCCCGCCGCTCCCCTTCTCCTTGAAGTCGAGCCCCTCGATTACGACACGTTTGGATACTTTTTCGCTCGGTACATGGTGATACGAGTTATTCATCTCCAGCGGACTGAACAACCGTTCCTGCATGAATTCATGAAATGGGGTTTCAGAGACGATTTCGATGATGCGTGGCAATACTTCATGGAAGCCCACATTGCTGTAGGCCCACCGCGTCCCGGGTTGGAAAATCAGCGGCGCCTGCGCGAGCCTGGGAATGTAGGTCGCAAACGAATCCTCTTTGGTGCGTACAATTCCACCACCCGTAAGACCAGACGTATGCGTGAGCAGATGGTGAATAGTCAGCGGCGTCTTGACAGGCACGAGACGCTGCTCCGTATCATCTCCCTTGCCCTTGTTGGCTTTGCCTTTTCCCTTGTCCCATTTCTTGTCCTCGTTGTCGCCTTTTCCCTTGCTCCACTCTTTTTTACCATCCCCATTCGCCGATTTGGCTTGGACCGCAACTTTCTGATTGGCGAATTCCGGGATGAATTTTGATATCGGATCATTCAGACTTATCAGCCCTTCGTCAACTAACATCAGCGTGGCAACGCCAATCACGGGCTTCGCCGAGGAGGCCATAATATATAACGCGTCGGGCTCCATGGCACGGCCCTTTTCGACATCCATTTCTCCATGCGTCGAGAAGTGAACGACCTTGCCGCGTCGGGCTACGATTGTAGCCCCGCCCTGGATATGCCCGGCGTCGACATGTTCCTGCATCATTTCGTCGATACGACTCAAGACTTCGGTCGACATGCCGACCGACTCCGCCTTGGCCATCGGCATCTTCGTGGGTGTATGCATCGGTTTCGCTGACAATCCGGAAATCGACGAAACCATATACAGTGAAAAGGCTAAAAGGAAGGGTGTTGCGTTGATTTTTTGTAGCACATACATGGTTGAAGTTTCCTTTGATCCAGGGGAATTGACAAGTTAACTGCTGAAAAAAACCAAAAAATCATACTGTATAGATTTTTTCAATGCCATAACATTTTCCCGGCACGCAAAAGATCTCTGTCGAAAGTTCCGGTAGTTCTTTGATAGTTTAGTTGCCGCTAATGGTAATTCTCTGGTTTGTCACATAACGTCCGTCTTCAGAACACAAGTGAGTGACATTCGCAGCGATGTCCGCCGGTGTGCAGACGAATCCGAAAGGCATATTGGCATCAAGCTCTCGCATATCATCCGGACCAGGCAGTAATGAAACCAGCTTCCGACCCATATCTGTGTCGACCAGCCCCGGCGCTATAATATTGACCCTCATACCATTCGATTTTTCCTCTTTGGCAAGGGTGTGTGCCAGTGCTTCCATCCCCGCCTTACCAACACTGTAGAGCCCCATGTTCGGTCCCATATTCTGAGCGGCAATGGATGAGATCATGATTACATCACTTCGATCTGCTTGTCTCAGATGAGGGACCAGGGCTTTACACATGTAAATCGGACCCCACAGATTGGCGCCCAACAACAGTTGCCACTGATCCATGGTGGCATCAGCGATCGTTGGTCTGTTAACAGCCGATGAGCCTATACCCGCATTGTTGATAAGGATATCAATCTGACCAAACGCCTGGATTGCGGATTCACACATCGCCTGACAGGCTTGTTGATCACTTACATCAGCCTGATAAATTTCACACTTGCTGCCAAGACTGCGAACTTCCTCAGCAGTCTCTTCAGCAGCAGCCCGATTACTCGCATAGTTGAGGGCAATGTGTGCTCCCTCAGCAGCGAACCTCAGTGCAATCGCCCGGCCTATCCCTCTGCCGCCACCAGTAATCAGTGCAGTTCTGCCTTCAAGCTTTCCCATATCGAGCCCCATTAACATGTCATTATCAGGCGCAATGATAGTCCTTAACCCGTGCTGGGAATAGTGGGGTCGGAGTAAAGTGCCGGAGTAAAACGCAACATTGCCGCCAAAGTGAGACGTTTTACTCCGGCACTTTACTCCGACCCCACTATTCCAGTTACTATGGTGAGTGGATTTCCCGGGATATTGATAGAGATGAAACCGTTAGAAGGCATTAACATACTTGAATTTTCAACCATGATCACCGCATCATTTGCAGCGATGATGCTGGCCGAACAAGGCGCTCGGGTCATCAAGGTGGAACCCATCGAACCCGGTGACCCCATGCGTTTCCTCGGCAGTGCCAAAGGGGGTATCTCCGCACTTTTCGCGAACTGCAATCGGGGAAAGCGATCCCTGCGTCTGGATATCAAGTCAGACCAGGGCAAGCAAATCATTGAACAGCTGATTCAGGACACCGATATTGTTCTCTGCAATTATCGTCCCGACGTAATGGACAGACTTGGTCTTGGTAGCGAACACCTGCGAAGCTTGAACCCGCAGTTGATCTATGTCGCCATCAGCGGGTTTGGCATCAAGGGACCTGACCGCGATAAACCAGCATACGACCAGATCATTCAAACCCAGGTTGGTTTTCCTGCCGTTCAGGGCCATGGCGAAGACAGCCCCAGGATGGTGCGTAACCTGGTTTGCGACAAGAGCACCGCTTACACCGCGTGCCAGGCTGCAACAGCCGCTTTGTACTTACGCGAGAAGAACGGAGAAGGACAGCACATCGATATTGCAATGATGGATGCTGGCCTGTTCTTTCTTTTTCCTGATGGCTTCATGCATGAAACGCTACTGGATGAAGATGCAGAACATTTGGCGCCCTTGAGCGAACGAGGCTTCGAATTAACGCATAGTCGAGACGGAAGCGTTGCTGTAGCTGCGGCGACCGACGCACAATTAGTAGGTTTGGTTGCCGCTGTCGATCAACTGCACCTGTTTGCGGACGAGCGTTTCGATAGCCAGGAAAAACTAAGTGAGAACTTCACTGAATTCAGAGCATTGTTAAGAGCCGCATGTTCCAACTTCGATACGGACGAGATACTGAAGAGACTGGCTGAAAACGATGTACCCGCAACAAAATATCATGACTACCGCGACGTTTTGAATCATCCCCAATACGCGGCAAACGCCACTATTGATGAGTTCGAACACCCGATCATGGGCAACATGCGACGCGTTAAATCACCGGCACAATTTCATGGTGAGCGGCTGGCGCCCGCTTCAAACGCGCCTGCACATGGGGAGCACACCAGGAACGTACTGTTGGAAACAGGCATGACAAGCGCGGAGATTGACGAGTTGATACAACAAGGCATCGCGAAGGAACAGGATCCCTGATCTTTCCCTGGCTTTTGGGGAACGGCAATCAGACGATAGATGATGTAAAATTGACAAGCACCGATATCGATGCCACTATTCGGTATCGATATCAGTGCCGGGAAACGACTATGAAATACGTAACCATGACCGAGCTCAAGCAGCGGGCCAGTCGAATCCTGGACGAAAAGCAACCGACTGCCATCCTGCGTAACAGCAAGGTAGAAGGCTATTACATCCCGGCAGAGTCCCTGATATTCGACACGATGGATGACACCCGGGTAGCGGAACTGACTGAATCGATTCTTGATGAGCGATCAAAGGTGCTGGCCTACCTTGCGAAGCGGTGAAGATCGCATTACCGACCGTGCAGCAGATCGCCGACCTGCACGAGCACATTATAGCCAGACACGGTGGACTACCGGGTTCCCGTATCGGCGCCTCACCGGGTGCCGTGCTCGGTCGAGTCCATATGAACCTGGCATACCAATTCGAACAACCGACTGTCTCACAGGTCGCGGCCTTCACTGTGTACGCATTCACGGTCGGACATCCATTCAATGATGCGAACAAACGTACGGCGCTTGCTGTGGGCGATCTCATCCTGATGATGAACGATGAGAACATCATAGCGTCTGATTATCAGATTGAGCTTGCAGACCTGATCATTGAGCTTGCTGCTGGAAACATCGATCAGGACAGATTCATACGGCGGTACGTCGAGATGCTCAGACGAGATGATTGACAGGTGTCCCCAAGCTCGCGTCATATGAGTAGCTGACCGCCACGTGAAATAAGCATCGAGGGGAAAAGGGTATGCCCGGTCCAGGAATGCGAAGCACTGGGTCGAGCAATAGTGTTTTTTGGGTGATCTCTGGGTCATTCCACTTTCGGAGACTTCTCTTTGTTGCTAGTCTCTATGGCAACAATAATTCAAACATGGAATAGGAATGTTTAAATCTGATTGCGCCAGGTCAGGGAGTTTAAGCGTCGTGATGCTAACGATCCTTGTTCTGGCATCAAACGTCTTTGCTGATACCAGACCAAATGTCATTCTGGTGATGGCAGACGACATGGGATGGGCGCAAACCGGTTACTACGGTTATCCCCATATGAAAACACCCCATCTTGATGATATGGCTAACAACGGCCTGCGAATGGATCGATTCTATGCGGGTGCTCCCAGCTGTACACCGACCCGGGCATCGGTAATGACGGGTCGCACCAACGACCGTACCGGGGGATTTCGCGTTGGACACTCGATTAACAAGCAGGAAAAGATGCTCTCGACTGCCTTCAGGGAAGCAGGTTATGCAACGGGCCACTTTGGCAAGTGGCATCTGAATCAGGTCAGACACGATGATCATCCGCTTCCCGCTGATGATCCTCACAATCCTGGTGAGCTGGGGTTTGACTATTGGCTGAGCGCCTCCGGGTTTGATTATCCTGAATTTGAGTTGAGTCGTAACGGTAAACGTGAAACGTTTCAGGGCTATGGCCCGGAAGTCATAGTTGATGAGGCAGTGAAATACATCGGCAAACAGGTGGCGCAGAAAAAGCCCGTATTTGTTGTCATCTGGTACTCGGCGCCTCATGGTCCCTGGACTGCTGCCGAGGAAGATATCAAACCTTTCCTGGGCAAGGTGAATCGGACCTCGGCGAACATGATGGGTGAAATTGTGGCCATCGACCGGTCGATTGGTTATTTACGGCAAAGCCTGAAGGATCTGGGGATAGCGGACAATACCCTCGTCTGGTTCACCAGTGATAATGGCGGGACACCCGCTTCCGATACACTGGTCCGGGGAGAGGGCGAGGATAGAGAAGTCATTAACCCATCAGACTGTGGCGATCACATTGACCCGAACCTCACCAGCCTCGAGGCGCGGCAACTCCATGGCTGCTACCTGGGCGTGGATCCTGACAGCACGGGGCATTTGCGCGGCTACAAGAAAGATTTTTATGAGGGAGGACTCCGCGAACCGACCGTTGTGGAGTGGCCCGCGGGAATCAAACCACGTGTATCGAATTTCCCTTCAGGGACTGTCGATATATTTCCCACATTGATTGACGTGGCGGGCTTGAATCCGGATTCCATCAACAAGGTACACGATGGCATTTCGCTTGCGGAAGTCTTCAGGAAAGAACCCGAGCGAAGGGAGCAACCGCTGGGGTTCAGGGCAAGCGGCGGCTGGATGTGGTTGGATAACGATTGGAAGATCGTCAAGAATGCCAATTACACTGGTGGCAAGGAAAATACTTATGAACTGTACAACGTCATTGGTGACCCCAGCGAAAAACAGAACCTGATCGACACCTATCCGGAAATCGCCGAGCGTATGTATGAGCAGTATAAGGAGTGGAGTCTTTCCGTAAGCCGCAGCGCGTTAGGAGCGGACTATCCCGAAGGAAAGGTGCATCCCACCGGGAGAGAACCTGATCCGGTGATCGACGATCGCAGAGCGATGAGGGTCAGGGAATGGGCTGAGGAAGTACGGGCAGCAGAAGCGAGCAGGTAAGGAGTTCTCAAGATGGCGCCAAACATTGTTTTGTTTATGACTGATCAACTGAGGCGTGATGCCCTGGGTTGTTACGGAAATGACATCTGCAAAACACCGAACCTGGATAAGGTCGCTGCCGAAGGTACGCGGTTTGACCAGGCCTATACTGTCAGTCCCGTTTGTTCACCGTCACGTGCGGCGCTTATGTCGGGACTGTATCCACATAACAATGGGGTGATGATCAATACCCACATCGCGCCGACATGGAACCGCGGGCTTCCAAAGGATACGCCAACGTTCAGTCAGCAGCTGAAGGATGCAGGTTACGTCCTGGATTATGCAGGCAAGTGGCACGTCAATGAGGATCTGGGCCCGGAGGAGTTTGGATTCGACCGACATGGTCTGACACCACAGCGAACCAGCAGCATAAAAAAACCAAAAGTATGGCCTGATCGAACCAGGTTGTTCGAACCCGGCACCACATCTACGGTGGAGTTTGCCAATGGCAGCATGATTGTAGCCGGAACAAGCACCGGGTCAGTGGAGGAGCACGCGACCACCAGGGTGACCAATGAGGGGATCGCCATGTTGCGCGAACGCGCGGCAGGAGATCAACCCTTTTTCCTCCGAATGGACGTCGTTGCGCCGCATTTTTCAAATCGTCCACCAGAACCCTACGGGTCAATGTATGACCCTGAATCCATTCCGCCGTGGCCGAATTTCGACGAGTCGTTTGAGGGCAAACCCGCGTCGCATCTTCGCAAGCATCAGGAATGGCATCTGGAAGACAAGGACTGGTCGTGGTGGCAGAACGTCGTGGCCAAGTACTACGGTGATGTTTCCCTGATTGATGCCTGTGTCGGCAGGGTGCTGGATGCCATCCGGGAGTGTGGCATTGAGGACGACACGATCTTTGTGTTTTCGACGGATCACGGTGATGCAACCGGTAGTCATAAACACTTCGAGAAATCCGGCACCATGTATGACGAGGTGTTTCGCATCCCGCTTCTGGCCAAGGTGCCCGGCGCTGCTCCAAGGAAGGCGCCGGAATTTGTTCGCCTGATGGATCTGATGCCCACCTTTGTCGAATGGGGTGGAGGTGAGATCCCTGAAAATCTGGACGCCAGGAGTCTGGCGCCACTGGTTGACGGCGAGACACCCGCCAACTGGCCGGACAGTGTGTACTGTGAAAGCCACGGTGAAGTCTGGGGTTACAGCAGTCAGCGCATGGTCCGCACCGAACGCTGGAAGTATGTGTACCAACCCCACGATCTGGATGAACTTTATGACCTGGAAGCGGACCCGGCCGAAATGAATAACCTCATCAACGACCCGGACCATGCAGACCGCCTTGAGGAAATGAAGGCACGTCTCATTGGCTGGAACGATGCGACCAATGACATGTTTCAGTGGAGATGGGTACGGTGGAATTTCCCCGACCCCGTGAGTCCTTACTAACACCATGATTATCAGAAAAATCAGCTCAGGCATTCTGGCTTGTCTGTTAGCCTGGCAAGTGGCGGCTGCCCCCCATGTCATTCTGGTGATGGCCGATGACATGGGGTATGCGCAGACCAGTTATTACAACCACCCGGTGCTTAAGACACCCAACCTGGATGATATGGCGAAAAACGGTCTGCGTATGGATCGTTTTTATACCGGTGCACCTCAGTGTTCCACCACCCGGGCGACGGTGTTGACGGGTCGCACCAATGACCGCACGGGCGTCTTTACGGTGGGCGATTCAATCAACAAGCAGGAGAAGACGCTGTCCCAGGCGTTTCGCAATGCCGGCTATACCACAGCGCATTTCGGCAAGTGGCATCTGAACCAGGTGAACACACCGGAACATCCGATGCCCCTGGATGATCCTCATCACCCGGGAGAACTCGGATTCGACTATTGGCTCTCGGAAACCAATCAGTTCAATCTGGATCCTGTGTTCAGCCGCATGGGTACGGCAGAACAGATCAAGGGTGAGTCTTCGGAGATTCTGGTGCAGGAAGCGCTGACATTTCTCGCGGGTACTCACAAACAAGGCAAACCTGCCTTTATCCTGATCTGGTACGCGTCTCCTCATGGGCCGATGGAAGCCCTCGATAAAGACAAGGCGGCGTTCGCCGACCAGCATGAATTCTCCGCTGCACACCATGGTGAAATCGTTGCCATGGACCGGTCCATCGGCATGCTGCGCCAGGGGCTTAAGGATATGGGCGTCGCCCAGGACACGCTTGTATGGTTTAACAGCGATAATGGTGGATTGCCCACCTTTGGCGTCACCCGGACATCGACCGGTGAATACATACCGGGGATCAACCCGGACTCGACCGGTCACCTGCGTGGGTCCAAGAGTTCATTTTACGAGGGTGGATTTCGCGTTCCTGCGATTATCGAATGGCCCGGGCATATAAAAACCAGCA
>JAPOOX010000350.1 GCA_026713185.1 Gammaproteobacteria bacterium
AATCTCATGAGTTACAGCTGGTTTCAAACCTGGACGGTAAGTTCAATTTTATCGTGGGAGCCTTCACCTACGAGAATTTCCAGGAGGGGTCCGTACTTGTTTTCACGTATACCAATCCGTGGATTGATGTGTTTGCTGAAGATGCCGCTATCGCCGCTGGATATCCAGGTGGCTGTGAGGATATCCGTCAGACCATCCTTATTCCATTTGGCTTCTCGACCACACCGGAAGAAGCGATAGCAAATGGCGAGCCCGGTAACTACTGGCAATGTCCCGAAGGCAACGACCACACACAGAGGTTGCTGTTCCGCACGAACGCCAGCTCAGAGACCGAAGCCATCTTCTTCAACGGTGAATACCGGGTCAACGAGCAGTGGCTGATCTCTGGTGGTCTTCGCTATACGGAAGACACGAAGAATCAGGGGCAGAATGGTGGCTGGGCCAAATTCGGTTTTAGTTTTATCGGATCGGTCCCGATAGAGATCATCTTCGATGATTCCGACCCCAATGAGCGAATCTGGGATAAGACCATTGGCCACGTCAGTCTGGAGTACACCCCGGATCAGGATCGCCTGATTTACGGTCGAGTTTCGACCGGATACCGGGCAGGCGGTTTCAACTCCAAGTCCGACGCGTTTCCGGCATTCATTAAGGAAGAGTCGCTAGTCAACTATGAGATCGGAATGAAAGGGCTGTTCATGGATAGACGACTGCGATTGACTTCAGGTGTCTTCTACAACGACTTCGATGACTATCAGATCACTGGCCAAATCCAGCAACAGGGTTTAGCCACTGGAGACTCATTCAGTGAATTTGCTACGTCACCCATCGCCGAGTTCACAGACAACATCCCTGATTCCAAATTGTGGGGTGCTGAAGTTGACTTCATGTACCATGTGAATGAAAACTGGCGTATCAGCGGATTCTATGCCTATCTCGACTCTGAGATCGGCCCGCATTTACAGGTCGTCATAGCCCATCCCAATCCGCAAACAGGTTTATGGACACATAGGGATTTTACTTCCGGTGAGATAGTCACCAGTGAGTATATTCTTCCCTCGGACATGACCGGCAACCAGTTGCCCCTGCAGCCGAACCACAAGTTCGCGCTGACGGCAAGCTACGAGACGCCGCTAACAGGCGCTATTGGCGGACACATGCAACTGCTCGGGACCTACAGCTGGGTTGGCAAACGTGCTTCTGACCTCAGTAACTTCGACATCTCGACGATGCCGGCATATGATCGATTCGATGTTCGCGGCACCTGGACGTCTCCAAGCGAAGCCATTTCCGCATCGCTGTTCGTGCAAAACGTTTTCGATGAAATTGGTGTGATCGAGTTCCTGCACCAATCCACCACCGGTGGCGCACCGGCGTCGGGCACCCTGACAGACCCGCGTTCGGTAGGTCTGGAAGTACGCTGGAGACCACAGCTATAGCAAAAAGCCGATGTGATAACCTCGCTTTTTGGACCAACTTGTTTGAAAAACCGGGAGATTACCCGAAAAGGTAATCTCCCTTTCTTTGAGGAAAAAAATCGGCCAACTCCCGCTGGTTGACATTCATGGGAATAAGGAACGCTTCCGATAGCATTTCTCCGGGGTGAGCAGGTTCTTTCTGTTGCAGTGTACTGAGTTAGCTCGTACGCAGCACCCCGCTATGTTATAGTTCTGAGCTTTTCAATTCAGAGAATCCAGAGGCAGGGAGTTATATATTGCGATTGTTTTCCAAGTTGATAATAGTGCTTGCATGCTTAATACATGTATATGGTGCCAGCGCAACACCCCCGAATGTCGTTTTGATTTTTGCTGACGATCTGGGTTATTGCGATACCGAACTTTATGGCTGTGACACTGTCCCTACGCCGAACATCAAGCGGCTGGCGGACGAAGGCGTACTGTTCACCGATGGCTATGTTTCGAGTCCGGTTTGTTCCCCTTCCCGTGCAGGACTTCTTACCGGTCGCCACCAGCAACGTTTTGGACACGAGTTTCTACCCATGACTGGTCCGGAAAGTAGTGACGGTTTGCCCCTCACAGAGGTGACTCTGGCAGATGCCATGAAAGACGCCGGCTATGTTACCGGCATGGTGGGTAAATGGCACCTTGGTTCACAGGATAAATTCAATCCTGTCAACCGGGGGTTTGACGAATTCTTCGGCATGGCTACCTGGGGTGCTGACTACATCGATCCGACCCGGGAAGATGTGAGAAGCATACGTTTCACTCGGGCGAATGTGAGTATAAAGGAACCTGCTGTATGGAGTGGCCGTGGCAATGATAATTTGCAGCGGGGAACGACTCCGGTCAGGGAAGATGAATACCTGACAGAAGCTTTTACCCGGGAAGCGATTGCGTTCATTGAAAAGCACAGGGAGCGACCATTTTTTCTTTACCTTCCGCATCTGGCCGTACATGGGCCACTTCAGGTCACCCGGAAATACTACGATCGTTTCCCTCACATCGATGACGAAAGCAGCCGCATATACGCAGCAATGACATCTGCCCTGGATGATGGCATCGGCGTTGTTCTGGATACACTGGAAGAACACGGTCTCGAAGAGAACACGCTGGTGATTTTCACAAGTGATAACGGCGCCGGTGTTGCTGACTACTGCAGCAACACGCCACTTCGTTTGGGAAAACAAACGATGTACGAGGGCGGAGTCCGTGTTCCATTTGCGATGAAGTGGCCGGCACGCATTCGTAAAGGCACGACCTACGAGCATCCGATCAGCACTTTGGATGTCTTCCCCACTGCGGTCGCAGCAGCCGGTGGCAAGCTGCCGGAGGATAAAGCCATTGATGGCGTTGACCTGATTCCATATCTCAATGGTTCGAACAGCATAAAACCTCATAACAAATTATTCTGGCGCGCCGGTCCCATTTGGGCGGCACGGGACGGAGACTGGAAACTGATCTATGCCGCAGACCGATACTGGCTTTACGATTTATCCAAAGACATCGGTGAAAAAACGAACCTGGCGGATAAGCGGCAGGAAATTGTCCAACAAATTACAGCAGGCTACGAGCAATGGAACAGTGGAAACATTGATCCGCTCTGGCCCTCGTTTGGAGCCAAGAGTATGCCTGAGTTCGCAGTTGATGGTGTTAATGTGAATTGGACGTTTTAGCGTAAAATCCCAGGATGCTTTTGGCAAGCAGATATAAGTAAACCAGACCACTGACCAGAGAATAGTTCCACCCGGAACTATTGTGTCATATGTCAAGTCGATAAAATTTTAAATTTCTTGATCAAGTATAAGGAGTACACCAGTGATTGAAACAAACATACTGCCCATTGATGCCAGGGATGCTGGCCTTGAAGTTGTCGGTGGCAAGGGCCGCTCGCTGGCCGAAATGGCAAATGCCGGACTCGATGTCCCTGGCGGATTCTATGTGACAACCGCCGCTTACCGGCATTTCGTAGCGGAGAACAATCTGCAAGCCAGGATCATCGAACTGGCTAAACCTGAGATTGGCGAGTTTACATTGTCGTTCGACAAGGCATCGGAGGCCATTCAGGCACTCTTCAAAGAGGTCAAGCCAACCGAATCGGTGGCTGACGAGATCAGGCAGGCCTATGGCGCCATGGCGGGTTACAATCCACCGGTCGCTGTGCGTTCATCAGCCAATGCCGAGGACCTGCCGGACATGTCATTTGCGGGTCAGCAGGATACTTATCTCAACGTGCGCGGCGGGGACGAGATCGTCGAAGCGGTCCACAATTGCTGGGCATCTCTGTGGACGCCACGGGCAATTGCCTACAGACATGAAATGGGCATCGAACACGACGCGGTCGCCATGGCTGTGGTCGTTCAACTCATGGTGCCGTCGGATGTTTCCGGCATCCTGTTCACAGCCAACCCAGCCACTGGGGAACGCTCCGAGATGATTATCAACGCGAGTTTCGGTCTTGGGGAAGCAGTGGTCGGTGGACAGGTCACACCTGACACCTACACAGTGGACCGCGAATCGATGCAGGCCAGGGACACCATCATCGGCGCCAAGGAGCAGAAGATCGTCTCCGATGGCGACCAGGGCACACGTCTTGAAGACATCGCCGAGAGCGAGCGCGGCCAGTCGTCACTGTCTGATGAGGATATCAAAGAACTGGTCACCCTTGCCCTCAAGGCAGAAGCGCACTTTGATGGCATACCGCAGGATATCGAGTGGGCCTACTCCGAAGGCAAACTCTACATGCTGCAGTCTCGTCCCATTACCAACCTCCCGCCACAGCCGATCGAGGTGGAATGGGTCCCGAACCCGCCAGCACAGATACTGGCGCGCCGCCAGATCGTCGAGAACATTCCCGATCCCTGCACGCCGCTGTTTGAAGAGTTATACCTGAGCGTGGGCCTGGAGACTGCAGCCGATGGCGCCAGGAAGAAGAGCCTTATGGAGGGCGGTGGCCCAATGTTTGTTACGCTGAACGGTTATGCTTACCAGCGTTTCGACTGGCCCTTCATTATCAAAGGGAGAAAGGAAAGGTTAGCCCAGGCAATGACCGAGGCCGAAATGGATGCTGCTGAAATCACCGCCGAGGCTGGTCAGGCTGAGGCGCAAGGGAAGAAGGAAGAGTCCGCCGAGCAGCTGAAGGCCGCATTTATGAAGAGGTCGGCCAATAACCGGAAAATGCAGGACAATATGGCGCAACACGATCTGGCCTTGTTCCTGGAGTCGCTCTCTACGAAGGACCGAACCGCGTTCGACGACTGGATAGCGTCTTCAGACATTGATGATGTGGCCGCGATTGTCACCCGGCCTGAGAGCGCGAACCCGACCTTTGGCGCTTTCTTCCGGACCCAGGTCAACGAGAACCAGATCAAGGACTTTTACGACAGGGCGAAGCCTGCAATCATCGCGGCAGCGGAAAAGTGGCGCCAGGTGAATCCCGAAACAGCATCTGATGAACTGCTGTTTGAAGGCCTCTGTGAAACAGCTATTGCCGGCGGCATGCTCTGGGGCACCAACGGCGGTCACACCTTTGGTGTCGCAAAATCTACCGATGATCAACTGCAGGCTTTTCTACGCGAGACCCTGCCGGACCACAAATTCACGAGTGGCCAGTTCCTGAGCGGCTTCAAGTCGAAAACCATGGAAGCCAATGAGCACCTGTTCGAGATCGCCAGGAAAATCCGGGCCAATCCGGCACTCTCTGAACTGGTGATCATCACACCCGCCAAACGTATGATGAAGACACTGGAGGAGCATCCGGATGCGGAGTCTGTGGTCGCAGCAATCAATGAGTATCTCGGCATCTACGGACACCTGGGCTACAGCCTCGACTTTGCAGAGCCGTTGCCCCTTGAAGATCCTTCCGGTCTGCTCGCCACACTGAAGACCATGGTCAGGGATGAGACCTACAATCCAAAGAATCACGAGACAAAGGCATTGGAGAAGCGCGAAGCAGCCATGGAAGAGATCCTTGGACTGCTAGAGGGCCTGCAGTATTGGCAGTTCCGCTTTCGCCACTGGTTTACCCATCGCTTCTACTATATACGCGAGGAAGTGATGTTCTACCTCTATATGGCCTGGCCAGCTCTTCGGCCCCTGGCTTTGGAATTGGGGCAACGCCTGACCGATGCCGGCACCCTGGAGGAACGGGACCATGTCTTTTATCTCCTGACCGATGAGTTGAAGCAGGGAATCGCCGCCCGAAAGGAAAACAAAGGGGATGACGAGCTACGGCAACTGGCTGCCGACAGATTTGAGCTTCGGGAAGCGCGCAAGCGATTGCACCCGCCCGGTACCGTGCCCTTTGATGCCAGTGAGGACCCAAGTGTCAGATTCAAGGAGACACAGGTCGTTAACGATCCCAACTCCGATACCATGAGGGGCGTCCCCGTCAGCCCCGGGACCATCACGGCCCCGGCAAGCCTGATCAACTCACCAGCCGAATTCGACCAGATGCGACCGGGAACCATCCTCGTCTGCGAAATGACCAACCCGGCCTGGACCCCACTCTTTGCCCACGCGGCGGGACTGGTAACAGACATGGGCGGCATCCTGGGACACGGCTCAATCGTTGCCAGGGAGTACGGTATTCCAGCAGTCGTGGGAACGGGCACCAGTACCATTCGCATAAAACATGGTCAGATGCTGTCCGTGGACGGCGATTCGGGAACAGTGCAGCTGCT
>JAPOOX010000289.1 GCA_026713185.1 Gammaproteobacteria bacterium
GTAGCCAGTGGAAACGATTTCGATGACAACAATTGACACTCGCCTTGGAAAAATTACCGGCCTGGATTACGGCGGCAGCCACGCTTTTCTAGGCATACGGTATGGCAAGCCACCCACTGGTGAACTACGTTTTATGCCACCTGTCGCTTCCGGTGGCTGGGACGATGTCCTTGATGCGACGCAGTATCCCAATCGAGCAATGCAGAGAAAGGTCGCCGGCTCCATGCGCCAGGAAGTGCCTGGCGATTTGAACGAGGATTGTCTGTTTCTTAACGTACACACACCCTCGACTGAAAACGCGTCGCGCCCCGTGATGGTCTGGATTCATGGTGGTGGATTCGCAAGCGGCTCCGCCAACGAATATGACGGCAGGGTACTGGCGAGCCAGGGTGACGTGGTTGTCGTTACTATAAATTACCGATTAGGTCCGTTCGGATTTACGGATCTGGCGCCACTGGCCGAGGAACTTAAAGGAACGGTATCAAACGGTTACCGTGACATGATTCTTGCGCTCGAATGGGTGCGAGACAACATCGCAGACTACGGTGGCAATGCGAGTAACGTCACCATCTTTGGAGAATCTGCCGGTGGCATCGCCGTCTTTGGTTTAATAGCAGCGCCTTCAGCCGACGGCCTCTTTCACAAGGCGATCGCACATAGTCCCAACAGCCCGCAGTGGCCCGGAGGCGACAAAACCGGTGAGATTGCAGATAAGCTTGGCGTCGAGAAATCACAGTTACTTGAAAAACTGCGCGCAATGTCTGCGGGTGACCTCATTAAAGCCGGACTACCGTCAGGCCACGCTATCGATGGAACCGTTGTAACTCGTTCTTTTAACGACGCGATCCTGGATAGGGGCAGCGCCGGCATTCCACTCATTGTCGGCACGAACCGAACTGAAGGTACACTATTTACACCACGCGACACCGACAATGAAGACATCGAGCGATACGAAAAGATGCTTCCAGGAACTGCAAAGCGGGTGATTGGAGTTTCAGACCCGCAACACTATGTGGAAGGCATTAAGGCAGCGTACCCTCTGCAGAATGCGAAAAAGCTGTTCGAGGTTATGATTACGGATAATTTCCGTCGTATCGCCGTAGAGATTGCGGAAAGTGCTTCCACTGCAGGATCCGGGAGCTGGCTATACCGTTTCGATCTTCCAACAACACTTGAATACAAAGGGAAACTAACCGGATCAACGCACGCGTGCGAGATGGCTTTCACCTTCAATGCCTACGCCGATCCCGACTGCAACGTGTTTGCCATGTACGACCCTGAACTGGCCGACGTGCGTAATCTGGCGGAACAGTGGTCCAGCACCCTGACCCGATTTGCCTGGACGGGAGATCCCAACGGCGCGGGGCTACCGGAGTGGCCTCAATATGGCGAGCCTGACCGACAGGTCATGCATCTGGATGGCTCCAGTCATGTATCGAATGATCCCGATGAGCTTCACCGGGAACTTTGGATAGCCTGAGCGCTACTGTAGTGGGGTGTTCCACGCACTGGATGGGCGGAACCGAATCAATCCTGGGGTTTGCTGTGCGACAGCAGCCAATCGTAGATCTCAGGGTTCTGGTAGGTCTCGGTCCAGGAATCATGATCTGCATTGGCATAGGTTGTGAACTCAACACTGCAGCCAGCGGCGCGAAGCGTCTTGACCATTCGGACTGAGTCGGCGACGGGAATGACAGAATCCATTACGCCGTGGAAGCACCAGATGGGCAGTTTCTTAAAGTTTTCCGGATTGACGAGAAGGGATTGCCCGCAAATCGGTATGGCTGCAGCCAATCTATCTGATATCCGATTGGCCAGGTCCCAGGTTCCCCAACCACCCATACTTAGCCCGGTCAGGTAGATACGAGACGTATCAATGTTGTAGTCATCAACTACTTTATCCAGCAGCGTCGTTAAGGTCAGGCCATTCCATCTCTCGCCCGAAGGACACTGAGGGCAAATAGTGACAAAAGGTAGCTCCGCACCGTCTTCTATGTATTTCGGTAGTGCGATTCGCGCCATCCAATCCAGGTTATTGCCGCGCTCGCCGGCGCCATGAAGAAAATACAATAGAGGAGAACCAGATCCTGATTCATCGTAGTCGCGTGGAAGGTAAACCCGGTACGGCATCGAAATATCGACGGTAACTGTCTCGTCTAAATTGAAGTCATCTTGCTGCATTTTTTAATCCTGTTTCGAACAGTTCTAGTGTCGCGGCTTGTGAGTCCCGTGCGAATGGTCATATCGTTCATGATGTTGCCGCAGAAGATCAACGCCATAGTCACCGCCATTCGGCGTACGCACGAGGGTGTGAATATGATTGCGGGACGGTACCGGATTGTTGAACACAACGCCGGGGTGGTGGTCGAATTCAATCATCACGACAGGACTATGCACCCGATAGTAAAAGGGTCCATCATCAGTAGTCGCACCCATCCAGGAAAACCAGGTCTCATCTAGGTGAGCTTCTACCTCACTCATTTTAACTTCAGCATGACCATCATTGGTCCAGCCAACATAGGCGCCAACCACGGAGCGCAGCAAGCCACGCTGCGCCTCGGAAAGCTTACTGCCAATAATACCTTCGTAGGGTACAACCGCATTGTCGTGACCGGTCCCTCCTGCCATACGGCCATCGAACGGATGCTGTAGTTCCTGCGGCAGATCGTCCGGATGAATCGATGGGCGAGTCAC